>NZ_JAMYUM010000009.1:0-242891 GCF_040322975.1 Mesorhizobium sp. M0074
CTCCGCTAAACACGGGGGCTGCGCGGCGGACACGCCGACGTCACCGCAATGCCACGCCATTTTGCAGAACTTGACGCACACAACTCTCAGAAACCGCTCAGAATTTCCCGTCGCGCCGGTACCAATGAGGAACGGGTCGACGACGTGGTCGACGCATGGCCTCCCGGAATGACTCGGCCGTTGTTCAAAATGCAAAGTCGACCAAGCGGGCAGCCCGGCGACCGCTCAGAATCCTGAGGCGGCCAACAGGCCGCTCGGCGGATCGCCAAAACAGGCTCAGTGCGGAAATTCGAGCCCCATTTCGCGGTAGCGCTCGGGATCGTCGCCCCAGTTCTCGCGTACCTTGACGAACAGGAAGAGGTGCACCTTCTGCTCGAGTATGCCTGCGATTTCCATGCGCGCGGCCTGGCCGATGGCGCGGATCGTCTCGCCCTTATGGCCGAGCACGATCTTCTTCTGGCTGTCACGCTCGACATAGATTGTCTGGTCGATGCGCACAGAGCCGTCCTTCTTCTCTTCCCATTTTTCGGTCTCGATGTGGGAGGAATAAGGCAGTTCCTGATGCAGCCTGAGATAGAGCTTTTCGCGGGTGATCTCGGCCGCGAGCTGGCGCATCGGCAGGTCGGAGATCTGGTCCTCCGGATAGTACCAGGGGCCGGCCGGCAAGGTCTCGGCGAGATAGTCGAGCAGGTCCTTGCAGCCGGACCCGGTCAGCGCCGAAACCATGAAGGTGCGCTTGAACGGCACCCTTTCGTTGGCTGCCGCCGACAATGCCAGCAACGTCTCGTGCTTGACCCGATCGACCTTGTTGAGGATCAACACCATCGGCTGCCGGACATCCTTCAGCCGCTCGAGGATGGCGTCGGCATCGCCCCGGATGCCGCGCTCGGCATCGATCAAGAGCAGCACGATATCGGCGTCCTTGGCACCGCCCCACGCTGTGGTCACCATCGCGGTGTCCAGCCGGCGCTTCGGCTTGAATATGCCCGGCGTGTCGACGAAGACGATCTGCGCGTTGTTGTGGGTGGCAATGCCGCGCACGATAGCGCGCGTGGTCTGCACCTTGTGCGTCACGATCGACACCTTGGCGCCGACCAATTGGTTGACCAGCGTCGATTTCCCCGCATTGGGCGCGCCGATCAGCGCCACGAAGCCGGAGCGGGTAGCGGGAGCTTCTGTTGCCGGAGCTTCGGTGGCGGTCATGCGGCACTCCCTTGATCGAGCCAGACGCCTTCCCGCTGCAGAAGTGCCGCGGCTGCAGCCTGCTCCGCCTCGCGCTTGGAGCGCCCGCTGCCGGTCGCCGGCGGATAGGCGCCGACCTTGACACTGACGGTGAACAGCGGATCGTGGTCCGGTCCCTCACGGCTGTCGATTATGTAAACCGGCACTGCGCCTGCCGCCTGATGCGCCCATTCCTGGAGTTCGGTTTTCGCATCGCGACGGGCGGCGTCAATGGCTTGCGAGCGCGGCTGCCAGTATCTGTGGATGAAGGCACGGGCCGCTTCCAACCCTCCGTCGAGATAGAGCACGGCGATCAGCGATTCCAATGCATCGGCGCGCAGATTGACGCGCTTGCGCCCGTCGAGGCCGCGTACGTCCGAACCGGCGCGAATAAGTTCCGGCAGGCCGATCTCCTCGGCAATTTCCGCCAGGGCTTCAGCGTTGACCAGAGCGTTCAATCTCAGCGACAGCTCACCCTCGGCGGCCTCGGGAAATGCCGCCAGCAGCATATCGGCAACGACAAGGCCGAGAACGCGGTCGCCCAGGAATTCGAAACGTTCGTAGTCGATGCCGGCGTGACTGCCGCGAGCGCTGGCATGGGTCAGCGCCCGCTGCAGGCGCTGATGGTCGCCAAAACTGTGGCCGGTGCGCTCCCTGAGCGCCTCGGCGAGCGCATCGGCGGTCAGCCGTTTCGTCGCCGCCATGGCCCTAATTGACGAAATGGAACAGGCGCGAGGCGCGCATCAGTGACGGCCATTTCCAGATTTCGAGCGGGCTGGCGCTGCCGCCGATCGAGAAGAAAATGAGGTTGGCGCGGCCGACCAAATTCTCGTCCGGCACGAAGCCGACGGTGAAGCGGCTGTCCGACGAGTTGTCGCGATTGTCGCCCATCATGAAATAGTGACCGGGCGGCACCTTGAACTCTTTGGTATTGTCGCCGATCGAAGCCTGCGTCAGGTCGAGCGTGTCGTAACTGACGCCGTTCGGCAGCGTCTCGTGATAGACATCGACCGGCCCGTTCTCCTCGGTGATGTCGCGGTTGTCGATCTGCCCGACCTTGACGCGCGGCACGCCCACGTCGTTGATGAAGAGCTGGCCATCCTTGACCTGGATCTTGTCGCCCGGCAGGCCGACGACGCGCTTGATATAATCGACAGAAGGATCCGGCGGAAACTTGAACACCACCACGTCGCCGCGCTTCGGCTCTGAGCCCCAGATGCGGCCCGAAAAGATGTTCGGCCCGAACGGCAGTGAATAGCGGGAGAAGCCGTAGGACCACTTGGTGACGAAGAGATAGTCGCCTTCGAGCAAAGTCGGCCGCATCGACCCGGACGGGATCGAGAACGGCTGGAACAGGAGCGTGCGGATGACCAGCGCAAGCAGCAGGGCCTGGACTATGACGCTGACGGTTTCGCCAAGTCCGCCGGATTTCTTCTGGGTTTTTTCAGCCACGCTCATGTCGTCCTCGATTGTGCGTTGGATGGTATAGAGTCTCGGCGCGCGCTGGGCAACGTCATGCGGGTGGTCAGATGCAATCAATGTGGCGCTTCTTCGACCGGCAACGCTTCAATGATCACAAAGGCTTGAGCGAGCGGAAAATCATCGGTGATGGTGAGGTGGATCACCGCGCGGTGCCCTTCAGGCAGAATTTCGTCCAGCCGCGCTGCCGCCCCATTGGTCAGCGCCATGGTCGGCTTGCCGCTGGCCAGGTTGACGACCCCCATGTCGCGCCAGAACACACCCTGCGCCATACCGGTACCCAATGCCTTGGCGCAGGCTTCCTTGGCAGCGAAACGCTTGGCGTAGGAGGCCGCACGCGCCGCGCGGTTTTTGGAGCGCGCCTGTTCGATCTCGGTGTAGATGCGCTGGATGAAGCGTTGGCCATGGCGTTCCAGCGACTTCTCGATGCGTCTGATGTCGATGAGGTCGCTGCCAATACCGATAATCATTCGGCAGGAACTTCCGGCCCGGTTTTTCCAGCCTTTGCCGCTCTTTCGGCCAGCCGCTTGCGGCGCTGCTCGTGGAACGTGACCATGCCCCAGCGGGTGATGCCGTAAAACAGCAGGCCGAAAACCAGGCCGAGCGGTATTGCGCCGATCGTCATCGGCTTCAGCACCGGTCCCCACAATTGCGCAAAGGAAAGATTATGCAGCATGTCGCCGAGATGCGCGGGCGGGCCATGCGCCGGCAGGTGTTCATGCAGGATCAGCTTGCCGACCTCCCAGGAGGCGGCCCATAGCAGCGGAAAGGTCAGGGGGTTGCCGAAGACCGTGCCGAGTGCTGCCGCGACCAGATTGCCGGCGATCAGCCAGCACAGGATGGCAGCAATGATGAAGTGAAAGCCAAGCGGGAAAAACGACGCGAATACGCCCGCCGCAACACCTGCGGCCACGGCATGCGGCGTGGCCCTAAGCCGCAGGATGCGCTTGGAAAAATACCGCAGCGAGCGCGAGAACGAGCGGCGCGGCCACAAATAAGTACGCACCCGCTCGAAAAAACCATCAGGCTTGCGCCGTCGAAAAAGCACTCTGTTCCTGTTCCTAGTTCCGTCAATAGCTTCACGCCGGCTTCTCCAGCCGGGCGCGACAGCCCCATGCTGCGCTCTGCGGTCGCCGAAAAGCAACTACGACTTTGATATAGCGATGCGCTGGCCGAAGAACAACGAGGCCGAGGGCATCCGCTCGGTGGCCGGTCGCGCCAGCCTTGGGTATCGCCGTTCTGAACAGGGCATGATCGCGGCGAATTTAAGGAGCGTCGCTTAGGATCGATATTCGCTGACCTCGACGAGGTTGCCGTCCGGGTCACGAAAATAGACCGACATTATCGCGCCACGAGCGCCGACACGCTCGACCGGGCCGACCTCTATCACCACGCCATTGGCGGCGAGGTTGGCACATATCTCGGCGAGCGGCCGGGCAGCAATCAAGCAGAAATCTCCGGAGCCCGGCGTCGGCGCCTTGGCCTTCGGCTCGAAGGTACGCCCGACCTGATGCACATTGATCTTCTGAGTTCCAAACAGCAGCGCCGTTGGTCGGTCCGGCTCGTCGAGGCGCTTGAAGCCAAGCACGCGCTGATAGAAGGCGCAGGTATCGTCCACCGAACGAACTGTCAGCACGAAATGATCGATGCCAGCAATCACGGCAGCGTCTCTTGACTTGTTTTTATGCATGTCGTTGTCCCAAAACCGCCGCACACTTTTGGGCGACATGCATTAGATATTGCGGCTGCCCGGCTTGATCGCCGGTATGGCGGCGAGCTCGGGCGGCAGCATGTCGGCTGGATAGGCCGGAACTTCATATTCGGCGAGCGCGATCAGCGGCACGCCGACATCGGTCTTGCCGGCCGAGCGGTCGATGATGCACGCAGCGGCAACGACATCGGCGCCAAGTGCGCGCAGACAGTCGATGGTCTCGCGGATCGACAGGCCGGTGGTGACGATGTCCTCGACAATGACGACGCGCGATCCCTTGGCGATCTCGAAGCGGCGCAGCCTGAATTCGCCCCCTTCCCGCTCGACCCAGATCGCCGGCGCACCAAGATGGCGCGAGGTCTCATAGGCCGGGATCAGCCCGCCGATCGCCGGGCCGACGACGTAGTCGATCCTGCCGGGCACGCCAGTGCGGATCTTTTCGGCGAGCGCCTTGCACAAGCGCTCGGTCTTGTCGGCATGCATGAAAACGCGCGCCTTCTGCAGGAAGACCGGGCTGCGCAGGCCCGACGTCAGGATGAAATGCCCTTCGAGAACAGCGCCGGCCTCGCGGAAAATGCCCAGCACTTCATCGGTGTTCATCGTTCACTCCATGTCCATGGTGAATGGTGAATGGTGAATGGTGAATGGTAGTAGGGTAGTGAGAGCACCCTCTTTCACTATTCACTATTCACTATTCACTATTCACTATTCACTATTCACCCATTCACGCGCCTTGCATCGCTGACGCTCGAATTGTCCTTTAGCTGCGACAGCAGCCGGTTCAAGTGCTTGAGGTCCCACACTTCAAGATCGATCAGCATTTCGGTGAAATCGGGCGCGGTGCGCACCATCGACAGAGTGTGGATATTGGCGTCGTTGGATGCGACGACCTGTGCAATGTCGGCCAGCGAACCCGGCGCGTTGATGGCGGTGACCGAGACGCGCGCCGGGAACCGCTCCTTGGTGCGCTCGTCAATATCCCAGCGCACGTCGATCCAGCGCTCGGGCTGGTCGTCAAAGGCCTGCAGCGCCGGCGACTGGATCGGATAGATGGTGATACCGGTTCCCGGCTGCACGATGCCGACGATGCGATCGCCTGGCACTGCCCCCTCCGGTGCGAAGCGCACCGGCAGATCGCCGCGCACACCGCGGATCGGCACCGCGTCGTCGCGCGGCTGGTTCTTGTCCTTGCGTGCAGCGCGGCCCGGAATCTGGAACAGCATGCCGGCGGCGTTGCGGATCTTCGACCAGCCCTCCTCGCGCTGCTTGGGCGCGACCAGCGTGACACGCTCGTCCTTGTAGTCGGGAAACACCGCCTTCATGACATCGGTGGAGGCAAGTTCGCCTCGGCCGACCGCGGCCAGTACATCCTCGATGTCCTTGCGCGCCAGCCGGTGCAGCACCGGCTTCAGGCTTTCCTTGGTGAAGGTCTTGCCAGAGCGTTCGAAGGCGCGCTCCAGAATGCGGATACCGAGACCCGAATATTGCTTGCGAATGGCGTTCTTGGTGGCGCGGCGGATGGCTGAGCGTGCCTTGCCGGTAACGACCACCGATTCCCACGCCGCCGGCGGGACCTGCGCCTTCGAGCGGATGATCTCGACCTCGTCGCCGTTCTTCAGCTCCGTCATCAGCGGCATGATGCGGCCATTGACCTTGGCGCCGACGCAAGTGTCGCCGACGTCGGTGTGGACGGCATAGGCAAAGTCAATCGGCGTGGCGCCGCGCGGCAGCGCGATCAGCATGCCCTTCGGCGTGAAGCAGAATACCTGGTCCTGAAACAGTTCCAGCTTGGTGTTTTCGAGGAAGTCCTCGGGATTGTCGCCTTCGGCAAGCTGCTCGATGGTGCGCCGCAGCCAGGCATAGGCATTGGTTTCCTTCGAGATCGCATGGGCGGCACCATTCATCTTGCCACCGGTATCCTTATAGATCGAATGAGCCGCGACGCCGTATTCGGCGATCTTGTTCATTTGATAGGTGCGGATCTGCAATTCGACGCGCTGGCGCGACGGGCCGACGATGGTGGTGTGGATCGAGCGGTAGTCGTTCTGCTTCGGCGTCGAGATGTAATCTTTGAAGCGGCCGGGCACCATCGACCAGGTGGTGTGGATGGCGCCGAGCGCGCGGTAACAGTCCTCGACCGTCTCGACAACGACGCGGAAGCCGAAAATGTCGGACAGCTGCTCGAACGACAGCGCCTTGGCCTCCATCTTGCGGAATACCGACCACGGCTTCTTCTGCCGGCTCTTGACCTCGGCCTTGATCGAATATTTGTCGAACAGCGTGGAGAGCGCCTTCTCGATCTCCGACAGCACGCCCTTGTTGCGCTCGAAGATTTCGGCCAGCCGTGCGGTGACGGCGCGGTAGGCTTCCGGATTGATGAAGCGGAAGGCAATCTCCTCCAGCTCCTCGCGCATGCCTTGCATGCCCATGCGGCCGGCCAGCGGCGCGTAGATGTCCATCGTCTCTTCGGCGATGCGCAGGCGCTTGGCTTCCGGCACATGGTCGAGCGTGCGCATATTGTGCAGGCGGTCGGCGAGCTTGACCAGAAGCACGCGCACGTCTTCCGAGATCGCCAGCAACAGCTTGCGCAGGTTCTCCGCCTGCTCGGCCTTCTTCGAGACGAGGTCGAGCTTCTTCAGCTTGGTCAGGCCCTCGACCAGCTTGCCCATTTCCGGGCCGAACAATTCGTCGATCTCGGCCCTGGTCGCCGTGGTGTCCTCGATCGTGTCGTGCAGCAAGGCAACGGCGATCGTCGCCTCGTCCATGTGCATTTCGGTGAGGATGGCGGCGACTTCGAGCGGATGCGAGAAATACGGGTCGCCGGAGGCGCGTTTCTGGTGGCCATGCTTCTGCATGGCGTAAACATAGGCCTTGTTGAGCAGCGCCTCGTTGACGTCAGGCTTGTAGCGCTGCACGCGCTCGACAAGCTCATACTGACGCATCATGGGCGGGATCTCGCAATGCTGAAATGAATCATGCGCCGCACTGGCGTACGGCGCATGTCATAGATAGCCACGAAACTGCCGACGCGAAAGTGTCGGCAGTTGTCGCTAAGATCAATAATCGTCGCTTTTTTCCGGCGGCACCAGGCCTTCGATGCCAGCCAACAGGTCTTCTTCGGTCATGCGATCGAAGGTGACGTTGTCCTCGGCGTCGTCGGCATCGGTGGCTGCAACGGCGCTGCCGGTCTGGTCGGCAATCGCCTCGCCATCGGCTTCCGGCTCATCGACCTCGACATGCTTCTGCAGCGAATGGATGAGATCTTCCTTGAGGTCGTCCGGCGACAGCGTCTCTTCGGCGATTTCGCGGAGCGCAACGACCGGGTTCTTGTCGTTGTCGCGCGGTACGGTGATCTGCGCGCCCTGGCTGATCTGACGGGCGCGGTGGCCGGCCAGGAGCACCAGCTCGAAGCGGTTGTCGACCTTGTCGATGCAATCTTCAACGGTTACGCGGGCCATGAGTTGCCCCTTTCATGCCTGGATTTGATGGAAAACAGGCGCGGTCCATAACCCGAACGCCGCCAAAATACAAGCTTTTATGGCGGTGCGCAGCTCTGACGCGGGCCGCCTGCGACGACACAGCGCCGATCACAATTGCTTGCGGTGCCGCATGGTGCCTTGGATTGCCGTAAAACTGGCGTTATCTCGAACGATGAAGGCCAACAGGTCTATTATCAGACCGGCCGATAGTCGCCACCCATTTAGACGACCGCTTATTTCGAAAAAGGACATTTTCCATGTTCGATCCTCGTGAAAAAATCGCTCTCTTTATCGACGGTGCCAATCTCTACGCCACCTCGCGCGCGCTGGGCTTTGACATCGATTACCGCAAACTTCTGGCGAGCTTCCAGAAACGCGGCTATCTGCTGCGCGCTTATTACTACACCGCGCTGGTCGAGGATCAGGAATACTCCTCGATACGGCCGCTGATCGACTGGCTCGACTATAACGGCTTCAAGGTGGTGACCAAACCGGCCAAGGAATTCACCGACTCGACCGGCCGGCGCAAGATTAAGGGCAATATGGATATCGAGCTGACCGTCGATGCGCTCGAGCTTGCCGATGTCGTCGACCATTATGTCATCTTTTCGGGCGACGGCGATTTCCGCACGCTGGTCGAGGCGCTGCAGCGGCGCGGGCGCAAGGTGTCGATCGTCTCGACCATGGCTTCGCAGCCGCCGATGATCTCCGACGATCTGCGCCGCCAGGCCGACCATTTCATCGACTTGATGACGCTCAAGAATGAAGTCGGCCGCGATCCGTCGGAGCGGCCGGTGCGCCGGCCCGAACCGGCCGAAGTCGACGAGGAAGACTATTGACGGTCGTTGCCTTGACCGCGCCCCTGGTCGTCTCCCCCGAACCCGATCGCGATTGCCCGCTCTGCCCGCGGTTGCACGACTTCATCGCCGAGTGGCGGCGGCGCGAGCCGTCCTGGTTCAACGCGCCGGTGCCGACCTTTTTGCCGCCGGAAGGCGAGGATGCAGTGCGTCTGCTGATCGTCGGGCTGGCGCCGGGCCTGCGCGGGGCAAACCGGACGGGGCGTCCCTTCACCGGCGATTTTGCCGGCGACCTGCTCTACAACACGCTGATCGCGCACGGCTTTGCGCGCGGCGAATTCAAAGCGCGACCGGATGACGGGCTGGAGCTTGTCGGTACGGCGATTACCAATGCGGTGCGCTGCGTGCCGCCGGAGAACAAGCCGGTTGGCGCCGAGATAGCGACCTGCCGGACGTTCCTGGTGCCGACGATCGCGCGATTTCCAAATCTGCGCGCTGTGCTGGCGCTTGGCTCGATCGCGCACCAGTCGACCGTGCGGGCGCTCGGCCAACGCGTTGCCGCCTATCCGTTCCGGCATGGTGGGCAGCAGCAGGCCAATGGCATCACGCTGTTTTCCAGCTATCATTGCTCGCGCTACAACACCAATACCGGCGTGTTGACGGAAGCGATGTTCGTCAACGTCTTCAGTCAGATAGAAGCTTTTCTGAAGACATAGAGTCGGACGACGCCGCCAGGGCACGAGCCCTAGATTCGGGCGATCGCGAACAACCAGGCCAGGAGATCCAGCAACCACAGAAACAGTGCAAGCTGCAGCGCGACGCGCAGGCGTTGGATGATCCGCCAATTGCTGGCCATGTCGGATTTGATGCGCAGCGCAAGCGCTCGGTGCATCCCGTCCAGGGTTGCGGGAGGGTGCTGATCGACGAAGTCCTGGAGCAGCTTCTCTGGATCGAAACGGAACGTATAGTTATAATACGGCCACACCATAATCGCGACCAGCAGCCCGATAAGAAAAAGCAATGTCAGCGCCAGCCAGTCCCAAGGCCCCACGCCATCCAGGAGCGCCCTGCCTCCGAGGAGAGAACTCGCGAACGCGGTTGCGAAGATCAGATTGCCGGCGCGCGTATTGAGACTTTCAACCACGCCCTGCTGGTGCTGGAGGCCACGCACCGCCTCCGCATAGACAAATGCCAGGCGGGGGTCGCCGCCGTCCGTCGCAGCAGGCGGGGCGTTGCTGTCATTGGTTGATGAAGGGCGCTCCGGCATCAAATGTACTTAGCACGGCGCCGCCTGCGATATGAATAGCCACATGGGGAACGCTTCGTCGCTCTGTCTTCGGGCCATCGAGGGTGTTTTGGTGGACAGGAATAGCGTCAATCCGACGCCGTCGCTTCAGGCGCTGCGGCAAACAATGCGGCCAGCGTCGCAGGTCCGCCCTGGAGAACATTCAGGTCGACGTCGCCGCTGATGCCGTCGACGCGGCCCCGGTTGTGATACTGCCAGTAGATCCAGTTGTCATGGCCCGGCCGCAGCGCCAGCGAACGCAGCCAGCGCGGGCGGCTGGCTAGCTGCCCGGCATAGGCTTGCGCCGCCTCGTCGGTCACATAGAGGATCGCCGTCTTGCCGAACGCCGCCTCGACCGGGCCGAGGAAGGCGGAGAGTTCGGCGCTCAGCTGTTCGGGAGTTGGCCGCTGCGGGCAATTGCCGCCGAACTCGATGTCTACCACCGGCGGCAGCAAAGGCTGATCGTGCGGCACCACCGAGATGAAGTTGCGTGCCTGATCGGCACCCGGTCTGCAGAAGGTGAAGAAATGATAGGCACCGACGGCAAGACCGGCGGCGCGGGCCGCGCGCAAATTGGCGGCGAAGGCATCGTCGACATGATCGCCGCCTTCCGTCGCCTTGATCACGGCGAAGGCGACATCGTCGGCGGCAACACGCCGCCAGTCGATCTGCCGCTGATGATGGGAGACGTCGATGCCCCTGACCGGATATTTGCCGCGATCCGGAGAAAACGTCTGGAAGTAGGTATAGCCGCCGGCCAGAACGAGGCCCGCCACGAGCAGACCGGCCGCGCCCCATAAGACGATCCGGTTTTTCAAACGAGACCTATCCCTTTTGGTCCGCCCTGCCCGCCGCTATGGCTCCGGGCGTTCGTCGCTCGAAAAGCCAAATCGCTGGCTTTTTTTCCGCTTCGCGGACCGCCCCTCACCCTCGCTCTTTCAGCAGCCGGCCCTTCTCGCGCGACCAGTCGCGCTGCTTTTCGGTCTCGCGCTTGTCGTGCAGCTTCTTGCCGCGGCCAACGGCGAGCAGCAGCTTGGCACGGCCCTGGTCGTTGAAGTAGATCTTCAGCGGCACCAGCGTCATGCCTTCGCGGTCGACGCTTTGCGCCAGCTTGGCCATCTCGCGCTTGTTGAGCAGCAGTTTGCGGCGGCGGCGCGGCTCATGGTTGAAGCGGTTGGCCTGCAGATACTCCGGCAAATAGGAGTTGATCAGCCAGATCTCGCCGCCCTCGACCGAGGCGTAGCTGTCCTGGATATTGGCCTGGCCCTGGCGCAGCGATTTCACTTCCGTACCGGTCAGCACCAGGCCGGCCTCGATCGTGTCGAGCACCTCATAGGAAAACCGCGCCTTGCGGTTTTCCGCAACGGTCTTGTTGTTGGGATCGGCTTTTCTGACTTGATTCATGATGCGGAGAGGTGGCGCCTCGTCCCTAGTTTATCAAGCCGGCGTGCTTCATCGCCGCGTCGATCTTCTCGGCGGTCGACGGCTCGACCGTCATTAGCGGCGAGCGCAGCACGTTCTCGACCTTGCCCAGCTTCGACAGCGCATATTTCGCGCCGGAAACGCCGGGCTCCATGAAAATCGCCTTGTGCAGCGGCAACAGACGGTCCTGCAGGTCGAGCGCCTTGGCGCAGTCACCGGAAAGCGTTGCCTCCTGGAATTCAGCGCAAAGCCTGGGCGCGACATTTGCCGTCACCGAGATGCAACCGACGCCGCCATGCGCGTTGAAGCCGAGCGCCGAGGCGTCTTCGCCGGAGAGCTGGATGAAATCCTTGCCACAGGTGGCGCGCTGCTCCGAAACCCGCTCGACCTTGCCGGTGGCATCCTTGACGCCGACGATGTTCTTGAAGTCATGCACCAACTGGCCCATCGTCTCGGGGCTCATGTCGACCACCGAGCGCGGCGGAATGTTGTAGATGATGATCGGCAGGCTGGTTGCCTTGGCGACGGCGGCGAAATGCGCATAGAGGCCGCGCTGCGTCGGTCTGTTGTAATAGGGCGTGACGACAAGGGCCGCGTCGGCGCCCGCCTTCTCGGCATACTGGACCAGGCCGACTGCCTCATCGGTGTTGTTGGAGCCGGCGCCGGCGACGACCGGAACCCGGCCTTTGGCGACCTCGATGCAAACCTTGACGACTTGGCGGTGCTCGTCATGCGACAGCGTCGGCGACTCGCCGGTGGTGCCGACCGGGACCACGCCCGTCGTGCCTTCGGCGATCTGCCAGGCGATGAACGCGCGAAAGGCTTTCTCGTCGAAACGGCCGCTCTTTTCGAACGGTGTGACGAGCGCGGTCAGCGAGCCTCTTAGCATGTCGTCCAACTCCTTGGGACTAGCGCATGACCCCGAAAATCGCAGTCGATTTCGGAAAGGATCATGCGCCAAATTTAAATTGCTACAGCGTCCCTTGCGCGTCTGAGAAGACGCGCGGCGCTGTAGGTGTTTGTCGTGCGCGCCTTCTAGCCGAAAGCGAAGCGGCGCACCATAGTCTCGACATTGTTGCGCGGCAAGCATTGCGCCAGCAATTGCAATTCGAACGACCTCGATAAGGTTTTCTTTACGGGCCCTTCATCACATACGAATAGACTGCAGTTCATCTGTGCCCGTGGTAGCATCGAAGAATAGGAAATGACCAAATCCATGCCGACCAGGCGGCTTCATCTTTTCGCGCTTCTCGGCGCGATCGTTGTGCTGATCCCCGGCGCGGCGATCGGCGGCAGCGTCGATGGGCAGGTCACGTCGGCGATCCCGATGACGGAGCCGCAGAACGATGCACTGCAGCAGTCCCCTTCGCCATCCGCCAGCGTCGCGGCGCTGAAGAGCGGTCTCGATGCGCTGGCGGCAAACGACATTCAGCGCGCGCGCCAAGTGCGCGAAACGCTGCCGGCCAAATCGCTCGATCGGCACATCCTTGCCTGGGCGATTGCGCTCTATGGCGGCGACCAGGTGCCGAGCGGCGAAATCGCCGATGCCGCGAAGATGCTGCCGAACTGGCCGGGCACGATGGCCTTGCGCAAGAACAGCGAGCGCGCGCTCTATCGCGAGAACCCCGCGCCACAGGTCGTGGTGCGGGCGTTCGACGGCAGCCAGCCGCTGACCTTCGAGGGCGTGGTGATCCTTGCCCGCTCCTATGTAGCGCTGGGCGATACGAAGGCGGCGCGCTCGGTGCTGTCGCCATTCTGGCGCACCGAAAAGCTCGAAGCCACGGACGAGGCGGCGGTCATCCGCGAGTTCGGCGCGCTGATCCCGGCCGCCGACCATCGCTTCCGCATGGAGCGCATGTTTTATGCCGATCGGGTCGCTTCGGCGCTGCGCGTCGCCGGTCTCGCCGGCGCCCAGCAATTGGCCGATGCCTGGGCGGCAGTCACCAAAGGCGACAAGAACGCGGCCAAGCTGCTGAAGGCGGTGCCGGCAGCGCAGCGGGCGGCCGGCTATCTGTTTGCCGAAGCCGAATATCTGCGCAAGCAACAGAAATTTTCCGATGCCGCCGCGCTGGTGCTGAAGGCGCCGGGCGACCGCGACGCGCTGGTCGATCCGGACGCCTGGTGGGTCGAACGCCGGGTGCTGTCGCGCGAGCTGGTCGACCAGGGCGACATGAAGACCGCCTACAGAATAGTCGCCGCGCATGCCGCCGAAAGTCCCGCCAATGCTGCCGAGGCGGAATTCCATGCAGGCTGGTACGCGCTGCGCGGCCTCAACGACCCGAGCACCGCCGCCAAGCATTTTGCGCAAATCGCGGAGCTCGCCCAAGGGCCGATGTCGCTGTCGCGCGCCTATTACTGGCTCGGCCGTGCCGCCGAGGTCGGCGGTCCCGGCAGTGCCAAGGATTATTTCAGCCGCGCCGCCAGCTACGGCACGACCTTTTACGGCCAGCTCGCCGGCGAGCGTGTCGGCCAGCGGACCCTCAATATCGTCTACCCGCAGCCAAGTGCCGCCGACCGCCGGAATTTTGCCACCCGCGAGGCTGTCAGCGCCATCGAGCGGCTGCAGCAGGCTGGCTATGACCGCTATGCCGAAACCCTCTACCGCGACCTTGCCGGGCAGTTGAGCAGCCCCGGCGAACTGGCGCTGCTTGCGATGCTGGCGGAAAGACAAGGCAACCATTTCATGGCGCTGAAGGTCGGCAAGATCGCCGGCGCACGTGGCATCGACGTCGGCGCGCTGTCGCATCCGCTCGGCGTCATTCCCGACACCGCCAACATTTCCGGCTCGGGCAAGGCGCTGGCCTATGCGATTGCCCGCCAGGAAAGCGAGTTCAACATCGGCGCCGTCTCCAGCGCCGGCGCGCGAGGACTGCTGCAGCTGATGCCAGGCACGGCCAAGCAATTGGCGAAGAAGGCCGGCATGACATTTTCTCAGGCCCGGCTGACCACCGATGCCGGCTACAATGCGACGCTGGGCGCTGCCTTTCTCGGCGAGCAGCTCGGCCGCTTCGACGGCTCCTACGTGCTGACCTTCGCCGGCTACAATGCCGGTCCCGCCCGCGCCGCCCAGTGGGTGGCGAAATACGGCGACCCGCACGGCAAGGACGTCGATGCAGTCGTCGACTGGATCGAGCGGATTCCCTATACGGAAACAAGAAGTTACGTTCAGCGCGTGATGGAGAATTACGAGGTCTACAAGATGCGTATCTCCGGCAAGTACGATATTGTCGGAGATCTGGTGAACGGCCGGGGTTAGCCTTTCCTTCCCCCCTTGTGGGAGAAGGTGGCCGAGCGAAGCTCGGTCGGATGAGGGTGCTCCAGCTTGGTTCCGACAGCGCTCCGTCCAACACCCCCCAACCGTCTCGGCGCTAACGCGCCGATCCACCTTCTCCCACAAGGAGAGAAGGAAGAGCCCCCGATTTGACCGCCCCTGCCCTCGCCTGTAGCAGTCGCAACGATCTGACAGCAGCACGGAATCGAGTGTACATGCCAAACGACGAAGGCTTCTCCGATTTCTTCTACGCCGCGCCGGACGGGCTGTCCCTGCACGCCCGCATCTACGGCGAAGCGAATTCCGGCCGCTGGCCAGTCGTTTGCCTGCCCGGCCTGACCCGCAATTGCCGTGACTTTCACGAATTGGCGCTTTATCTGTCGGCGCAAGCGAAGCGCAACGTCGTCGCCTTCGACTATCGCGGGCGCGGGCAGTCCGCCTACGATGCCGATATCGGCCATTACAATATCGGCATCGAGGCGGGCGATATCCTTGCCGGGCTGGCGGCGCTGAACATCGAGAAGGCAGCCTTCATTGGGACGTCGCGCGGCGGACTGATCATCCATGTGCTCGGGGCGATGCGGCCGCCAGTGCTGAAGGCCATCGTCTTCAACGACATCGGCCCGGTGATCGAGTCGCAAGGTCTCGCCCATATCCGCTCCTATCTCGACCTCGCGCCCAGGCCGAAGACGTACGCAGAGGTGGTCCGCGGCCTGCGCAGCACCCATGGCGCGGATTTTGCGGCGCTGACCGATGCGGATTGGGAGCGGATGGCATCAGCCCTCTACCGCGAGACCGAGGAGGGATTTCTGCCCGATTTCGATCCGAAACTGGTCGAGACGCTGGCGGGGCTCGATCCCAGCCGGCCGCTGGCCGATCTTTGGCCACAGTTCGACGCGCTGGCGGCCATCCCGATGCTCGTCATACGCGGCGCGAATTCGAAGCTGCTGTCCGCCGAAACGCTCGAGCAGATGCGGACGCGCCATACCGATATCGAGACGATCACCGCCGACGGCCAGGGGCATGCACCGTTTTTGGAGTCCGGGATCCTGCCGGGCAGGATCGCTGGTTTTTTCGAACGGGCGGAGCGGCGGGGTGGTGGGAAGTAAAACTCGACCGAGCGAAGTAATTCACGCGCAGGTTTTGCGTCGGTCAAAGCATTCCGACGGCTGTTGACAGTTCCGGAATTAGCGGTGAAATAATTTTATCGATGTCGGCGCTGCCCCTCATCCGCCTGCCGGCACCTTCTCCCCGTATAGCGACGGGGAGAAGGGAGGTGTCTGCAACGCTGGGGATTAGCGAAATCTTTCGCAAGGGCGCCTTTCTCCCCGTCGCTATACGGGGAGAAATGCCCGGCAGGGCAATGAGGGGCAGCGCAACCCTGAGCGGCTGGCTGATATCTCACGTCAGATCCGTCAGGATTTGGCGCTTCTCTTCGCTGGCTTTGGGGCCTTGCTTGCGGCCGGCTCGCCTTTTGGCCCTCGCCTTGCCGGAGGTGGAGCAGACAAAGCGCTTGCACCGCCGATGTCCGAGCCACCGGACCGAGGCGTTTCCAGCACGGTGACGCAGCCGTCGAGGTCGTTGGTGGCCAGATGGGCGTAGCGCATGGTCATCGACAGCGTCTGGTGACCGAGCCACATCTGTACGCGCCTGATGTCGATGCCGCCCTGGACGAGACGCGAAGCGCAAGTATGGCGCAATATATGCGGCACGACCTGATCGTCGGCGCCAAGCCCGACTTCGGCCTTAGCATCGTTCCAGATGGCACGAAACTGCGCCTGGCTGAGCTTGGTGAACGGGCCCTTGGGCCGGCGGCCCTCGGTCGCTGGCAGCTTGATCACCTCTTTTACCCGCTCGGTCATCGGAATGGTGCGGCTGCGGCCGGATTTGGTGATCCAGAAACTGACGCGGTGCTCCTGGATATCGTTCCAGATCAAACCCAGCGCTTCGCCGAGGCGGCAACCGGTGTCGACGAGAAAGACGGAAAGCCGATAAGCGTCCTCGCTGCGGCTCTTGATGGCAGCGAACAGCCGGGCCTCCTCGTCCCTTTCGAGGAAACGAATCCGTCCCGCCCGCTCCTTCTGGCGGCGGAACTCGGGCAGGCTGTGGATATCTCCCATCTTGTGAGCCTTGCGCAGCAGTTTGCTGAGGGCAGCCATCTTCCGATTGATGGTTGCGTTGCTGTTGCCGCGCTGGCGCAAGGTGCCGATAAGATTGTCGAGGGTGCTTTGGTCAAAGGCGCTGAAACGCTCCCCAAGGAGGATCTCGTCTATTTCGCCGATGAAGGAGCTGACATTGTATTTATGCCGCCCGTCATCCCAAAGTATGTCCCGGTATGCTGAAAAAAGTTCTCCGATCCTGTGCGACTTTACTTCTCGTATCTTGTTATAACTGTATTTTATCTTGGCAGTTTGAGAAGAAAACATCGAAAAATGATCAGAGGTTCCTCCCTCTTGAATCGCATCGTTCGTCATTATTCGCCACACCCCCGAGTGGATAGGCCTAGACCTACCTGCTTGGCGGTGCCCTTTCAAGAGTTTTAAGCGCTGCGGCCGATTTCATCCACCAGTGGCGGATCCCAACGACATCGTTCCACAACCCTGTTCAGCTACCGAACCCCCTTTTCCTTCTGTTTGCGACCAGTCGCGAAAACAAAAACAGCCCGGGCGTTAAAGCGCCCGGGCTGGATTTCACTTGCTTTAAGTCCAGCCCTTAGAACGAGCGCTGGAAGCGGAGGAAGCCGCCAACGGCGTTTTTCTTGTCGCCCGGGATGCCGGTCCAGTTGTATTCATAACCGGGCAGCGAGTCGCTATCGATGTGGTGGCTGTTATGAGCCCAGTCCACTTCGGCCGTGATCGTCATGCCGGGAACGATATCGTAGGCGATATTGGCCGCGACGCCAGCTTCCTTGGCTTCGTCATACGACGCCTGCAGGTTGAACGAGGTCTTCTCGTTGATGGTGTAGGTGCCACCACCCCAGACTGCCCAGTTACCGCCCCACTGCTTGTAGAAGTTGCGCGGGAGATTGTCGTCAGAGCCGTAGCCGGCCATCAGGAACAGCGACAGGTTCTGCATCGGCGTCACGTCGAGGCGAACCTTGCCGGCCCATTCTTCCAGGCTGCTGTCATAGGCAACAACACCGCTGATGGAACCCCAGCCCTGCGTGTACTTCACGCCGCCAACGATATACGGAACATAGCTGTCGACCGAGTCGTGACCGAGAGTGATGGCAGTATTGGCGCTGTTAAGGATAAAGCCTTCACCGGTTTCCAACGACGCCACGGCCGAGAAGCCGTTGCCGGCATCGAAGTAGTACTGGACGACATTGGTGTCGAAGCCGCCGTAGGGAACGATCGTATCCTGGATGACGTTGCCGGCGTAGCCGGTGAACGTGTTGAAGGCTGTTTCGTCCTTACCGACGCGAAGACCACCGAGCTGGATCCAGGCGAAATTCAGCGAAACGCCTCTGCTACCAAACCTGGAAAAGTGCTCGTCGAACCCAGGCACGGTTTGATAACCGGTTCCCCAGTTGAAGCGGGTCTCGGTGTAGGTCTTCAAGGTGCCCATCTCGGTTTCCTGGCCGGTGTAGGTCCTCAGTGTGAAGCGAGCCTGCTTGTAATAGCCGTCGTTGACGTTGTCTTCACCATCCAAGGCATCCGACAGGTCCTGGTACCTGGCGCCGTCGAACGAGCCAGCCTGGCCCACGGAGATGTCATAGCGGACATAGCCGCCGATGCGCAGGCAGATTTCGGTGCCGGGGATGTAGTAGTAGCCAGCGCCGTAGACGTCGCAGATCTTGACGTATTCAGCGGGTTCCGGCTCGGCGACGACGACGGCGTCGGCGGCGCGCGCACCGGAAACTGCGATCAGTGCCGCAGCGGAGCCGAGAAGAAGGCTCTTGATGTTCATTTTCTGACCTCCAGTCAAAAGTTAAAAAACGGGTCTGGGTATTCTTTGCTGAAGGACAGCGTTCCCTGCCCCATCCCCACTACCGAAAAAGATGCGCACCGCGCCGCTCCTTCAAACCCGACATTACCCATGAGACGGCGGCGTTCAACCACGATCGTACCGGCAAAAGGTTTGTGTTGGCGCTATACCCCAGCGTTGTTGCACAAATGACACGATTTGGCCTCACTCCGAAAGCTCCCGTTAACCAACAGCCCTTCGCAAGCCGTTGCAAACGGCGGATTCCGGCGATGGTCGGCCTGAAATGTGACCATGGCCCGAGTCGCGAACCAGGGAATTGCCGCAGAATCGCCACATCGCCGGGCGGCGCTTTGGCGAAGGGTCGATTTTTCAAGGATAATAGCGCCAGCTTGTTGATTGTGCCGGCGCTTTTCTTTATCCACCGGCGCAACGGAGAGGTGGCCGAGTGGTCGAAGGCGCTCCCCTGCTAAGGGAGTAGAGGTCAAAAGCTTCTCGTGGGTTCGAATCCCATCCTCTCCGCCACCCTACGCCCTGCGGGCTTCGGGTGGCAGGCCATCCTGCTTCGCGCTGCGCGCTTCGCAGGACAAGTCCAGCGAATCCCCTCTCCGCGCGATGCAGGATGCCCTCCGAAGCCGTAGCGAAGGAGGGCCGCAACCTCTTGGAACGCTTGCAAAATCGGGGTTGGCATATTCCTCCTTGCGAAGGAGGATGCACTCCAATGCGTTGGCGAGGGAGGGCCGGTTCGTGTGGTATGTATATCTGCTGGAAAGCAAGACTGCGGAAGGCGAGCGCTATATCGGTGTGACCTCGGACCTGAAGCGACGGATCGCTGAGCATAACGCCGGAAAATCCAGCCATACCTCCAAATTCCTGCCATGGCGGATCGTGACCTGCATCGCCTTCTCGAACCAAGCCAAGGCGACCTCATTCGAGCGTTATCTCAAATCCGGTTCCGGGCATGCTTTTGCCAGCAAACGCCTTTGGTGACCATCTGCCGCTCCTCACGTGATCGTGCAATAATCAGCGGTTTTCCCAAATAATAACGCAATCTCAGCTACTTACGACAGAAACACACGGTGCCAATTCCGCTCTTTCGTTCGATTCTGACTGGAGGTCAGAAAATGAACATCAAGAGCCTTCTTCTCGGCTCCGCTGCGGCACTGATCGCAGTTTCCGGTGCGCGCGCCGCCGACGCCGTCGTCGTCGCCGAGCCGGAACCCGCTGAATACGTCAAGATTTGCGACGTCTACGGCGCTGGCTATTTCTACATCCCCGGCACCGAAACCTGCCTGCGCATCGGCGGCTACGTCCGCTATGACATCGGCATCGGTGACGTCGGCTCATTCGACGGTGCAAAGACCACCGATCAGCAGGACGGCGACTCGCAGGATACTTACTACAAGCACGCCCGCTTCACGCTGAAGACCTGGACCGGCCAGGAAACCGAGCTCGGCACCTTGAAGACCTACACCGAGACGCGCTTCAACTGGGGTAACCACAACGATTACCTTGATGACAACTTCAATGGCGGTACGAGCGTTTCGCTGAACTTTGCCTGGGTCCAGCTCGGTGGTCTGCGCGTCGGCAAGGACGAATCGGCCTTTGATACCTTCATCGGCTACGCCGGCAACGTCATCCAGGATACGCTGGTCCCCTACGGCGGCTTCGACACCAATGTCGTCCAGTATTACTTCGATGCCGGAAACGGCTTCTCGGCCGTGGCTTCGTTGGAAACCGGTTCGGGCAGTGCCGCCGCTGATCCTGGCATTTTCCAAGACAGCAACAGCGGCAATGATTCCATCGACAGCTATGTCCCCTATGTCGTCGGCGGTATCAAATACACGCAGGGCTGGGGCTCGATCACCGGTGTCGCCGCCTATGACAGCACCTGGGAAGAGTGGGCCGGCAAGGTTCGCGTCGACGTTACGCCGATACAGAACCTGACACTGTTCATCATGGCCGGCTACGGCTCTGACGACAACATCGACCGCAACTTCTACAAGCAGTGGGGCGGCAACTGGGCAGTCTGGGGTGGTGGCACTTACACCATAAACGAGAAGACCTCGTTCAACCTCCAGGCGTCGGCTGACGATGACAAAAACTACGGCGTCGCCGCGAACATTGCCTACGATATCGTTCCCGGTCTCACGATCACTGCCGAAGTCGATTGGGCCCGCGACGGTCAGTTTGACAAAGCCTACGATCGCAACTGGACCAATGCCGACGACAAGGACAGCGTCGGCGGCATGCTCCGCTTCCAGCGCTCATTCTAACAGTCCGAGCTAGATTGAGATTGAACCCGGCGGGCAACCGCCGGGTTTTTCGTATCGGCGCGACGCAGCTGTCAACTCTCGATGCATAATGCAGGCTGCTGCTGAGCAGCCGATCGCAGGGCTGGTCGAATGCAATGCTCGCTCCGCACGCTTGTTCGTGCAAAAGAAAAACTTGGGCCGATCTGAAGAGCTGGCCTACCGGATCAATGTATCTCGACAGCAAGTCACGATCGACCTCGGCCGATCGGGCGCATCCTACTTGTTCAAATTTCAGCCAGATCGCCCAAGGCGTCAATCAGCGGCTGAATTGCGCTCTCATACTTTTTCCAGCGTTTGACGGATGAACTATAGATCGGCTGCCGGACCTGCCAGCGGCTCGGGGTATTGACCGATCCGCTCCTCTCGAAAAAGCGCAGGCACGAATCGTCCCAAGGCAAGCCGAGATGATCGATGAGAC
The DNA here is from genome assembly GCF_040322975.1 of Mesorhizobium sp. M0074. Taxonomy (NCBI): domain Bacteria; kingdom Pseudomonadati; phylum Pseudomonadota; class Alphaproteobacteria; order Hyphomicrobiales; family Phyllobacteriaceae; genus Mesorhizobium; species Mesorhizobium sp. M0074. The sequence goes on from NZ_JAMYUM010000009.1 coordinate 21,323, forward strand.
CGCGCGATTGCGTCTCCTGATCCGCAACCAGCGTCTCATAGCGGCTTTCGAAAATACGTCCGGGAAAGACCTTGTCCCAGTGCCGCATCAAGCGATCATATTCGCGGTAGTACAACCCGAGTGTCTCAAGGTCGGCGTTGTAGCCGTGGTCCTTGGTGAAATGCAAGACGAAGCAGGAGACGCAATTGTCGATGGCATCGCGCCGGCAATGAATGATGCGTGCGTTGGGAAAGAGAATTCCAATCACGCCGATAAACTCGAAGTTGTGCGGCATCTTGTCGACGATGCGGGGCGCGGCAGGCGCGTGCTGACGCAGATAGGACAGGTATTCTTCGGCCAGCGCCCTCGACTGATCCCTCGTCATCGACATAATCGAACTGCGCAGGTCCTCATCCGACAGTATTCTAAAGCCCATCGAGTTCGCGATTCGCCGCAGCTTCGTAAGCTCCCCGGCGCCATGGACATCCGGATGGCTCGCGCAGATCTGCTCGGTCAGCGTCGTCCCCGACCGGGGCATGCCCAGCACAAACACAGGCACTTCAGACGGACTGCCGTGGCCAGCCTTGGCTTCCAATAGTGATGGGCTGAATATCTCGATCATGGAATCGACGCTTCGGCGGTAGTACTCCAGGTCGAAATCGTGACCAGCGGCCTTTTTCGCCCTCTTGAAGTGATCTATCGCCTCTTCATAGCGTTGAAGGTCGTTCAGCACTTTTCCTGCCGCGTGGTGGAGCTGCGATGCAGCAACGGGTTCGAGCCTGGGATTGGAGAGTTCGCGCAGGATAGAGTCGAGCTCGGCAGGTTTTTCGGTGAACTTTTGCGTGTCGACCAGGTAATTGTAGGCTGCCCCAACATCGACGCGACGTTCTATTGCCTGATCGAGATAGGCTCTGGCTTCGTCCATGCGGCCGAGGCTGGTGAGCGCACCAGCCAGACCAATCCGGACCATGGGATGGTCGCCGTTGATCTTTAGCGCCTTCTCGTAAAGGGGCAAAGCCATCTCGGCCTTGTCGAAGTTGACGTAGGCACGCGCCAGTCCGCAAAGCGCTTCCACCAGATCGGGTTTCAATTCGCAGGCGCGCTGCAGGTGCCTGATCGCAAGCAAGCTGTCGCCAAGCTTCAGACCGGCCTCTCCCAGGCTAAGGTGGAAATATGGATTCTGAGGCGTCTGGCTTACTGCCCGCGCAAAATATTTGAGAGCCAACTCGTCGTCGATACCGAGCCCCAACGTGCCGAGGATGTAGAGCGAAAGCGGGTGGTTGGGCGTGCGGGCGAGAACGCGATGGCATAATTCCTCCGCCTCCGGGAGCCGCTTGGCTTGCTGAAGTTCGAGCGCCTGTCGCAGCAGCATGTCGTCAGCTTGCGCGCGCGAGGGCGATTTCACTTTCGACGGCTGCACTTTCGGCGCCGAACGGGACTTTATGTGTTTGGACCAAGCGGGCGGCAGTCGGTTGCTCATCATGTCTCGCTAGCAAAATGGTCCAGGAGAATCCAGCCTGGCCTGAAGGGCTGGCCTATCCTGTCGGGCGCCCTCCTTGTTCAAAGTTCGGCTAGGTCGCCCAAGGCGTCGATCAGCGGCTGGATCTTGCCCTCATAATTTTTCCAGCGCTTGACAGATGACCTGTAGATCGGCTGCCGGACTTGCCAGCGACTGGCCGTGTTGACCGATCCCTCCTTGTCGAAGAAGCGCAGGCAGGCATCGTCCCAGGGCAATCCAAGATAATCGATAAGACGGCGCGATTGTGCCTCCTGATCCGCAACCAGCGTCTCGTAGCGATTTTCGAAGATGCGTCCTGGAAAAACCTTGTCCCAATGCCGCATCAGGCGATCGTATTCACGGTAGTACAGCCCGAGCGTCTGCAGGTCGGCGATGTAGCTGTGTCCCTTGGAGAAATTCAGGAAAAAACATGAGAGGCAATTGTCGATGGCGTCGCGGCGACAGTGAATAATCCGCGCGTTGGGGAAAAGAAGGCCTATGAGGCCTATCAGCTCGAAATTCTGGGGCATTTTGTCGACTATGCGAAGTGCGGTCGGCGCACGCTCACGAAGGTAGGACAGGTGCCCCTCGGTCAGCATCTTGGCTAGGTCGGGGGTGATCGGCACGATCGATTGGGCCAAGCCCTGTGCCGAAAGCCTCGTAAGGCCGATAGCATTTGCGGTTCGTCTTAGCTTGCTGAGTTCTCCTGCGCCGTGAACATCCGGGTGGCTCGCGCAAATCTGCTCGGTCAGGGTGGTCCCCGAGCGGGGCATACCCAATACAAACACGGGCACTTCCGATGGGCTTCCATAACCTGCCTTGGCAGCCAACATATCCGGGTTGAAGAACTCGATCGTGGAGTCGACCCAGCGGCGATAGGTTTCCAGATCAAACTTATAGCCTGCGGCCTGCTTGCCTTTCTTGAAATGATCTATCGCGTCTTCGTAGCGCCCAAGGTCGTTCAGCACCTTGCCGGCTGCGTGATGAAGTCTCATCGCACTTTCGGGGTCAAGCTTTGGGTAGCCCAGTTCGCGCAGGATGGACTTAAGTTCGGCCGGCTCTTCGGTGAATTTGCGCGTATGCACAAGCTCGTTATAGGCAGCGGGCATCGCGATGCGACGTTCGATCGCTTCTTTCAGATAGACTTCGGCTTCGTCCACGCGACCGAGACCGGTGAGTGCGCTGGCCAGTCCTGTCCGAACGCGAGGATGATCGCGGTTGATCTTGAGCGCTTTCTCGTAAACCGGGACAGCCATGTCAGCCTTGTCGAATTCGACGTAAGCGCGTCCTAATGCGCAAAGCGCCTCCAGCAAATCGGGCTTCAACTTCAATGCTTGCTGAATATGCCTGATTGCGGGCGAATATTCGCTGACTTTTAGATAAACTTCACCCAGACTAAGGTGATAAAAGGGGTTTTGAGGCTCCTCGCCGACGGCTCGGGCCAAATATCGCAGCGCCATTTCATTGTCGAGCCCGATGAATAGCGTGCCCATGATATACGAAGCCAAGGGATGGTTGGGCGTGCGCTCCAGCACGCGACGGCACAGTTCCTCAGCCTCGGCCAACCGCTTGGCCTGCTGCAAGCCATACGCCTGTCGCAGCAGCGCATCGTCGGCCTGCGCGCGCGACGGCGGTTTCGCCTTCGGCGGTTGCACTTTCGGCGCCGGGCGGGACTTTATGTGCTTGGACCAAGCGGGCGGCAGTCGGTTGCTCATCATGTCTCGCTAGCAAAATGATCCGGGAGAATCCAGCCTGACGTTCCCGCCTGCCGCGGAACTTGCGCAGGCCAAGCCGGCAGGCTAGCAAGAAGGCCCCTTTTCGAACGAGCCTTTGCCATGCGCCCTCCCCTTACGCCGCTCATCGACGCGCTTCCCTCCACGGTACCGTTTGTCGGCCCGGAGGCGCAGGAGCGTGATCGCGGCCGCGCCTTTCGCGCCCGCATCGGCGCCAATGAGAGCAGCTTTGGCCCTTCGCCGCGCGTCGTTGCCCGCATGGCCGAGATTGCCGGCGACATGTGGATGTATTGCGACCCCGATAATCACGATTTGAAGGTAGCCGTAGCCAGGCATCTCGGCGTCGGCGCCGAAAACGTCGTCGTCGGCGAAGGCATAGACGGGCTGCTCAGCCTGGTCGCGCGCATGTATGTGGCGCCCGGCGACGCGGTGGTGACCTCGCTCGGCGCCTATCCGACCTTCAACTTTCATGTTGCCGGCGTCGGCGGCCGGCTGGTCGCAGTGCCCTACGAGAACGATCGGGAAAACCTCGACGGCCTGCTGGCGGCAGTGGCCAGGGAAAAGGCGCCACTGGTCTACCTGTCCAATCCGGACAATCCGATGGGCAGCTGGTGGGAAGCCGCCGAGCTCAGCCGCTTCATCGAAGCCTTGCCGGAGACCACAATGCTGGTGCTCGACGAAGCCTATGGCGAATTAGGGCCAGCCTCAGCGCTGCCGCCGATCGATGTCGCGCGGCCGAACGTCATCCGCATGCGCACCTTCTCCAAGGCCTATGGGCTGGCCGGCATACGCTGCGGCTATGCGGTGGCCGAGGCCCAGGTGATTCGGGACTTCGAGAAGATCCGCAACCACTATGGCGTCAGCCGCATGGCGCAGATCGCCGGTGTCGAGGCGCTTGCCGATCAGGCCTGGCTGGATAGCGTGGTGGCGCGGGTCGCCGCCGGCCGCCGGCGTATCGCCGCAATAGCCGAAGCGAACGGGCTGAAGCCGCTGGCTTCGGCGACCAATTTCGTCACCATCGACTGCGGCCGCGACGGCGCTTTCGCACTGAAAGTGCTGCAGGCGCTGTTGTCACGCGACGTCTTCATCCGCAAGCCGATGGTGCCGGTTCTCGACCGCTGCATCCGGGTCAGTGTCGGCCTCGACCACGAGCTCGACATCTTTGCCGAGGAACTGCCTGGCGCACTGGCGGCAGCGCGGGGGAATTGAAGAGCGCAACGCCGGGATTCCAGTGCTGCCCGCTATTTCTCCCCGAGCAGGCGCATGACGCACTTCAAGGCGTCCGATAATTCGGCAGCCGCGTCATCGGCGAGGCCGGCCGTCAGCCGGGCGAGGTCGCGATCCGCCGCAGCCTGAAGCCTGGCGAGCTCAGCACTTCCGCGAGCGGTCAGCGACAGGATACGTCTGCGCCGATCGGCTGGGTCAGAGCGTGTCTCGGTCAGGCCAGCGGCGGCGAACCTCCTCAGGACGCGTGTGACATAGGCCGGATCGAGCCGGAGTTCGGCAGCGATTTCGGAGGCCGCCGGCCGGAGATCGAGGTGGAACGCCCGTGCAAGAAACCCTGCCTCACCGCCGCTATTGGCGACAGCGCGGGATCGGCCGCCCAATTCGAACAGCAGCCGCGCCTCGCCCAGCGTATAGGCGCTGTGCGTCAAGGTCAGGTCGAGCAGCCCGATCAGGCGCGTGTAGAAGCGATTGAAGCCACGTATCTCCGCGACGAGGGCATTCCGATCGGCCGGCATGTCGACCTCCTTCGGACGGACCGCTCCGTCAGGGCCATGATCGCCTATTATTTGACTTAGTCAATCATTAATGGAGACGCCGCCTATCTCGCACGTGAAGCTGGCGGATAGCGACCGGAGAGAGACCTTCGATGCACGTTGCGCGGTTGAATTTGCACGGCGATGCGCCAGACTCGACTCAAAGGATGGAGAGCGCGATGACCGATCGTACGGTGCAGGTACGCATATACGGCAAGGTGCAAGGCGTCAGCTACCGGGTCTGGGCGCGGCGCGAGGCGTCGGCGCTTGGCCTTGCCGGGTGGGTGCGCAACGAAGTTGACGGCTCGGTGACAGCCTTGATTGCAGGGGCCGGTGTGGCGGTCTCGACAATGATCGAACGTCTTTGGCAAGGGCCGCCAGGGGCAGCAGTTTCGAAGGTCGATGTCGAGGAGATCGAGTCACGCAACATGTCCGCGGGTTTCAGGATTGTTGCCTAGCAAGGCATGATCCTGCTCATTCGCTTCCATCGCACAAATCTCTAGGGTGCAGATAGAGCAAACCTGAAGCCATTGCCCTGCCCGGACATGCCTCGGTCCTTGAATTAATTGAACGTTTGTTTTATTGTCCGCGAAAAGGCGGCTTGTCATGGCGCGTACGACCGGTTCCGACGGAGAGAAGACCGAAGCTGCGGTCCGCGAGGCGGCGGTCAGCCTGATTGCGCGTCTCGGCTACGAGGCGATGTCGATGCGCCAACTGGCGGCCGAGGTCGGCGTCCAGGCAGCGGCGCTGTACCGCTACTTCCCGACCAAGCAGGACCTTCTGTTCATGCTGATGCGTGAGCATATGGAAGGCTTGATCGAGGCGTGGCGCGCAACACGCCCTGTCGGCGCCGATCCGGCAGCGCGGCTTGCCGCTTATGTCGAAAACCACATCGCTTTCCATATCGAACGCCGCCACTCCACCCATGTCTCGAACATGGAGCTGCGCAGCCTGTCGCATGAAAAACTCACGCAGATCCTGCGCATGCGCACGGCCTACGAGAAGGAGCTGCGCGCCATCCTGCGCGACGGCGTCGAAGCGGGGTTATTCAGCATCGAAGACACCGGGCTCACCGCCATGGCGCTGATCCAGATGATGACCGGCGTCATCGTCTGGTTCCGGCCGGGCGAACGGCTGTCGATCGCCGAAGTCACCGCTACATATCTAGCAATGACAATGCGCCTTGTTGGAGCAAAGAGCGATGGCGCGACGACGAGCCACGGCGCCGTGCGTCCATTCGAGCGCGCAACGGACGCTGCAGCACTTTGATTTCGCGCATGATCCCGATTTTCGCGGTCGTGCGCCGGGAGGAACGGCATGTACACGCATACGCTCAACTTCGGGCTTGACGAAGACATCGAGGCGCTGCGCGACCTGGTGCGGCGCTTCGCCCAGGAAAAGATCGCACCGATCGCCGCCGAGATCGACCGCTCGAACGAATTCCCGGCACATCTGTGGGCGGAGCTCGGCGGGCTCGGCCTGCTCGGCATCACCGCCGATCCCGATTTCGGCGGCAGCGGCATGGGCTACCTCGCCCATGTCGTGGCGATGGAGGAGATTTCGCGCGCCTCGGCCTCGGTCGGCCTCTCCTACGGCGCCCATTCCAACCTCTGCGTCAACCAGATCAACCGCTGGGCGACGCAGGCGCAGAAGGAAAAATATCTGCCTTCGCTCTGCAGCGGCGAGAAGGTCGGCGCACTGGCGATGTCGGAATCGGGAGCCGGCTCCGATGTGGTGTCGCTGCGCCTGCGCGCCGAAAAGCGCAATGATCGCTATGTACTCAATGGCACCAAAATGTGGATCACCAACGGGCCGGATGCCGAGACGCTGGTCGTCTACGCCAGGACCGATCCGGAACTCCATTCGCGCGGCATCACCGCTTTCATCGTCGAAAAGGCCTTTGCCGGTTTTTCCGTGGCGCAAAAGCTCGACAAGCTCGGCATGCGCGGCTCGAACACCGGCGAGCTGGTGTTCGAGAATGTCGAAGTGCCGTTCGACAATGTGCTGCACGAGGAAGGGCGCGGCGTCGAGGTGCTGATGTCGGGCCTCGACTACGAACGCGCCGTGCTGGCCGGCGGCCCGATCGGGCTGATGGCTGCGTGCCTCGACGTGGCGATCCCTTACGTGCACGAACGCAGGCAGTTCGGCCAGCCGATCGGCGAGTTCCAGCTGGTGCAAGGCAAGCTAGCCGACATGTATGCGACGATGAACGCGGCGCGCGCCTACGTCTATGCCGTGGCCGCCGCTTGCGATCGCGGTGAGACGGCCCGCAAGGATGCTGCCGGCTGTATTCTCTTCGCCGCCGAAAAGGCAACGCTGATGGCGCTCGACGCCATCCAGCTTTTGGGCGGCAACGGCTACATCAACGACTACCCGACCGGCCGGCTTTTGCGCGACGCCAAGCTCTACGAGATCGGCGCCGGCACCAGCGAAATCCGTCGCTGGCTGATTGGGCGGGAAATCATGGTGGAGGGCGCCTGATGGCGTCTTTTTGAGATTTTGCCAGAAGCCGCACGATGTGGCACACTTCGGAATATGTGCCACAACACAGGCGAGACGGACCATGGCTGGCAAAACGGGAAAGTCCGGATTTGACGAAGATCCGCAAGCACGGTTCGATGCCGGCGCTCGCCAACCACAGCTTCGTGCTCCGGCGAAACGCGAGCGTGTCAAGCTTGGCGAGGGCGGGCGCTTCGTCATTCCTGCCGCGATGCGCGAGGAGATGGGCGTGAAGCCTGGCGAGGACATGATCTTGCATGTCGAAAACGGCGAGCTGCGGGTAAGATCGTGGCTGCAGAATCTGCGACGCGTCCAGGCCGAATTGTCAGCGTTGAAACAGCCCGGTGAAAGCGTCGTCGACGAATTTCTGAAAGAGCGACGGGAAGAGCAGCGTCGAAGTGACAAGCGTCTCGACCGGCTTCACGCCGAAGGGACAACGGGAAAGCGGACGAAATGAAGCCCTACGTCATGGACAGTTCGGCGGCGCTCGCAATCCTGCTCAACGAGCAAGGCACCGACAATGCTTTGGGGTTCGCGCCGGACGCACAATGCAGTTCAGTCAATGCGGCCGAAATCATCGCCAAGCTGATCGACAAGGGACGCAGCATGGAACAGGCCGCGGACGACCTCGCCAGTCTCGGCATGCCGATCGCCGTTTTCGACGACGCGATGGGCATCGCCGCTGGGCAGCTTCGCCAATTGACGCGGCATCGCGGCTTGTCGCTGGGCGATCGGGCTTGCCTGGCGCTGGCAATTCGCGAGAATGCCATTGCCGTCACCGCTGATCGCGATTGGGGCGACCTCGATGTCGGCTGCAAGATCGAGCTGATCCGGTAGCGCCATGGCCGCCCTCACCTCTCAGATGTCGTCCGCCTCCGATGCCTTCCGCGCCAATGCCGAGCGCATGCGGGCGCTGGTCGCCGATATTGCTGAAAAAGCCGCCGCCATCGAGCGCGGTGGCTCGGAAGAGGCGCGTGAGCGGCACGTCTCCCGCGGCAAGCTCCTGCCGCGGCAACGCCTAGCCCAATTGCTCGATACAGGCTCACCCTTCCTCGAAATCGGCCAGTTCGCGGCATGGTCGATGTATGGCGAGGACATCCCTTCGGCCGGCCTCATCGCCGGCATCGGCCGCGTCGAAGGCACCGAAGTGATGGTCGTCGTCAATGACGCCACGGTGAAGGGCGGCACCTATTATCCACTGACGGTGAAGAAGCATCTGCGTGCACAGGAGATCGCATTGCAGAACAATCTGCCTTGCGTCTATCTGGTCGACAGCGGCGGCGCCAATCTGCCCAACCAGGACGAGGTGTTTCCCGACCGCGATCATTTCGGCCGCATCTTCTACAACCAGGCCAACATGTCGGCCGCCGGCATTCCGCAGATCGCCTGCGTCATGGGTTCGTGCACGGCCGGCGGCGCCTATGTGCCTGCGATGTCGGACGAGACAATCATGGTGCGCAACCAGGCGACCATCTTTCTCGGCGGGCCGCCGCTGGTGAAGGCGGCCACCGGCGAGGACGTCACCGCCGAGGACCTCGGTGGCGCCGACGTGCACACAAGGCTTTCCGGCGTTGCCGACCACTATGCGCTCGACGACGAGCATGCGCTGGCCATATGCCGGCGCATCGTCAAAAACCTGAATCGGAACAAGACTGTAAGCCTTGCCTTACAGAAATCGATTCCGCCGCTTCACGATCCACATGAACTCTACGGCATCGTGCCGACGGATCTGCGCCAGCCCTACGACGTGCGCGAGGTAATCGCCCGCACCGTCGACGGTTCCGAGTTCGATGAGTTCAAGCAGAATTATGGCACCACGCTGGTCACCGGTTTCGCCCATCTCAGCGGCATGCCGGTCGGCATCGTCGCCAACAATGGCGTGCTGTTTTCGGAAAGCGCGCTGAAGGGCGCGCACTTCATAGAGCTGTGCTGCCAGCGCAAGATCCCGCTGATTTTCCTGCAGAACATCACCGGCTTCATGGTCGGGCGAAAATACGAGGCCGGCGGCATCGCCAAGGACGGCGCCAAGCTGGTCATGGCGGTCGCAACGGCCAAGGTGCCGAAGGTGACCGTGATCATCGGCGGCTCATTCGGTGCCGGCAATTACGGCATGTGCGGACGCGCCTATTCGCCACGCTTCCTGTGGATGTGGCCGAATGCCCGCATTTCGGTGATGGGCGGCGAGCAGGCGGCAACGGTGCTGGCCGTGGTCAAGCGCGAAGGCATCGAGCGCAAGGGCGGGGAATGGAGCGCTGAGGAGGAAGCGAAATTCAAGAAGCCGATCCTGATGAAGTACGAGCACGAGGGACACCCGCTCTATTCGTCGGCAAGGCTCTGGGACGACGGCATCATCGACCCGGCCAAGACCCGCGAGGTGCTGGCGCTCAGCCTTTCGGCCGCGCTCAACGCCGAGATCGAGGAGACAAAATTCGGCGTGTTCAGGATGTGAGATGAGCGAAATCGGCCAGAGGATTCGCATTCAAACCGGCGACATCACGAAGCTGGCGGTCGATGCCATCGTCAACGCCGCCAATACCTCTCTTCTCGGAGGCGGCGGCGTCGACGGCGCTATCCACCGCGCGGCCGGCCCCGAGCTTGTGGCAGAATGCCGGACCTTGCATGGCTGCAAGGTCGGAGACGCAAAAATCACCAAGGGCTACAGGCTGCCCGCGCGCTACGTCATACATACGGTCGGGCCGGTCTGGCAAGGTGGCAGCAAAGGAGAAGCCGAACTGCTCGCCTCCTGCTATCGCCGGTCGCTCGAAATCGCCGCCGCAAAGGACTGCCGGACGGTGGCGTTTCCTGCGATCTCGACCGGGGCCTACCGCTATCCGAAAGATCAGGCGACGCAAATTGCTGTCGGGACCGTGAGCGCCTTCATCGGCCAGAACATCGTTCCGGAAACCGTCATTTTCTGCTGCTTCGACGAGCCGACGGCCGAATTGTATCAGCGGGTCGTCGCTGCACTCGGCAGGGTGTGACCCTGCGCGGGAGACAACCCACCACATCTCCAGACTATTTTTTGCTTCTCGATCTGGCCAGACGAAAGAATCACGGCTATTGATCATCGCAAATACCAATGGGGATTGGGCGAAGATGAGGCGGCGGGTTTTTCAGAGAACAACTGTGCATATACTTGCGGGATTGCTTATATTAGCAATGCCTGGCATCTGTGCAGCGGAGTCGCTGGCGGGAAGCAAGGGCGAGACCCGTTTCTATCCCTATTTGCCGCAGAGCCCGAAGGATCCGTGTACCAGGGCCTACAAGGCCTATGTAGCGGCCGGCGGCCATTCAGCCTATGCAACCACTCCGTATTCCCGGGTGCGTTTTCTGTACATCATCTGCGGCTCGCGCTTGAATGCACCGTCACAGCAAGCTGCCGAAGAATTGGCGTTGAAATCCTGTCAGGCCGCCCGCAACAGTTACAGAGTTACAACAGGCGGCGGCTGCGAAATCGCTGCCTCCAAGTAGGCGAATATATTTCAGTGTTTGGGGTTCAAATGGGTTTGGCAATGAAATCTTTATCAATCAAGCGAGCAACCATGTCGGTACTTGCACTGCTTGTGGCCTCTGCACCGAATGTCGGCGCCGCCGAATCGCTGACGGGAAGCAAGGGCGACAGCCGCTTTCCGGTCTATTTTGCACCGGGTACAATCGGAGGCTGCGGCAAGAATTACAAGGACTATGTGGCGGCTGGCGGTCACTCGGCCTATGCGATGACGCCATTCAACTGGGCAACCGAATTCACTATTTGCGGTGCTTATCTGAATGCAACATCCCAGAAGGCTGCGGAGGCGCTGGCGTTGAAATCCTGCCAGTCCGCGCGCAGCAAGTACAAGGTCACGACTGCAGGGGCCTGCGCCATAGCTGCCTCCAAATAGACCGACACTCGTCGGCCTTCGACGTATTCAATGGGTGGGAAAAATGAAATCTATAAGCGTCAAACAAGCAGTCTTCTCGCTGATAACCGGGTTGCTTCTAATCTCGAGCCCCAATGTCGGCGCGGCGGAATCGCTGGCTGGAAGCAAGGGCGACGTCCGCTTCTACCCGTATTTTCCGGCGACCGCGGATCGGCCATGCACCAAGGCATATAAGGCCTATGTGGCGGCCAGCGGCCATTCAGCTTATGCGACCACTCCGTATTCCCGGGTGCGTTCGTTGTACATCCTGTGCGGCTCGCGCTTGAATGCGCCCTCGCAAAAGGCTGCCGAGGATATGGCGATGAAATCCTGCCAGGTCACCCGCGACCGTTACAGGGTCACGACCGGGGGAGCTTGCGAAATGGCGGCCTCAAAGTAGGCAGGCCTCGCTTGCCTACCCTTTGACCGCCAGACTACAAAGCAGGGCATTGCCGCAGTTCGCGTGACGAGAATTCGCGCCGTTGGCGGCAGCTCTGCCTGTGGAGGCCCGATGTTCGCCAAGATCCTGATCGCCAACCGTGGCGAGATCGCCTGCCGGGTGATCCGCACGGCACGCAGGATGGGTGTGCGCAGCGTCGCCGTCTATTCCGACGCCGACGATCGCGCCTTGCATGTCGAAATGGCCGACGAAGCGGTGCATATCGGCGCCTCTCCCGCCAACGAAAGCTATCTGCGCGGCGACAAGATCATTGCGGCGGCCTTGGCCAAAGGTGCCGAGGCCATCCATCCGGGCTACGGCTTTCTTTCGGAAAACCCTGATTTCGTCGACCAGGTGGTCGCGGCGGGGCTGATCTTCATTGGCCCGTCGGCGGCCTCGATCCGCGCCATGGGACTGAAGGACGCGGCCAAGCGGCTGATGGAAAAGGCCGGCGTGCCTGTCGTTCCGGGCTACCATGGCGAAGCGCAGGAGATCGTGTTGCTCGCCTCCAAGGCGCGCGAGATAGGCTACCCCGTACTGATCAAGGCGCGCGCCGGCGGCGGCGGCAAAGGCATGCGGCGCGTCGAGCATCCCGATGATTTTTCGGAAGCACTGTCGGGCGCGCGGCGCGAGGCGAAAGCCGCGTTCGGTGACGACCGCGTCTTGGTGGAAAAATATGTCGACAAGCCTCGCCACATCGAAGTGCAGGTGTTTGGTGACAATTTCGGCAACGCCGTGCATCTTCACGAACGTGACTGCTCGGCACAGCGCCGCCACCAGAAGGTGATCGAGGAGGCGCCTGCCCCGGGCATGACGCCGGCACTGCGCAAGGCGATGACCGAGGCGGCGGTGAAAGCCGCCAAGGCAATCCACTATTCCGGCGCCGGTACCATCGAGTTCATCGTCGATGCCTCGCAAGGTCTGAAGGCCGACCGTTTCTGGTTCATGGAAATGAACACCCGCCTGCAGGTCGAGCACCCCGTCACCGAAATGGTCACCGGCATCGACCTGGTCGAGTGGCAGTTGCGGGTAGCCTCCGGCGAAAAACTGCCGAAGACGCAGAGCGAGATCGCGCTCTCCGGCCACGCCTTCGAGGCGCGTATCTATGCCGAGGACGCGGCAAGAGGGTTTTTGCCGGCGACCGGCACCTTGCACCATTTGAAATTTCCGCAGCCGGCACCGGAGGGTGCGACCATGCGCATCGAAACCGGTGTGCGCGCCGGCGATGCGATTTCGCCGTTTTACGACCCGATGATCGCCAAGCTGATCATCCACGGCAAGGACAGACGGGCAGCGCTCACAGCGCTTGGCGCAGCGCTGTCGCAGACCGAAATCGCCGGCTCAACGGTCAACACTGGCTTTCTTGCCGCGCTGGTCGCTGATGCGGATTTTGCGGCGGGCGATGTCGATACCGGCCTGATCGCTAGGCATCAGCAGGCGTTGACGGCGGTTCCGCCGCCGGGCGGTGAGACGATTGCCGCCGCGGCACTTGCCGCGTCCGGTGCGCGCGACTTGCCGTCCTCGGACGATCCCTGGTTGTCGCTGGCCGGCTATGCGCATTTCCACGCTGTAGTGCGGCGCATGCTGCTGAAGTTTGGCGAGCAGGAGATCGGCGCGCGCGTGTCGGTGCGGCCGGACGGGCGGTTCGAGGTGGCGCTGGATGCGCCCTATGACAGCGCCAATTCGCGTGATCTCCGCGCGGCGCCTCGCCTCGCCCGCTGGCCGGGCCACGTCACGGTCTTCGATGGTGCAATCGGCTACGGTTTTGCTGTGCCGGATCCGCTGGCCCGAGCCGACGAAGCCGCCGCCGCTTCCGGCAGCCTGCGCGCGCCAATGCCCGGCCTGGTCAAATTGGTGCGTGCAGCCAGAGGCGAGTCCGTGATCAAGGGCCAGCCGCTGCTGATCCTGGAGGCGATGAAGATGGAGCACACCATTGCCGCGCCCCATGACGGGGTTATCGCCGAGATTGCTGCCGAAGGCGCGCAGGTAACCGACGGCACCGTGCTGGTTCGCTTTGCCGAGGAACCTCAGTTGACTGCTGTTTCCCTATCCACGAAGTGATCTCGAACGCGTGACAAAGGCGTCGCCAAAAACAACATGGCCGGGTTTGACCCCGGCCATGTTCAATTACAGCAGCGCGTCTTGCGGCGCCGCGGCCATCACGGCTGGATCGGCGCGTATTTGCCGTCGTGCCACTGGTTGATGTCGTAGCTGGCGTTTTTGAGGTCGCCCTTCTCGTCGAAGGTGACTGACCCGACAACCGTGCTGATCGGCTGGCCGTTCTTCAACGCTTCGGCGACTTTTGCCGGATCGTCGCTGCCGGCGCGTTTGATGCCTTCGGCGAAGGCCTGGATCACCGCATAGGAAAACAGCGTGAAGCCCTCCGGCACGAAGCCGCCGGCCTTGATCTTGGCGATGGCTTCCTTGGCTTCGGGCTTCGCCTGCGGATCCGACGGGAAGACGAACATGGTGCCTTCGCCGGCCGGACCGGCAACCTGCCAGAATTCCGGCGAAGCGATCGAGTCCGGCATGATCAACTGGAACTTGAGGTTCTGCTCCGCCGACTGGCGCAGGATCAGGCCGGCTTCGGGGTGATAGCCGCCGAAATAGACGACGTCGGCTTTCAGCTCCTTGAGCTTGGTAACAAGAGCGGAATAGTCCTTCTCGCCAGCGTTGATGCCCTCGTAGAGGATTTCATTGAGACCGTTCTGGTTCATCGTTGCCTTCACGGCATCGGCCACGCCCTGCCCATAGGCGCTCTTGTCGTGCAGGATGACGACATTCTTGCCGGCATATTTCTTGGCGATCCAGGGACCGATGAAAGCGCCCTGCGCATCGTCGCGCGTATAGAGGCGCATGATCGTCGGCCAGCCGGCTTTCGCCGCTGCGTCGGTCAACACCGGGTTCGAGGAAGCCGGACTCATCATCAGCGCACCGGCTTCGGCGTAGACAGCGGAGGCCGGGATGCTGGAGCCTGAGCAGGCGTGGCCATCGATGAACTTGACACCGTTGGCGATGATGCGGTTGGCGACCGAAACCGCCTGCTTCGGATCGCACTGGTCATCCTCGATGTCGAGCTTGACCTGGCGGCCGTCGACGCCGCCCGCCGCGTTGATCGCGTCGGCGGCGGCTTGCGCGCCCTGCTTGAACTGATCGCCGATGGTGGCAAGCTGACCGGTCATCGGTCCGACCACCGAAAAGGTGATGTCGTCGGCGAAGGCGACCGGCGCGGTCATCATCAGGCCAAATATGGCGGCGCTCAAAATACTGAATTTCTTCATGGTGACACAACTCCTCCATTCTCGCGCGACCATCCCGGCCGCGCCTCTTCCAGAGTGGCGGGAGAATTTCATCCTTCACCGGGGCTGTCTAGACGCATCGTCGGCACTCGATTGGGCCTGCAACACGCAGTCCCAAAGACAAAGCCGCGCCAGCCTTGTTCCGGCCGGTCGCGGCTTTTGCCATGAGCTTCCCAACGCATCGGCGCCAGGACCCGCTCGCCTTCTCTGTCTATTGCACAGCTTGCCGCCGTGTTCTTGATCTTGTTGGCTCAGCCGTCTTGCGCGGCCTTGATTTTTCGAGCCCGGCCCTCTGCGCGGCCTTGACCCGAAGCGTCCCTGTTGTGAGGTCAGTACCCTTGTGAAGTCGATGCCGGCGAATTCAGTGCATCGTCATCCATTCGCGAGCTTCGCGCAGCGCCTTGGCGATCTCGACCTTCGACATGGCGGCAGACAATTCGGAGCGCAGTTCCGCGGCGCGGGCCGAACCCTTGATCGCGGCGATGTTGAACCATTTGTGGGCGGCGACAACATCGGTCTCGCAATCGCGGCCAGTCGCATACATCATGCCCAACTCGAAAAGAATATCGGCCTGGGCAGTTGCCCCCGTGGCGCCGAAGCCGGCTTCAAGCATTTCAAAACGTGCCATTTCAAATCCCCTGTTCTGGCTCCCGAGAGCTGTCTCCGTCTGTCCCTCGGTGTCCTTGATTACCGTCGGGGGCGGCCGCTCTTTCGATGCTTTCGAGAATGCCCCGGAGGCTTGAATCCGTCGTTAAATGGCGTGCTTAATTTGAGGAAAACAAAGCTAAAACAAGAGGTAAACGCGAAAATTCGTTAAGGATACAAAGCCAGCAATCGCGCCGGTTTGCACAAGATTTGAAGAAAACTTGCGAGGCGCGGATCAAGACTCCGCTAACCACAGAAGACAAAGACGTGTGCGGCCCGTTTCATTTTTCGCCGGCGCGGCCGTTCGGGAGCGGGCAAAAACCCGCAACCCTTCCGTCGCGGCACCGCTTTTGTTTTTCCGGGAGCTGGACTAGCTTACGTTTGCGTAAGGGGCAGACACCCGGGACGGAGCCCGATTGGACTTACCTGAGGGAGGAAAGACATGTTTCGACAAGTGAGCCTGGCGCTCGCGGCCGCAATAATGATGACCGGCGCGGCATGGGCCGATCCGATCGAAGGCAATTGGAAAACGCAAGCCGGATCGACTGCCGCCATTTCGGGTGGCGGCGGGGCATTTTCGATTACGCTCAAATCCGGCAAATTTGCCGGCAAGAACATCGGTTCACTGAAGGTTGCCGGCGACAACAAATATGCCGGCACCATAACCGACCCGGAAACCGACAAGACCTATTCGGGCAAGGCTTCGCTTTCCGGCAGTTCGCTCAAGATGAGCGGCTGCGTGCTCGGCGGGCTGATCTGCAAGAGCCAGACCTGGCACAAGCTCTGATCGTGCCCTTCCTGCCGGGGTGAGCGGGGCCAGTCGGCCCCGTTTTCATGTTATCGGCCTCGCAGCCATGGCGTCGCCATGGGTCGCTGCACTCAAGGCGGACCCTCTCAGAGATCATCAACCATTTTTGAACCCCAGATGAACGCCGGGATCAGAGCCGGTTCACCCTGGGCAAGGCATTGTCATGCGTGTTGAAGGAGACACCGCGCAATGCTTGCCCGCCGCTTCACCATCGTCTGCCTGCTGATGAGCCTGTTCGGCATGTTCGCCGTCCTTGTCGCCGAAGCCGGCCGCCCGGCCCGCGCCTGGGACGTCGCCATTTCCTGCCGGCTCGGTTGCCCGAACCAGCTTCGCCACTGAACCCGACAAAGAGCTGAACCTTTAGAGAAAAGCAAAACGCCAATGAACCGCCTCGCCGCCAACACCCTCAAGACGCTTCGGCTGCTGCCGCGCGCGGCGCTCATCCTGACTGTTCTTTCGGTACCGGTACTGGCAGTGCCGACGATGCGCACCAATGCCGGCTCGACGATCGAGGCGCCTGCGTTGAGGAAGTCAGGCCTCGGCTTTGTGCTGCTGGTTAGCCTGCAGCGCGGTTAGCAGACCGAAAAACGCCGACAGCGCGTATTGAGGCCGCCTTACCCCCTCCCAACCGCGCGTCCAACTCTCTATATTGGGTCATGGAAAAGCGAATCTATCCCCAAGCCATTGAATCGGTGGTCACGCCGGAGCCGTTTGGCCGGCAGAGCTTCAACGACGCCAAGAAGGCCGTCGCGGCCCTACAGGTGCTTTACGACCGCAACACCAAGTTCCTGCGCGATTCATTTGCCGCGCTCGCCGCGGGCGGCGACAACAACAAACGTTACCGGGCTTTCTATCCGGAGATCGGCGTCACCACGAGTTCCTTCACGCAAATCGACTCGCGGCAGGCCTATGGCCACATGCCGACGCCGGGGCATTTCTCAACCACCGTCACCCAGCCTGCTCTTTTCGAAAGCTACCTCACCGAACAGCTTCGGCTGATCATGCGCAACCACGGCGTTCCCGTCACGGTTTCGGAATCGACCACTCCCATCCCGCTGCATTTCGCCTTCCTCGAAGGCACGCATGTCGACGGCACTGCTGCCGAGCGCATCAAACGGCCGATCCGTGACCTGTTCGACGTGCCGGATCTCGACGGCACCGACGACCAGATCGCCAACGGCACGTTCGAAGTGGCATTGGGCGAGGCACGGCCGCTGGCGCCGTTCACCGCGCAACGGATCGACTATTCGCTGCACCGGATGTCGCATTATACGGCGACTAGTCCCCAGCATTTCCAGAACTTCGTGCTGTTCACCAACTACCAGTTCTACATCGACGAATTCGTCGCCCGTGCACGCGAATTGATGGCCAATGGCGGTGACGGATATGTCGAGTTCGTCGAGCCGGGCAACATCGTGACCAAAGCAGGGGACGGCGCGCCCGGTGAGGGTGCTGCGCCGCCTCGCCTGCCGCAGATGCCGGCCTATCATCTGAAGAAGCCGAATCATGGCGGCATCACCATGGTCAATATCGGCGTTGGGCCTTCCAACGCCAAGACGATCACCGACCATATTGCGGTGCTCCGGCCGCATGCCTGGGTGATGCTCGGCCATTGCGCCGGCCTGCGCAACACGCAGGCGCTCGGGGATTATGTGCTGGCCCATGCCTATGTACGAGAAGATCATGTCCTCGACGACGATCTTCCGGTCTGGGTGCCGATCCCGCCGCTAGCCGAAATCCAGGTGGCTCTGCAGGAAGCGGTCGCCGAGGTCACCGGGCTTTCCGGATATGATCTCAAGCGCATCATGCGCACTGGCACCGTCGCCACTATCGACAACCGCAATTGGGAGCTGCGCGACCAGCGCGGGCCGGTCCAGCGGCTGTCGCAGTCACGGGCGATCGCGCTCGACATGGAATCGGCGACGATCGCCGCCAACGGCTTCCGCTTCCGGGTGCCCTATGGCACGCTGCTTTGCGTATCCGACAAGCCGCTGCATGGCGAATTGAAGTTGCCGGGCATGGCGACCGAGTTCTACAAGCGGCAAGTAGCGCAGCACCTGACCATCGGCATCAGGGCGATGGAGAAGCTGGCTGAAATGCCGATGGACCGACTGCATTCGCGCAAACTCAGGAGCTTTTCGGAAACTGCCTTCCAGTAAATGCCGAATCGCATGTGTCTGTCCAGGTCAGGACATTTCGTCATCTTGATTGAGCCGCACTTCTGCCGATAGACAAGGCGATGGCACGTGTTCGGGACATGACGGTTGCGCTGGCATTCGTCGCAATGCTTGCACTCTCGGCCGCGCTGGTGGCCGGGTTCTTCGGATCGCTGCATCCGGCCCTCGATTCCTTTGCTCATTTCCGCGTGCATTTTTCGGTGCTGATGGCGCTTTGCGCGCTGCCGCTGCTCACCACCTCGTTTCGCCTGCAGGCCGCGGCCGCATTGCTGTTTGCGATAGCCTCCTTTGCCACCACGTCGAATGCCTTGCCGCTTTCGCGGCTATGGCAGGTGCAGGCCGCCTACGAAGCCAAACCCGGTGACGAGCCAGTCTACCGCCTGCTGCAGATGAACCTCAGGTTCAACAATCCAACGCCTGAGAAGGTGCTGTCGCTGATCGGCCGGACCCAGCCTGATGTGATCACCCTCGACGAGGTGTCCGAGATATGGAAGGCAAAGCTTGGGCTGCTATCCGGCGCCTATCCCCACCGGATCCTCTGCCCATATCCCAATGGCGTGTTCGGCGTTGCGCTGCTGTCCAGACGACCGTTTGCCATAGGCACGGAGCCGCACTGCGACAGCCGCGGCGCGATGGCGATCGCCACGGTCGATTTCGGCGGAACCGACGTCGATGTCGCCGCCATCCACCTCACCTGGCCATGGCCGCACAACCAATCACGGCAGATTGGAGGGTTGTCTGGCGAAATCGCCTCGCTTGGCGAGACGTCAATCCTGGCAGGCGACTGCAACGCAGCGCCATGGAGCGCCGCCGTCCGGCGCGTCGCATCGCTTGGCAAGCTGACTGTAATGCCGTCGGTCGGGCCGACCTGGCTCTACAGAAGGCTGCCGGATTTCCTGCGCTTCGCCGGACTGCCGATCGACCAGGTTTTCAGCAAGGGCGCCATCGTTATCCGTTCGGCGTCGACCCTTGAGGACACCGGCTCAGACCATCTGCCGGTGCTGGTGGAGTTTTCGCTACGGTCGGATGAACAAAAGCCGCTCGACGAGCACCAGACGGCGACCGCGCTTGCGGCGCTGCCTGGCGGGACGCGAAGCTGAAAATCCGCAGTCCAATCTCGACCTGGCTTATTACTGGCCCACAAAAGCGCGGATGAGGTGCTCGACAGGGCCGCCGTCGCGATGCTCGTGCGCATCGAAGGCGATCTGCTTTGCCTCGTATTCGGCATAGATGGCATTGATCCGGCGCTTTGCCTCGCGACGTGCCTCGAAACAGTGCGGGTCATCACCGACTGTCAGCCCTCGAACCGACTTTTCGGTGGCCCGCATCATCTGTCTGGCGATGCGGCCATGGGTCTCTTCATGGGCGCGGACGCCAGCGAAGAACCGCTTCCAGCGCTTCTGCAGCGCAGGCGACGTGGCTGAGACTAGTTTGGGATAGGTATAGAAGAGATTGAGCGTCCCGTTGGCCTGGCGCAGGCGGCAGACGCCGTTTTCCCGATGGGCGTCGAAGGTCCAATCATCGACGCTGTAGCCGGTCTGCGCGATGGCGTGGGTCATGAAGCCGTGCTTCGGCCCACTGCGATCCATGGCCTCGATCAGGGCCGCGCCGGTGGTTCCGGCAATGCTGTAAGTTCGTGTCTTGACCAGCACCTTAGTGCCGGCCAAGGCTGCAGGGGCGCACAATGCCCCGATCGCCACAACGCTCGTCAGAACTGCCAGGCGCATTTTTCCTTCCTCCCTGTCGCCGCAGAAAGGAAACACAGGCAGGCGGTTTATTCAACAATCCTACGGTTGCGCTGCTCCTCATCTTGTTTAGTCCGGAGCAAACCTTGTGACTTACATGTTCTGGTAGACCGGGCCCTCGCCGCCCTGTGGCGGCACCCAATTTATGTTCTGGTTCGGGTCCTTGATGTCGCAAGTCTTGCAGTGCACGCAGTTCTGCGCGTTGATGACGAAGCGCACATCCTTGGCCGCAGGATCGGCGGCGGCATTGCCATCCTTGTCGACCCATTCGTAGACGCTGGCCGGGCAGTAACGCGTCGAGGGCCCCGCATAGACGTCATGCTCGGAGCGCTTCTGCAGGTCCATGTCGGCGACGAGCAGATGCACCGGCTCGTTCTCCTCGTGGTTGGTGTTGGACAGGAACACCGACGACAGCCGGTCGAAGGTCAGCACCCCGTCCGGCTTCGGGTAGGCGATCTTCTGGTGCGCGGCGGCCGGTTCCAGCGTCGCGTAGTCGGCCCTGCCGTGCTTCATCGTGCCGAAGGGCGAGAAGCCGAACAGCGTGTTCAGCCACATGTCGAGGCCGCCAAGGCCGACGCCGACAATGGTGCCGAAGCGCGACCATAGCGGCTTGACGTTGCGCACTTTCTTCAGGTCCTTGCCGATATCGGTGGCGCGCCAGGTGGCCTCGTAGGAGGCCAGCTCGTCATTGGTGCGGCCGGCGGCTATCGCATCACAGACATGCTCGGCCGCCAGCATTCCGGAGAGCACGGCATTGTGCGAGCCCTTGATGCGCGGCACGTTGACGAAGCCGGCCGCGCAGCCGATCAGCGCACCGCCGGGAAAGGACAGTTTCGGCACCGACTGCCAGCCGCCTTCGGTGATGGCGCGGGCACCGTAGCCCAGCCGCTTGGCACCCTCGAAGGTGCCGCGGATCGCCGGATGGGTCTTGAAGCGCTGGAACTCGTCAAAGGGCGACAGATAGGGGTTCTTGTAGTTCAGGTGAACGACGAAGCCGACTGCCACCTGGTTGTCCTCGAGATGGTAGAGGAAGGAGCCGCCGCCGGTCTTCATATCGAGCGGCCAGCCGAAGGAATGCTGGACAAGGCCGGGCCGGTGGTTTTCCGGTTTGATCTGCCAGAGTTCCTTGAGGCCGATGCCGTATTTTCCGGGCTCACGACCGTCGGAAAGGTGGTGTTTGGCGATCAGTTGCTTGGCCAGCGAGCCGCGCGCGCCCTCGCCGATCAAGACATATTTGCCCATCAGCGCCATGCCCGGCGCAAAGCCCGGACCGTGCGTGCCGTCCTTCTCGACGCCCATGTCGCCGGTGACGACGCCGGTGGCCGCACCGGCCTCGTTGTAGAGCAGGCCGACCGCGGCAAAGCCCGGATAGATCTCGACGCCCAGCGCCTCGGCCTTGGTCGCCAGCCAGCGGCAGACATTGCCGAGCGAGACGATATAGTTGCCGTGATTGTTCATCAGCGGCGGCATCAGGATATTGGGCAGACGGAACGAACCGGCGGGGCCGAGAACCAGGAAATGGTCGTCGGTGACCGGTGTCCTGAAGGGATGACCCTCCTCTTCGCGCCAGCCGGGCAGCAGCCGGTCGATGCCGATCGGATCGACGACGGCGCCGGACAGGATGTGCGCACCGACTTCGCCGCCCTTTTCCAGCACGACGACGGAAAGCTCGGGATTGACCTGCTTGAGACGGATCGCGGCGGCGAGGCCGGCCGGGCCGGCGCCGACGATGACCACGTCGAATTCCATGCTTTCGCGTTCGATATCGCTCATCGATCCCTCACTGGCTCGCTATTCCCGGCATCTTGCTGGCTCACGCGCTGCATAGCGCATCAAATAGCGACGGGAAACCGGCGCGGACGTGACAATACCGATTTCGTCAAAAAGTCGCGTCCTGCCGCACAGATTCGCGGTGACGAGCATCAATCTTCAATCCTATTCCGTTTGCACAGATATGTCGCACTGATGTTTTTAATTGTTCGACGGCTTGCTTATCGGCCATACTTCCCGCCATGCGCATATTCGGGCCGGCTGGCTTTTCATCGACGCGCTTTTTTTTCACGCCCGGCCGGTTTTGCCGTGCGGTGCTCTTGGCGCTTCTGCCACTGACGGCCCTCGATGCCCGTGCCGAGCAGCAACTGGTCTGGGCGACCGGCGCCTATTCCTTTTCCGACGAGCGCGGCGGTTTCCGCATCACCGGGGCTTCCGGCATCGGCACGAAGGAGGATCCGCTGGTCATCACCGAAGAGCTGAATTCAGCGACGCCGGTAACGCTGGCCATTCGCACGACAAGGCCGATCCAGCCGTTCGGCAAGGCGGGAGACTTCGCCAATGGTCTGATGTATATGCGCATCGACGTGCTCAACAATAGCGGCCAAGCCTGGGTCGAGTTCCAGTTCGAACTCCAGGAGATCCTCGACCAGCCGAGCGTGTTCGGCGATGGCCTGTCGTTCGACCAGCGCAACAAAACGCCCGAAAATATCTGGTCGAGCAGCTACGCCGATTTCGACCGCAATTTCGAACCGTATGACCGCCTGCTGTTCAAGAACGGCAAGATCGACCCGCTGAAGACCGCCAGCTTCTATTTCCTGATCACCGACTACACGCCGCGCTGGACGTTCTATCTGGTGCAGGATCCGCGCATACCGTCGAGCTGAACTTGCAAATTCAAGCTCCGCGGCCGAATGTGAAACCATGACTGCCGCCCCCCACACTAGCCGAGCCGATCTCGCCGAGCTGCTGGCCTTCTACGCCAGCGCCGGCGTCGACGAGGCACTTGAAGAACAGCCGGTAAACAGGTTTGCAGAAGCCAGGCCGCCGGAGCGGGTGCCTGCGGCGGCCGCTCTGCCGGCCGGTGAAAATGCATCGCCTCATCGCTCGACGAGCGTGTCGCGCGCCGAAATGGGCGAGAGACCGAATACGGCACCGGCAGTGCGAACGTCCGCGGCCATGTCAACGGTGCCCGACGAGGCGCAGGCGGCATTGGCGCGGCAACTGGCGAGATCGGCGGCAAGCCTCGACGAGCTTCGCCAGCACATGGCGGCATTCGACGGCTGCAATCTTAAATTCACCGCCAAGAACCTGGTGTTCGCCGACGGCAATCCGACTGCCGCGGTGATGCTGGTCGGCGAAGCACCGGGCCGCGACGAGGACATAGAGGGCTTGCCGTTCGTCGGCCGCTCGGGCCGGCTGCTCGACCGCATGCTGGCCGCGATCGGTCTTGACCGGACATCTGCCTACATCGCCAACGTGATTCCCTGGCGGCCGCCGGGCAACCGCACGCCGACGCCGCACGAGACCGAGATCTGCCGGCCGTTCATCGAGCGGCAGATCGAACTGGTCAATCCGAAGGTGCTGGTCAATCTCGGCGGCCCGTCGGCAAAGACCCTGCTCAACACCTCCGAAGGCATATTGCGGCTGCGCGGCAACTGGCGGGTCCACACGACCCCGTCTGGCGTCGCCATTCCCGCCATGCCGACCCTGCATCCGGCCTATTTGTTGAGAACGCCGGCGCACAAGAAGCTGGCGTGGCGGGATTTCCTCGAAGTGAAGGCGAAGTTGCGGGCACTTGGGTAACGGTGCAGAACGCGTCTTCCGTCCTCCCCTTGCGAGGAAGGAAGGGCGGCATCATGACCTAGCAGGTAATTGAAATGCGCCCACTTCCGGCCTAGTCATCTCGTCATGACAGCAGCCCAGATTTCCGCCGGCAGTCTCATTCGCGAATGGCGTACACGCCGGCGCATGAGCCAGCTCGACCTTGCTATGGAGGCCGAGATCTCGCAGCGGCATCTGAGTTTCGTGGAAAGCGGCCGCGCCGCGCCCTCGCGTGATATGGTGTTGCATCTGGCAGAGCAGCTCTCGATCCCGCTCAGGCAGCGCAACCAGCTGCTGCTGGCCGCCGGCTTTGCCCCGAGCTTCAGCGAACGACCACTTGACGATGCCTCGATGGCACCGGCGATGGCGGCGGTCGAGACCGTGCTCAAGGCGCACGAGCCGTTCCCGGCGCTTGCCGTGGACCGGCATTGGAACCTGGTGTCGGCGAACGCCGCCATCGGCCCGTTCCTCGCCAATGTCGCCGACGCGTCCCTGCTGAAGCCGCCGGTCAACGTGTTGCGCCTCAGCCTGCATCCCGGCGGCATCGCGCCGCGCATCGTCAACCCTGCGGAATGGCGGACGCATCTTCTGGAGCGGCTGAAGCGGCAGAACGACGCTGCCGCCGATCCGGTTCTGGTCGAGCTCGAGCGCGAGCTTCGGGCATATCCGTCCGGCCCTAAAAGCAGCCGGCCGGCGCCGGTCGAACCGAACGCGATTGTCCATCCGCTCAAGCTTGCCCATGGCGACGCGGTGCTGTCGTTCATCAGCACCATCACCGTGTTCGGCACGCCGCTCGACGTGACGCTGTCGGAGCTGGCGATCGAATCTTTTTTCCCCGCCGACGAGCAGACGCGGGCGGTGCTGATGCGGCTGGCGAAAGAGCGGACCGACGCAGCGGGCTGATCACCCTTCCGGCGCGACGGCCTTGCGGGTGCGGGTGCGTTCGAGACCCAGCTGGCGCTCGCGCCAGATGATGAAAATCCCCGCCGCAACCACGATCATGCCGCCGACCAGCATGTTGATCGTGGCGACGTCGCCAAAGACCAGATAGCCGACGACGACGCCGAGGATCATCGAAGTGTATTCGAAAGGTGCTACGACGGAAGCCTCGGCATGGCGATAGGCCGAGGTCATCAGGATCTGGCCAAGCCCGCCGCAAAAACCCGCGGCAATCAGAAGCCCCGCCTGTGCTGGCGTCAGCGCCTGCCAGCCGAATGGCAGCGAAAGCAGCGCCATGACGCTCGCGGTTACCGAAAACCACAGCACGATGGTCGCCGTCCGCTCGCTCTGGACGAGGTTGCGAACCAGGAGCATGGCGATGGCCGAGATCGCCGCGGCTATGAGGGCGGCGATGACGCCAAGCACCTCCTGATCGCCAAGGGCAGCGCCCGAACTGAGCAGCGTCAGTTCCGGCCACGAGATGATCAGCACCCCGACCAGGCCGACGGCAACCGCACTCCAGCGATAGATGCGGATGGCTTCGCCGAGGAAGATCGAACTGAACACAACGACCAGCAGCGGCTGCGCGTAGTTCAGTGTGATCGCCTCCGGCAGCGGCAGCCGCGTCAGCGCGAAGAAGCCGAGCCCCATGGCACAGACACCGACGACGCCGCGCGCAATGTGGTTGAGCGGGCGCTTTGTCGAAAAGGCGGTTCCGAGTTTTCCCTGGAAGGCGAGGAAGGCGATGATCGGAAAAATGGCAAAGAAGGAGCGGAAGAAGACGATCTGGCCCGCCGGCACGGTGCCTGCCGCCTTGATGCAGGACGACATGCCGACGAAGACCGCCACCGATACGATCTTGAGCAAGATCCCGGTCAGCGTGCTGTGCTCGCCGGCAAGGTCGCCAGCTGCAAGCACTGGCAAATCCGGTCTGGCTGTCACGCCCCTTTTGCTTCCTCGATCGCCGCCCAGATGCACGCCGGCGTTGCCGGCATGTCGATATGCCTGATGCCGTAGGTGCGGTAGAGCGCGTCGGTCACCGCATTGAGCGCGGCAGGCGTCGACCCGATCGTACCCGCCTCCCGCGCGCCCTTGATGAAGGCCATATCCTCGCGACGCAACACAGAGGCGCTCGTTCCGAATTTCGGCGTGACGACGGTCATGGAAGCCTCGCGATGATGCTTGGGAAATGATCGCCTGAAATAGACGTCGCTGCAGTTTTGTCGAGGGAACGTTTCGTGTAAAGAGCGCAGACTTCAAATTATTTGGACCAGCGGACCCGCCCGCCGCTCCCGGATCGACAGGAAAAATCAAGGAATGCGCACAGATACCGGCCAGGTCTTCAAGCTCGAAGACTATCGCCCCAGTGATTATCTCATTCCGGAAACCAGCCTGACTTTCCGCCTTTCGCCTGAAGCAACGCATGTGACCGCCGTGCTGACGGTCGAACGCCGCGACGGGATTGCGGCGTCGGTGCCACTGGTGCTGGATGGCGACGGGCTGACGCTCCGCAGCATCGCCATCGACGGCCAGGAACCGAGCCCTGCGGATTTTCTCGCCACGCCCGATCAACTGACAATCATCAGCCCCCCTGCGACAAGGCGCTTCCAGCTGAGAATTGAAACCGTGTTGGCGCCGGCGCAGAACGAAGCGCTAATGGGCCTCTATCGCTCGAGCGACGTCTATTGCACACAATGCGAGGCCGAAGGCTTTCGCCGCATCACTTATTTCCTCGACCGTCCCGACATCCTGTCGGTCTATACGGTCCGCATCGAAGCTCAGCGCCGTGAGGCGCCGCTGCTTTTGTCCAACGGCAACCCGGCCGATGGCGGCGAGCTTGCCGGCGGCTGGCACTATGCGGTCTGGCACGACCCCTTCCCCAAGCCGTCCTATTTGTTTGCGCTGGTGGCGGGCGACCTCGGCAAGATCTCGGACAGTCTCGTCACCCTGTCTGGCCGCAAGGTCGAGCTCGGAATCTATGTCGAACCGGGCAAGGAGAGGCTCGCCGGCTACGCCATGGACGCTTTGAAACGGTCAATGAAATGGGACGAGGAGGCATTCGGCCGCGAATACGACCTCGATGTCTTCAACATCGTCGCCGTGTCCGACTTCAATATGGGCGCAATGGAGAACAAGGGCCTCAACATCTTCAACGATAAGTACGTTCTTGCCGACCAGGAAACTGCGACCGACGCCGATTTCGCCAATATCGAAGCCATCATCGCGCATGAGTATTTCCACAATTGGACAGGTAACAGAATCACTTGCCGCGACTGGTTCCAGCTTTGCCTGAAGGAAGGGCTGACGGTTTTCCGCGACCACGAATTCTCGGCCGATCAGCGCTCGCGCGCCGTCAAGCGCATCGCCGAGGTGCGTACGCTGCGCGCCCATCAGTTTCCCGAGGACCAAGGGCCGCTGGCGCATCCGGTCCGGCCTCGCCGCTACCGCGAGATCAACAATTTCTACACGGCGACGGTCTACGAAAAAGGCTCGGAAGTCGTGCGCATGATCCATACCATCCTCGGCGCCGAGACGTTCCGCGCCGGCATGGACCTCTACTTCGAACGTCACGACGGCCAGGCGGCGACGATCGAAGACTTCATCAAAGTGTTCGAAGACGTCTCAGGTCGCGACCTGTCGCAGTTTTCGCTGTGGTATCATCAGGCCGGTACGCCGAACCTGACCGTCAGTTCGGCGTATAATCCGGCGGCGCGGGAATTCACGCTCGAAATCGAGCAGTCGGTGCCGCCAACACCGGCGGAAAGCCGAAAGCGGCTGATGCACATTCCGCTTGCCTTCGGCCTGGTTGGCGCCGGTGGCGAGGCGATAGCCCATAGCGGCGTCGAAGGGGCGAATGTCGAGGACGGTGTCATCCATATCCGCAAACGCCGCCATGTCGTCAGGTTTTCCGGGATTGTCGAGCGTCCGGCCATGTCGCTCAACCGCGGCTTTTCGGCGCCGGTGACACTTTCGGTCGAGCAGCGGCCCGACGACCAGTTTTTTCTGGCTGGCCACGACAGTGACGCCTTCTCGCGCTGGCAGTCGTTCAACACGCTTTTGACCGATGCGCTGATTGCCGGTTTCCGCCAGATCCTGGACCACAGGCCAACCGAGATCAGCGCCCGGCTGACCGAGCTTGCCGGCAAGACAGCCGGCGACGAAGCACTCGAACCCGCCTATCGGGCACTGGCCCTGGCGCTGCCCGGCGAGGCCGATATCGCCCGCGACATCGGCAAGAACATCGACCCCGACGCCATTTTCGCGGCGCGCGAGGCGCTGGCAGTTGCGATCGCCGAGGCCAACCGCGAGATATTCTCCAAACTTTACGATCGGCTCGCCGACAATGGCCCGTTCAGCCCGGACGCGGCCAGTGCCGGGCGGCGGGCTCTGCGCAATGTCCTGCTGGACTATCTCTCCTTGCTGCCGGGAGGTGCGGGACTCGCTGCCGGGCACTTCCAATCGGCGACCAACATGACGGATCGTGCCGCGGCGTTGACCGTTCTTGCGCACCGTCACCATGGCTCACCTGAGGCGACCATGGCACTGGCCGATTTCGAGGCGAAATATGGAACCGATCCGCTGGTCATGGACAAATGGTTCCAGACCCAGGCCAGCGTGCCCGGCCCGCAAACCGTGGACGCGGTGCGCGCCTTGACCAGCCACCCGGCGTTCTCGATGGCCAACCCGAACCGGGTACGGGCACTCATCGGTACGTTTTCCAGCGCCAACCAGACCGGCTTCCATCGCGCCGACGGCCAAGGCTACCGGCTTTTCGTCGAAACGGTGCTGCAGGTCGAAAAACGCAACCCGCAGGTGGCCGCCAGGCTGGCGACGGCGCTCAGGTCGTGGCGCTCGCTCGAACCGGTGCGGCAGGCCAAGGCAAGGGAGGCGTTGCTTTCGATCGCCAATACCGAGAAGCTGTCGGCCGATTTGCGAGACATCGTCGAGCGCACCCTGGCGTAAGCGACCTCCCGTTCTCCCCTTGTGGGAAAAAGGGAAGACCACCCGAAAACCCCATTATTTTAGTCGATTTTTAATCTTTTTTCGTCGCGCCTCTGGACAAGGCGAATCACCTTTGATTCTTTAGTGACGATTCGGAAGTGCGGCGTTGCCGGATCGTCAAGCGGGACAGAAAATCGGGGAGTGCCATTTATGGCGAAGGCGGACGCGTGGGGCGCGCCCGGTGGGACGGCGTTTGAGCGTCGCGAGGCGCGAAGCGACGGTCTCGCGGGCAATACGCGGCTCATCGCCGAACCTGCCTACCGACGGCTGCTGGCAGCCGAGCCGCTGTTGCGGCGATCGATCCCGGCCCTCATCATCATGTTTCTGTTGATCATCGCAGTACTGCGCTTTCTGTCGCTGATGAACGAGCGCGACGAGATCGAGCGCGACGCCAAGGCGATCCTTGCGCTGGCCGCCGGCCAACTGGCCAGTTCGATCGCCGACGCGACCATGGTTTCCGCGCCCGGCGCGATCCAGGACCTGCTGGAGAGCACCGGTCGTCAGGGCGCGATGGGCCGAAGCCACGTACTGGCGATCACCGATAGCGCCTTCAAGATCATTGCCGTATCGCCGCAGTCGATGCACTGGGAGGGGCGATCGCTCGATGGCGTCGTGCAGGGCGGGCAGCCGCTGTTCATGTTCGGCGACCGCGCCGGGGTAATGGAGGTCAACATCGGCGGACAGGACTGGTACGCGGCAGTGAGCCTGGCGAATGGCCGAAGGGGTGCCGCGGCCGCGTTCGTGCCGCAGGAGGCAGTTTTTGACGCCTGGCGCAAGACGGTCTCGCTCAACGTCACGCTGTTCGTGCTGACGGCCGGCGTGCTGATCATCATCCTCTACGCCTATTTCGGCCAGGCGGCGCGCGCCCAGGCCGCCGATCGCATCTATCTCGAAGCCCACCAGCGCATCGACATGGCGCTGGTGCGCGGCCGCTGCGGCCTGTGGGATTGGGACATGGTGCGCGGCAAGATGTACTGGTCGCGCTCGATGTACGACATGCTGGGCTACGAGCCTTGTGACACGATGCTGTCGTTCGGCGAAGTCGATGAAATCATTCATCCCGAGGACGGCGATTTGTTCGAACTCGCCAACAGGATCGTCGCACGCGAGATCGACCATATCGACCAGGTGTTCCGGATGCGCCATGCCGACGGGCAATGGATTTGGATGCGCGCAAGAGCACACGTTATCGACCCGGAAGCGCCGGAGATCCAGCTGATCGGCATCGCCGTCGACGTCACCGAGCAGCGGCATCTGGCGCTGCGCTCCGAAGCGGCGGACCTGCGCCTGAGGACGGCCATCGAAAACATCAACGAATCTTTCGTGCTGTGGGATTCGTCCGAGCGCCTGATCATGTGCAATTCCAAATACCAGCAGGACAACGGCCTGTTGGATCGCGACGTGATGCCGGGCGCTCCGCGCGCCGTTCTGGAGGAACGCATGCTGGCCTTCGCCTCGGAGCGGCGGCTTGCCAACACCAACGGACCGCAGGGAGGCGTGACCTTCGAGCGCCAGCTTGCCGACGGCCGCTGGCTGCAGGTGAACGAGTTGCGGACAAGGGACGGCGGTACCGTCTCTGTCGGCTCCGACATCACCCAGATCAAGCTGCACCAGGAGAAGCTGGTCGACAGCGAGCGCCGGCTGATGGCGACAATCCATGACCTCAGCCTTGCCCGCCGCGCGGAAGAAGAACGGGCTCGTGAGCTCGTCGAACTCAATCGCAAATACATGAAGGAAACCGAGCGCGCCGAAGCGGCGAACCGGGCG
The DNA here is from genome assembly GCF_040322975.1 of Mesorhizobium sp. M0074. NCBI lineage: Bacteria > Pseudomonadati > Pseudomonadota > Alphaproteobacteria > Hyphomicrobiales > Phyllobacteriaceae > Mesorhizobium > Mesorhizobium sp. M0074. The sequence goes on from NZ_JAMYUM010000009.1 coordinate 52,106, forward strand.
AAATCCGAATTCCTGGCCAACATGTCGCACGAGTTGCGCACCCCGCTCAACGCGATCATCGGCTTCTCGGAACTGATGGAACGGCGGCTGTTCGGGCCGCTGGGTTCGCCGCGCTACGAAGAGTATGCCACCGACATCAACGGCAGCGGCAAATATCTTCTCGGCGTGATCAATGACATTCTCGACATGTCGAAGATCGAGGCCGGCCAGTTCGCACTGGATCAGGAAGAAATCGATCTCTGCCCGCTTATCAGGGAGACGGTTCGCGTCGTCTCTCTGCAGGCGGCGGAAAAGTCGATCACCGTCGAAACCCGCATCGCCGATTCGCTGACGCTGTTCGCCGACCGCAGGGCGATCAAGCAGATCCTCATCAACCTTCTGTCCAATGCGGTGAAGTTCACCGGGCAAGGCGGCCACATCTCGGTCAGAGCCCGCAGCATTTCCAGCGCGCTGATCCTGACGATCGAGGACAATGGCTGCGGCATCCCGAAGGCGGCGCTGAGCAAGCTCGGGCGGCCATTCGAACAGGTGCAAAACCAGTTCTCCAAGAGCCATGCCGGCTCCGGCCTCGGCCTCGCCATCTCGCGCTCGCTGGCCGAGCTTCAGGGTGGCGCGTTGAAGATCCGCTCGACCGAAAGCGTCGGAACGATCGTCTCGGTACGCATCCCGATCAAGAAAGCCGCGCAGGCGGTCAGGGCCGCTGCCTGAATGACAAAATAAGTCTCCGGCGGCTCGCGCCGCCGGAGCGGTTGTCAATTCTCACTGCATGCCGTCAGCGCCATCATTGCCCTCGCCGTCCCATTGGCGGTGACGGCCGGGACCCTTCGGCAGTTCGTTCTTCTCGATTTTCCCGTCATTGTCACGGTCGAGCATGGCGAAGACCTTCTTCTGGCGGCTTGTGATGTCGTCGGCGGTCAGCGTGCCGTCGCCCTTGGTGTCGTAACGGGCGATGATGCGCCTGGCCATCTGCTCGAAGCGTGCTTTCTCCAGCGCGTCGGCGAGCTGTGCCACGGTCAGCTTGCCGCCATTGTCGGCGACCATCTTCTTCAGCCGCGCGTTCATGGCGTCGGAGAACTGGTCGAAGGTGATGGTGCCGTCATTGTCCTTCATGACCTTGCCGAGGCGCATCATCATGCCGTCGCGCGGCCCGGCCCCGGAGTGCTCGTCTGCATAGGCAGCGGTGCCGACGGCGCCGGCCAGGGCTGCGAAAACGAGTGCAAGTCTGGTCGTCTTTCTCATGGTCTTCTCCTGTTGCATCGTCACCCCCGATGCTAGAGCGGCGGACCTTCAATCCCCCGCTCTATCTCTTTGATTGAACATCGGAACCTCCCAAAGCAGGTCGCAATTTTGGGCCCGATGCTCTCGCCCGTACGGCTGGTTGCCGTCACGGTTGTTTCGCACGAAGCAGAAGGTCGAAATCCTTTCTGACCTTCTGCGACGTCTCCCCGAGATGCGCTTCAAGCACCCCGAAATCTGGCAGGTCGGTGACGGCCAGAAGCAGATCCGAAAGCCCTGGCGGAACGTCGTCTCGTTCGAACGCGCCGGTGAGGCAAAGCCGTATCATCTGGGTCAGCGCCAGATAGAGCGAATAGGCATCCACCAGTTCCTGCCTGACCTGGGCGCTGGTGAAATCCGGCGCCAGGCGCGACAGGACCTCAGCCGTGCCGGTGGCCCTGCGGCCTGCCTCGATCTTTCCGGTGATCAGCGCAATCTGGGCAATGAATTCGAGATCGATGAGGCCGCCCGGGATCAGCTTGATGTCCCAGGGATCGCGCGGCGGCTTCTCCTTGTCGACCATGGCGCGCATCTCGGATGCCTCGGCCATCACCTTGGCTGGATCGCGCGGCAGAGCGAGCACTGCGGCAACTTCTCCCTCGACCTCGCGGCAGAGCTCGGCATCGCCGCCGATCGTGCGGGCGCGCGCCAGCGCCATGTGCTCCCATGTCCAGGCTTCCTGGCGCTGATACTTCTTGAAGGCGTCGACATGGGTGGCCACCGGCCCCTTGTTGCCGGACGGCCGCAGGCGAAGGTCGAGCTCGTAGAGCACGCCCTCGGCGGTCGGCGCCGAAACGGCGGCGATCAGCCGCTGTGTCAGCCGGCTGTAGTAATGCGAGGGGGCAAGCGGCTTGTCGCCGTCGGACTCCTCCGCATCGGCGTCGTGATCGTAGAGCAGGATGAGGTCGACGTCGGAGCCCGCCGTCAGTTCGCGGCTGCCGAGCTTGCCCATGCCGAGCAGCGCGACCCGGCCGCCGGCAATATAGCCATGACGCAAAGCGAATTCCGCCATCACCGCCTGCAATGCCGCCTCGATGGTCAGGTCGGCGAGATCGGAAAAAGCGCGGCCGGCGCGCGGCGGGTCGATCGACCCGGCAAGCAGCCTGACGCCGATCAGGAATTTTTGCTCCGAAGCAAAGATGCGCAGCCGGTCGAGCACGTCTTCATAGGCTCTGTCGCCTTCGAGGAAGGCGGCAAGGCGCGCCGACAGATAGGCGCGGTTTGGCAGTTCGCTCAGCAGCGCCGGATCGAGCAGCCCATCGAAGACATGCGGCCGGCGCGTGATGATGGCGGCCAGCCGCGGTGCCGCGCCCATGATAGTCGCCATCAGCTTCAGCAAAGCCGGATTCGACTGCAGCAGCGAAAACAGCTGGATGCCGGCAGGCAGGCCGGCAAGGAATTCGTCGAAGCGGATCACTGCGTCGTCCGCCCGCCGCGTCTGGCCGAAGGCTTGCAGCAGCGCCGGCGTCAGTTCGGTCAGCCGCTCGCGCGCTTCCGCCGACCTGGTGACGCGGTAGCGGCCGAAGTGCCAGCCGCGGATAACCCGGCAGATGTCGCTCGGCCGCTGGAAGCCGAGCCGCTGCAAGGTCTGCAAGGTGTCGGGATCGTCGACGTCGCCGGTAAAGACCAGATTGCCGATGCCGGCCGAAAGCTCCGGCGCGGTTTCGAACAGCGCTGCATAGTGGCGCTCGACCTGGTGCAGCGCCGCGCGGAACGTTTCGGCAAAGCCTGCCGCATCGGCAAAGCCCAGCATGCGGGCGACGCGCTCCAGCCCCTCTTCGTCCTCCGGCAGGATATGCGTCTGCTGGTCGGCAACCATCTGGATGGCATGTTCGACGCGGCGCAGGAACCAGTATTGCCTGGTGAGCGCATCGCGCGCGTCGGCGGTGATCCAGCCGCGCGCGGCGAGCTCGCCGAGCATCGGCACGGTCTCGCGGCCGCTCAGTTCGGGAAAGCGGCCGCCGGCGATGAGTTGCTGGGTCTGGACGAAGAACTCGATCTCGCGGATGCCGCCGCGGCCGAGCTTGACGTTGTGGCCTTTGACCGCGACCTCGCCATGGCCCTTGTGGGCGTGGATCTGGCGCTTGATCGAATGGACGTCGGCAATCGCCGCGTAGTCCATGTATTTGCGCCAGATATAGGGCTGCAGTCCCTTCACGAACGCGGCGCCGGCGGCAACATCGCCGGCCACCGGGCGCGCCTTGATCATGGCGGCGCGCTCCCAGTTCTGGCCGCGCGCCTCATAGTAGCGCAGCGCCGCCTCGACCGGGATCGCCAGCGGCGTCGAGCCGGGGTCGGGACGAAGCCTGAGATCGGTGCGGAAGACATAACCATGCTCGGTGCGGTCCTGGAGAATGCGGACCAGCCGGCGGGTCAGGCGCGAAAACAGCTCGGTTGCATCGAGCGGATCGACGACAGCTGGCGCATCGGGGTCGAAGAAGACGACGAGGTCGATGTCGGAGGAAAAGTTCAACTCATGCGCGCCGAGCTTGCCCATGCCGAGCAGAATCCAGCCCGAGCGTCGCGCCGGATTTTTGGCATCCGGCAATCGGAGCTTGCCTTGCTCATGCGCGTCGCGGAGCAGGAAATCGACAGCCGCACGCGTGCAGGCGTCGGCAAGGTCGCTCAGTCGCCGCACCGTCAGCGAGGTCTCGGCTTCGCCGGCGAGATCGGCCAAGGCGATCAGGAAATGCGCCTCCGCCTTGCATTGGCGCAGCTCCATCATCAGGCTGCTTTCGGAGACGGCCTGTACGCGTGCTGCCTTGTCGACCGCGGCGCCGATCGATGATAGCCGCGCCTCGATGGTCTCGTCGAAAAGCGCATCGAGTCTCCGCGGCCGGCGGCGCGCGGTATCGCGCAGGAACGGCGACAGGTCGAACACGGCGGCGAGGAAATCCTGGACGACCCCCTTGCCTGCCAAGAATTTCGCCAGTCGCGGCAGTTCTTTTTGCCGCGCGGCGTCGGCGATCTCCGACAATCCCTGCCTGGCGCGGCTTGCATCCAGCGGAACGAGCTTTATCGCCGGCTTCAACAGCCAGTCCGTTTCGAGGCGTCGCACTGCCATCCTCGCTACCATCAGCGATCCTCCCGCCCGGGAAAACTCATGACGACGGACAATCCGGGATTGCCGGGCAGAAGCTCAAGCCGTCCATTGTGGAACGTCACGATCGCCTTGGCGAGGCTCAAGCCAAGGCCGGAACCCGGCTGCGAGCGGCTCTTTTCCAGCCGCACGAAACGCTCGGTCACCCTGGCGCGGTCGACATCGTCGGGAATGCCCTGGCCGTTGTCGGAGACGGCGAGTCTGATCTCGCTGCCGACACGCTCCAGCGTCACGCGAACCGTAGGCCTGGAGGTCGAGTCGGTCGAATATTTGATCGCGTTGTCGACGATGTTGGACAGCGCCTGGCCAATCAGCTCGCGATTGCCGTTGACGGCGAAGGAACCTTGCACCGAAGTTTCGAGCGTCACGCCCGCCTCCTCCGCTACCGGCTCGTAGAGTTCGACGACGTCGTGCACGGCAGCGGCCAGATCAACCCTGGTGGTGCTTTCCGAGGAATAGCCGGCTTCCAGTCGCGAGATCATCAGGATGGCGTTGAAGGTCTTTATCAGCTGATCGGATTCGGCGATCGTTCCTTCCAGCGCCTGCCGGTAGTCGCTGGTGTTGTGCTTGCCGGAAAGCGTCGCCTCGGCGCGATTGCGCAGCCTGGTCAGCGGCGTTTTCAGGTCGTGGGCGATGTTGTCGGAGACCTGCTTCAGGCCCTCGTTGAGCGTGGCGATCCTGGCCAGCATGGAATTGAGGTTTTCCGACAGCCGGTCGAACTCGTCGCCAGCGCCGGTGACCGGCAGCCGGCCGGAAAGATCGCCGCCCAGGATACGGCGGCTCGCCTCGGACACGCTGTCGATGCGCTTCAGCGCCGCGCGCCCGACAAAAAACCAGATCAGCAGCCCGCCGACGCCCATCATGCCGAGCGCCAGCATCAGAGCGCGGCGAATGACGGCGCGGAAGCGCTCCGGCTCGCCGAGGTCGCGGCCGACCAGCATGATCATCTGGTTGGGCAGGCGCAGCACCAGGGCAATGGCGTTGTGGCCTTTCTCGCCTTCGGCCTGGACTTCGCTCTGGGCGGGCTCGTTCGGGTCGGCGACCGGGTTGCGCTGCCGCTCGAGCTCGCCCTCACCGAAGCGGCGGTAGGAGAACGGTTCGGTGGTCCAGCCCTCGGCCTCGATCACGCCCGGCTCCAGGCTCTGCACGTTGCCGGTCAGGATCTGGCCGTTGGCATCGGCGATCAGATAGAGATTGGCGCCGGGCTGGCGGGAGCGCTGCTCGACGACACGGACCAGCAGCGGCAAGCCGCCGCGCTGATAGGCGCGGGCGAGGCCGAGCACCTCGTCGTTGATCGTGTCCTGGGTCTGGCCGGTCAGCATGCGCGCCGACAGCGAGGTCATGTAAAACACGAGCAGCACCGCGCAGATGGCGAACAGCAGGAGGTAGAGCGCCGAAAGCCGCGCTGCCGTCGTCTTCATGATGGCCGGCACGGAAAGAGTCATGGGGTTCTAGCCGCTTTTCAGCATGTAGCCGGCGCCGCGAACCGTGTGCAGGATCGGCTTGTCGAAGCCCTTCTCGATCTTGCCCCGCAGCCGCGAGATATGAACGTCGATGACGTTGGTCTGCGGATCGAAATGGTAGTCCCAGACATTCTCGAGCAGCATGGTGCGCGTCACCACCTGGCCGGCATGGCGCATCAGATATTCGAGCAGGCGGAACTCGCGCGGCTGCAGCGTTATCTCGCGCCCGGCGCGGCGCACCGAGTGCGACAGCCGGTCGAGTTCGAGATCACCGACCCGGTAGACGGTTTCGGCTTCCCTGGCGCTGGCGCGGCGGTTCAGCACCTCGACGCGGGCGAGCAGTTCGGAAAAGGCGTAGGGTTTGGTCAGATAGTCGTCGCCGCCGGCGCGCAGACCGGTGACCCGGTCGTCGACTTCGCCGAGCGCCGACAGGATCAGCACGGGCGTCGTATTGCCCCGGGACCTGAGCCCGGCAATGACGGACAGGCCGTCGCGACGCGGCATCATGCGGTCAATGACCATGACGTCATAGTCGCCGGAATCGGCGAGCGCGAAGCCGGTTTCGCCGTCGCCGGCGACATGGGCGGTATGGCCGGCCTCGGCGAACGCCTTCTGCAGGTAGTCGGCTGCCTCGCGATCGTCTTCTATGACGAGAATCTTCATAGAACCGTTATACGCGATTTCACTGGAAGATTGAGTGGCCGGCATATGCATCGTGGCCTTCTCCATGACGTATCGCGAACAAAGTGATTCAGGGATACGCGGTAAGTCTTTGTTTTAGCATGTCGTAGCCTAAAATCGCTTCACGCCTTGAGCGGCATGTTCGAGCGGCAGCGGGCGATGGGAGGCCCGCTGCCGCTGGGGCGGAACACGATGACTGACTAACGTATTCAGGCCCCGTGCTTTCCCGTGCGGTGGCTCGGGGGTGTTGAAAACCGCCGCATCGGAAAAGTCGACCACTAGAGCGCCGCGCGTCCTCTTGGACGCGCAAAGGACGCTCTAGCACCTTGAATCGGCGCATGAGCCTTTCCGAAAACGGAATACGTGTTCGGGGTCATGCGCTCAGCCCTTGGCGACAGGCAGTGCGACGAAGCGGTTGCTGTCGTCGCGGGTGATCTGCATCAGCACCGCCTTGCGGCCGGACTTCACCGCGTCGGCCATCGCCTTGTCGACGTCGCCGGCGCCGTTCACTTCCGCCGAATTGACGGAGGTGATGACGTCGCCGGGCTGGATGCCGCGATCGGCGGCATCGCTGTCGGGGTCGACATCGGTCACCACAAGGCCCTTGCCATTGTCAGACTTGGTGACGGTCAGGCCGAGATCGGCGAGCGTGTCGGTCTTCGGCGCGGGGGCAGGCTGCTGGTCGGCCGAGGCCTGCTTGTCGCTCGACGGCAGCTTGCCGAGATCGACCTTAACCGCCTCGCTCTTGCCGTTGCGCCACACCGTGACATCGACAGATTTGCCGGGCGGGTAAGCGCCGATCAGGCGGGCGAGTTCCTTCGGCGAAGCAACGTCCTTGCCGTCCACCTGGGTGATCACGTCACCGGCGGTGATGCCGGCCTTCTTGCCGGGACCGTTGTCCTGTGCGCTGGCAACGAGCGCGCCCTTGCCGGACCCAAGGCCAAGCGACTCGGCGATTTCGGGCGTGACCGGCTGGATTTCGACGCCGAGCCAGCCGCGCTGGACTGTACCGTTCTTCATCAGATCCTGCACGACCTGCTTGGCGGTCGAAGCGGGAATATCGAAGGCAATGCCGACGCTGCCGCCCGACGGCGAGAAGATCGCGGTGTTGATGCCGACAACCTGGCCGTTGAGGTTGAAGGTCGGGCCGCCCGAATTGCCGCGGTTCACCGAGGCGTCGATCTGGATGAAGTCGTCATAGGGACCGGCGCCGATATCGCGGCCGCGGGCCGAGACGATGCCGGCGGTAACCGTGCCGCCGAGGCCGAACGGATTGCCGACAGCCACCACCCAGTCGCCGACGCGAACCTTGGAATCATCGGCGAAGTCGACATAGGTGAACTTGCTGCCGTCATCGACCTTGAGCACGGCAAGATCGGTGCGCGGATCGGTGCCGATCAGCTTGGCGTCGAGTTCCTTGCCGTCATTGGTCACCACGGTGAAGGCGGTGCCCTCCTCGACGACATGGTTGTTGGTGACGAGATAGCCGTCATCGGAGATGAAGAAACCGGACCCTTGCGCCACCGGCCGCGGCTGGTCGTTGTTGCGGTCACGGTGTCCAAAACGGCGCATTCCGTTCGGGCCCTGATCGCCGCCTTGATCGCCAAAGCCGCGGAATTCGCGGAAGAACCGGCGCAGCTGCGGGTTGTCGGGAAGATTGCCTAAGCCGTCCTCGTCGTCCATCTGGCCGGAACCGTCATCGGCCGTCGACTGGATCTTGGCCTTGACGCGCACGCTGACGACCGCCGGCGAAACGCGCTCGACCACATCGGCGAAGCTCGGGACCTGCGGTGCCTCGACACGCACGGCGTCGGCCAGCACCGGGGCTGTCCCGGTGGCAACAGCACCAAAGCCGATCGCGCCGGCAATGGCCAGGGATGCGGCTGCGGCCAGCAGGCGTTTACGGGTGCGAAGATATGAATTGGGGGCAACATTCATGGTTATCGTATCCTCTTTTCAAGGGACGCCCCTTGATTGGCATCCTCGACAAAGGAAATAGAGGGCCGCACATTACGGCGCCATTTCCGGTACATGAAACTTTCGTAATGTATCGATCAATCGCGGCGGAGCATCTTGTCCAGCGCCGCCTGTTCCTCGGCAGTTAATGCAGCGGTCACCGTCGAATGGCGCGAGCGGGCGGCCAGCAGGATGAATGTCCCGCCAACGAGCAGCAGAAGAACTGGCGTCCCCCAGAGCAAAACATTGCGCAGATTGAAGCGTGGCTTCAGCAGCACGAATTCGCCGTAGCGCGAAACGACATAGTCCATCACCTGCCGATCGGTATCGCCGGCGACCAGGCGCTGGCGCACAAGGATGCGCAGGTCGCGGGCGAGGTCGGCATCGGACTCGTCGATCGACTGGTTCTGGCAGACCATGCAGCGCAGGCCTTCCGACAAAGCGCGCGCCCTCGCCTCGAGTGCCGGGTCGGCGAGCACCTCGTCGGGCTTGACCGCCTGCACGGCGCCGGCGAACAACAGCGCCAGCAGCAGGACCAGCGAGGCCAGCGTGACCCTTTTCATTGCGGGCTCGCCGATGGCACGCCGGCCGCAGCCTTGCGGCGCGACGGTGCGCCGACGCGCAGGCGGCGGTCGAGCAGCGACATCGCCGCGCCCGCCATCATCACCATTCCGCCGCCCCAGATCAGCGTCACCAGCGGCTTCCACCACAGACGAACGACCACAGAGCCATCGCTGCCCTCGTCGCCAAGCGAAAGATAGAGCTGGCTGAAGCCGATCGTCCTGATGCCGGATTCGGTTGTGGTCATCTGGCGCACCGGATATGAGCGCTTGGCCGAGGTGATCTCGCCGGTGACGCTGCCGTCGGCGCCAAGCAGGGCGAAGCGGCCGCGATCCTCACTGTAGTTAGGCCCCTGGGCCGGGTAGAGTCCCTCGAAGCGCAGCTTGTGGCCGGACAGTTCGACGGTCTCGCCGGCATGCATCGACAGGATTTTTTCGGTGCCGAAGCAAAGCGTGCCGACAATGCCGAGCGTTGTCAGCCCGAGGCCGAGATGCGCAAGCGCTGTGCCGAAGACCGAGCGCGGTAGGCCGGCGAAGCGCCTGAGCATGGTGGCGGGCGCGACGGTGCCGAAGCCGGATTTGACGGCGAGATCGGAGAGCGCGCCGCAGATCAGCCAGAAGGCAAGGCCGACACCGAGTGCCGCCAACACCGAAGCGCCATCGATGAACAGGGCCGTCACCAGCACGGCGAGCAGCGCCGCCGCGAAAGCCGCCATCAGGCGCTGGGCGACCGCGAAAATGTCACCGCGCTTCCAGGCGAGGAGCGGCCCGAACGGCACGACGACCAAGAGCGGCACCATCAGCGGGCCGAATGTCAGGTTGAAGAACGGCGCGCCGACCGAAATCTTGTCGGCAGACAGGGCTTCGACGACGAGCGGGTAGAGCGTGCCGACCAGCACGGTGGCGGTGGCGGTGGTCAGGAACAGATTGTTCAGGACCAGCGCGCCTTCGCGCGAGATCGGGTGAAACAGCCCGCCGGCCGTCAGCCGGGAGGCGCGCAAGGCAAACAGCGCCAGCGAGCCGCCGATGAACAGCGTCAGGATGCAGAGGATGAAAACGCCGCGCGTCGGATCGGTGGCGAATGCGTGCACCGAGGTCAGCACGCCGGAGCGCACCAGGAAGGTGCCGAGCAGCGACAGTGAGAAGGTCAGGATCGCCAGAAGCAGCGTCCAGATCTTCAGCGCCGAGCGCTTTTCCATGACGATCGCCGAATGCAGCAGCGCCGTGCCCGCCAGCCACGGCATGAAGGATGCGTTCTCGACCGGATCCCAGAACCAGAAGCCGCCCCAGCCGAGCTCGTAATAGGCCCAGTAGGAGCCCATGGCGATGCCGCCGGTGAGGAACATCCAGGCAACCAATGTCCACGGCCTTACCCAGCGCGCCCACGAAGCGTCAATGCGGCCCTCGATGAGGGCAGCGACAGAGAAGGAAAAGCAGATCGAGAAACCGACATAGCCGAGATAAAGCAGCGGCGGATGGATGGCGAGGCCGAGGTCCTGCAGGATCGGGTTGAGATCGCGGCCCTCGATAGGCGCCGGATTGAGCCTGACGAACGGGTTCGACGTCGTCAGGATGAACAGGAAGAAAGTGGCGCCGATCGCTCCCTGCACGGCAAGCACATTGGCCCGGAGCGTCGCCGGAAGATTGCCGCCGAAGACGGCGACGAGCGCGCCGAAGAAGGTCAGGATCAGCACCCAGAGCAGCATCGAACCTTCGTGATTGCCCCAGGTTCCGGTGATCTTGTAGATCAGCGGCTGCAGCGAATGCGAGTTCTCCCAGACGCTCTCAACCGAGAAGTCGGAGCCGGCGTAGGCGGTTGCCAGCGCCACGAAAGACAGCGCCGTCAAGGCAAAGCCGGTCAGCGCGGCCGGTGCGCCGACGGCCATCATCTTGTGGTTGCCGGTGCGCGCACCGAACAGCGGCACCATCGTCTGCACCAGGGCCAGCGCAAACGCCAGGATCAGGGCGAAATGTCCGGTTTCAACCATTGTCACCGCACCCGCTAGTCACTCTTGCTCTCCTGCCATACGCCCTTGGCCTTGAGGCCGTCGGCTACCTCCTTCGGCATATAAGTCTCGTCATGCTTGGCCAGTACGCTGTCGGCGACAAAGACGCCATCGGGGCCAAACGAGCCTTCGGTGATCACGCCCTGTCCTTCCCGGAAGAGGTCGGGAAGAATGCCGGTATAGGTGACCTTGACGTCCTTCTGGTTGTCGGTCACCGAAAAGGCGACGGTGGCGCCTTGGCTACGCTCGACCGTGCCTTTTTCGACGAGACCGCCGAGCCTGATGCGCTGGCCCGGCTGAAGGCTGGCGGTGGCCAGATCGGCCGGCATGTAGAAATAGGAGGCCTTCTGGCCAAGCGCATAGAAGGTCAGCCCGGTGGCAACACCGAGAAACCCCAGCCCCGCTGCGATCACCGACAGTCGTTTCTGCTTGCGCGTCATCGTCTACTCCGTCGCCGTCACGCCAAGCGAGGCGGCAAAGGCGGTGAATTTCCTGGCCTGGTCGCTGTCCGCGCCAAAGACGGCGATACCGCGATTGAGCGCGTCACGCGCCTGATCTGTCTTGCCCAGCACGGCATAGGAACGAACGAGCTGCATCCACCCTTCCTCGTCGCGCGGATTTTGCCGAAGCTTTTCGTCGAGGCCGGCAACCATGGTGCTGATCATGGCTTGCCGGTCCTGCGGCGACATCGAGGAAGCAGCATCGATATCCTCGGCGGTCGGCCCTTTCGCGGGCGCCTCCGAAGCGACGCTGCGGGCGGCGGATTCGGCCAGCGCCTGCTCGACGGCGCCGCGCCACGGCGAGCCCTGCGGCAAGGCGGCAAGCATCTTTTGCCAGGCCGCCGTGGCTTCAGCTATGCGGCCTTCCTGTGCCATGCCCATGGCGAGATAGAACGAGGCCTTCGGATTGGCCGGATCGAGCTTCAACGCCGCCTCGAAAGCCGCCTGCGCTTCGGCGGAGACAATGCCGCCGGCCGCATTGGCGATCGCCTCGCCAAGACCCGCCTGGCGGGCGGCGCTGTCGCCGTCGAGGCGGATGGCGTTGCGATAGGCGGTCACCGCATCGGCGTGTCGCTGCATGCGCAGATAGACCGGCGCCAGCACGTCCCAGCCGCGGCCATCGGATGGGTTGGCCGCCAGGTGCGCCTCGGCGCGGGCTATCAGCTCGTCGACCGAGCTGTCGGCGGGGTTCTTGGCCAGGCGTTCGCTGAGCGGCTGCGACGGCAGGTCGGGTGAGCCGAGCTGGCCATAGAGGCCCCAGCTGACCAGCGGAACCAGCAGCACGGCCGCCGTCGCCACCAGCCTTGTCGACCGCGACGGCTGCGTCGCCGTGTCGTCGGCGTGGCCGGCATTGCTCAGGCGAAGGATGCGGCGGGCGATTTCGGCGCGTGCCTCTTCGGCCTCCATTGGCTGGATCAGGCCACGCGCCATATCGCGGTCAAGCTCGGCCAGCTGGTCGCGATAGACTTCAAGGTCGTGATCGCCGGCAGCGGACGCGTTCTTCGACCCGCCGGCCAACGGCAGCAGCACCGCCAGGCTTGCGCCCAGCGTCAGGATTGCGGCTATGACCCAGAACAGCATGGCTCTTCCAATAGAACGAGACCCTTGCCCTGCCAACACAAGCGTGCTGCGACGCTTTGGCGGGGCCGCTCCGATCGATAATGCATGTCGCGCAAAAGTGTGCAGCGGTTTTGCGATAACGACCATGCATCAAAACAAGAACCTAAAGCGCGTCGCATGAGGCCGGTCGAACGCGACGCGCTTTAGTGCCGGACCGGAATCGGCGGATCGACGGCCGGCCAGCTACGTCAGCGGCGTCCAGCTGCCGTCGGCATTGCGGCACGCGGTTCCGCGCGCGGTGGCGCCGACGGTGCCGGTAAACACCGTATGGGTGTATTGCCGGCAGTCCTGCGAGCCGACGCGATAGGGCTGGGCGGCGACCACTTCGCCGCGATGGGCCGAACCGTCGCTCTTCCAAGCCACTTTCTGGCCGCTCGCCGTGTATTCAAGCGCCTTGTATTCCGCCTCGAGCGCGCTGCGCTTCTCGGTCTCGCTCAGGCCGGCGCCGATAGAGCCGCCGACGAGGCCGCCGCCCATGGCGGAGATGATCGTCGTCGCCACCTTGGCGCCGCTGGGGGGCGTCGCGGCCGGCGTCACCGTAACGGCCGGGCCCTTGCCGAGCGTTGTGCAGCCGGAGACGGCGAGCAGGGCGGAAACGAGCGCGACGCGAATCTTCATGCCAATACCGGCTTTCTTGAGCTGGACCGCCGCGCTGTCAGCAGCTGGCGCGGCCATAATGTCGATGTTTGTCGGAAATTTGGCCGCGGCCGGCCACCTGGAAAAGCAATCTGGAAAAGCATTACTGAAGGCTCCGCAATCGAACCATCGCCTTCAATCCACCCATGACGGATCGTTCCAGCGCCAGAGAGCCTCCATACTCGTTGACAAGGTCGGCGACAATGGCAAGTCCGAGCCCGCTGCCCGGTTTTGTCTCGTCGAGCCGCCGGCCGCGCTGCAACACCTCGCGCGCCTTGTCGTCGGGAATGCCGGGGCCGTCATCCTCGATGCTGATCTCGAACAGGTTGGCTGCGCCTTCCGTGCCAGCGCCACCCTTGCTGGAGATTGGCTTGACCGAAACGGCGACCGCGCTCCTTGCCCATTTCATCGCATTGTCGAGCAGATTGCCGAGCAGCTCCTCCAGGTCCTCGCGTTCGCCGGCAAAGACGATGTCGGTGGCCGGCAGTGAGAGCGACAGCGCCGTCTGCGGGTTGAGCTTCTGCAGCACCCGAACCATGCGCTGGACCAGCGGCGCCACCGGCGTACGGTAGACGACGCTGTCGCGCTGCGCGGCGACGCGGGCACGTTGCAGATAATGGTCCACTTGCTTTTGCATGGAAGCGGCCTGCTCGGCGATCAGCTGACCCTTGGCGCCACCCAGCGCCCGTCCCTCGTTGAGCAGCACGGCAAGCGGCGTCTTCAGCGAGTGAGCCAGGTTGCCGACCTGTGTGCGCGACCGCTCGACGATACGCCTGTTGTTCTCGATCAGCGCATTGGTCTCGTTGGCGAGCGGCTCGATCTCGGCCGGGAAACGGCCGTCTAGGCGCTGCGCGGTTCCTTCGCGCACCATGGCAAGCGCATTCCTGACCCGGCGCAGCGGCTGCAGGCCGAGCAGGATGGCAATCGCATTGATGGCGATCATGCCGACGCCGAACAGCGACAGATAGGTCAAAAGGCGCCGCTGGAAGGTGGCGATTTCCTGCTCGAGCTCGGTCTGGTTGCCCATGACGCGGAAGCGCGCGGCGCGGTTTTTCGCATCGAGCACGAACTCGCTCTCGAACACCTCCAACTGCTCGCCTTCGATGCCGTCCGCTGAATAGCTGCGCTGGAAGCTGGCATTGAAGGGCACCTCGGCAACGCTTGGCGACGGGATCGCCTTGGTCATCGACGACGAATGGAGATCGCCGTGCACGCCTTCCGAGGCAGGCTCGACCGACCAGTACCAGCCGGAATTCGGTTCCGAGAACCTCAAATCACCAAGGTCGGGGGCGCCGGTCAATTGGCCGCTTTCAGAAACGCCGACCGAGCCGATCAGGTTGAACAGATGCGCCGAAAGCAGGCTGTCGAAACCGCGCTCGCTGGCCTGGCGATAGAGCGTGGTGATCAAGGTGAAGATGACGACCAGAGTGAGGATCGCCCAGACCGTGGAAAAGGCGATGACGCGAAACGCCACCGAACGCGGCCATGACCGCAGCGACGGCGTGTTCGAGACGGCGGGTTTTGTAGGCAGCGGTTCCGCGTTACGCCTCCGGCTTACGCATGCGGTAGCCCATGCCGCGAACAGTTTCGATCATGTCGATGCCCATCTTCTTGCGAAGCCGTCCGACAAAGACCTCGATGGTGTTGGAATCGCGGTCGAAATCCTGGTCGTAGAGATGCTCGACCAGCTCGGTCCGGGACACCACCTCGCCCATATGGTGCATCAAATAGGCAAGCAAGCGGAATTCGTGCGAGGTCAGCTTCAGCGGCACGCCGTCGACGTCGGCCTTGGAGACCTTGGTGTCGAGGCGGAGCGGCCCGCAGGTCAGTTCGGACGAAGCGTGCCCGGCAGCACGCCGGATCAAGGCCCGCACCCTGGCCAGGATTTCCTCGATGTGGAAGGGTTTGGTGACGTAGTCGTCGGCGCCGGCGTCGATGCCGGCAACCTTGTCGCTCCAGCGGTCGCGTGCCGTCAGGATCAGCACCGGCATCTTGCGGCCGCCGCGCCGCCAGCGTTCGACCACGCTGATGCCGTCCATCTGCGGCAGGCCGATGTCGAGCACGACGGCATCGTAGGGCTCGGTGTCGCCGAGAAAGTGCCCTTCCTCGCCGTCGAAAGCGCGGTCGACGACATAACCGGCATCGACCAGCGCGTCGCCGATCTGCCGGTTGAGATCCTTGTCATCTTCGACGACGAGTACGCGCATGCGGGAGGCCTGTTGAAACTGGTCAGATATAGGCCGATTCCGGCAGACTGGGAAACGGCACGGTTCAGTTCAGCGGAACGACGATCTCGGAGCGACGGGGACGCTGCCCGTCCTTGCCCGGAACGAGCACGACGATGACGCAGACCGGCTGGCCGCCGCGTGTCGACTGCGAGGCCTTGGCCAGGGTGCCGCCATTCTGCTCGGCCACCTGCTGGCCGATCGCGTAGCAGTCGGACGCGGCGACGACGACCGGCTGAGTCCACTCGGGCACGACAGCGGGGATCGCCATCGCTTGCGACGCAAGCAGACCGGCGGCTGACAGCGCCAGTGCCGCGGTCCGGAAGTGGGAGCGAAGGGTTTTCATGGTCAGCGTTCTAACGCGCCGGTGCTGAACGTGATATGAACGGTGAACGCTCGAATGCATGCCCGCCACACCCCTGAAGCGCGAGATTACCGGATTGCCATTTCGCCGCCCGGCTCCGCGAAATCGCCAATGTTTAACCTAGCCCTCCAATCCTTCGCCGACAACCGGCATCATCTGGCGGGCAGGACCATTTGGGAGGACGAAGCATCCGGCCCAAGGCAACCGATGGCAGTTCAGGCGAACCGAACCTGAAACAAAAAACCCGCCTCTGCGGCGGGTCGCTGGCGCCATCAGCACCATAGGGGAATTAGTAGCATAGCTGCCGGCACAAAGCAAGAACAAAATTGTCCGATTTGCAAAAAGTGCCCGGTGCTCAGCCCTCGTCCTTGATCACGGCACGGAAGCGCAGCAGCCCGTGATGGGCCGAAAGGTCCTCGTCGTAGCGGGCTTCGGCGAATTCGAGCTTGAGGTAGGCGCGGCGATGTTCGCCGAGCGAGAGAGCCGTATCGCGCAGGCGGGTGCTAACAAGGTCCATGATGTCATTGGTTTCCTTGCTGGCCTCTGATTTCGACCAGACATGCAACGTCAGCAACTGTTCTGCGTCGTTCTCCATTCCCGTTGCCCAATCGTAGACGCTGGTGCGGCCGAAGGTCATGTGGGGGAACGCAACATTTTCCGGCGCACGGTCGAACAATCTTGCGTCGCCCAATGCCGCCGATAAATCGGGATCGCCATTCACAGCATCGAATATGGCCTTCTGCAATTCGACGGCCGGCGCGGTCATCGTCTTTCCCTTCGCCCGTCGCGTCGAGCTCCCGGCTGCGTAGCTGCGTTGCATGAAGGCATCCCGCCAAAGCGCGAATCAGCGCGTCTCATGCGGATTATGAACCTTCATGATCTCGGCAATAAGCCCTGCTCCTGCAACCCGCGACGGCACGGCCGACGAAGCGGATGCGTTTGCTTCCTGGCTGCAGCTGGAATGGGAAATGTCAGGCTCATGATTTGGGCTGCGTCGATGCGGATACGGCCTGCTTGAGTGCCCGCGACGCCCGCTTCTTCTTCGGGGCGACCGGATTCAGAGCTGCCGCCGCGCGGTCCGCCTCTTCCTTGGCCAGTCGCAATTCCCTCAGCCTTGCCGTCTTGATGGTCCTGGCCTTCGCCTCCGAGAGATATTCGGCAGTTGCTTTGTTCCGCTCCGCCGCCTTCTTTTGATTTTCCATGAAGCGAGCCTCAGATTTTCCCATGATGTTCTGATTGCCTTGGGCCATCCGTAAAATCTCCTTGCAGCTAAAGTCGAAAACGTGAATTTCACTGTAAGATAGGTGTTTCACAGCGGAAATTCAATTCTCAGGCATTTGGCATGACCCAACTGTGGTGAGAGACCTAGCGGAAATAATACCTGTTAATATTATCGGGATCGCAAGATTCTCTGGCGCTCCCGCAAATCGAGTATCCAGCGAGTCTTCCGAGAGAACCAACGCCGGACGATAAGGTGCGACCCGCAAAGAGCGGGACAAGCGTCCCGTGTGACGACTGCCAATCCTCGGCACCTCGCGCAAGCGGCTGCACCATGCCCCTACTGCGTCTCGCCGCTGATCACCTCGGCATGGTCCTTGATGATGGTAGAAACGAAGCGGATGACGGCGCGCACCGGCGCCTCCGCCCCGATTTCACGGCGATAGACGAGCGACACCGGATGACTGCCGAGAATGTCGGGGGCAAGGCGCACCATCCGCGGTTCAGCTTCGGCCAACATGCAGGGCATTACCGCCAGACCGGCGCCACTCAGAGCCGCCGCCAGCATTTCCGTCATTTCGGCAACGCGAAGGACAATTGTCGCGCCGGCGCCGTGCGCCTCAACCCATTTGGCGCCGGGGACGCCGGCAAGGCTTGCGTGAAATCCAATGATCTCGTGTCCGGCCAGCTGGCGAGGGTCGATGGGCATCGGGTGACGGTCGAGATAGCGCTGGGACGCGTAGGTCGACCAGCCCGCAACACAAAGCTTCTGCGCGATCAAATCGTCGTCGGCGATGGTGCCGATCCTGACCGCTAGGTCGGCCTCGCCGTGCTGCAGGTCCACGGGCCTGCTGCCGCTCGTCAGTTCAAGATTGATATCGGGGTGGGCCTTATGGAACCCGGCCATACGCTCGGCAAAAAGGGGGCTGAAGCCCGACGGCAGTGCCAGCCGAACGCTATTCTTGCCCGAACGCACAAGCGCCGTCAGTGCTTGCATGGTACGTTCAAGGTCATCACCGAGCGGCAGCAATGTCTGGCCAAGCGGCGTGATCTCGATACCTTGCCGCGTGCGCACGACAAGCGAAACCCCGAGTGCCGCCTCAAGAGCAGCCAGGCGCCGGCTGATCGTCGTGTGACGCACGCCGAGCACGCGCGCAGCTCCCGACAACGTTCCCGCGCGGGCGGCAGCGAGAAAGTAGCGCAGATCGTTCCAGTCCGGTTCGCCGGTCTTGATCACGAACCTAGTCTAGATCAATTCCTCGCCGCGCACCTGTGCAGTTTTGCACAAGCATGCCCGGAAATTGCAAATCGCCTGAATTTGACGTCCGCGCGAGAATAGGCCTGATCCAATTCAGGGAAGCGATCGATGGATATCGAAGGTTTGCGAACGATGGTGGCGCGGCACGCGACGTCGGCCAATGCGTTGGTGGCGCTCGGTTTGGCGATGGAGGCGCGTATTTCCGGCACGCCACTCGAGGGCAGTGTGGCCCGGCGCACAGGGGCCGTGCTTGCCGAACTCGGCGCCTCCGACGTCGTATCAAGTGCTGGCGTCATCGAACTCACGCCGGTGCTGGCCAGCATCCGGGTCGACCTGCTTTCAGGTGGCAAGCTGCTGTCGCGCTCCTCCGAAAGCGTCGAGGCCCTGGAAGCCCGTTTACGCCAGGCCTTCGGCGACGTTTCATCTGGCTTCCCGGCGTTGCTGAAGCGGCTGATCGCGCCACAACTGACCGGTTTGCCGGAGAGGCTCGCCGCACCGGGCGCAGCCTTCCTGGATATCGGCGTCGGCGTCGGCGCCCTGTCGGTGTCGATGCTGCGGCAATGGCCCGGCCTGAAGGCGGTCGGTGTCGATCCCCTGCCTGAAGCCATCGCGCAGGCCGCTGCCAACGTCAGGGCAGCCGGGCTCGAACATCGCATCGAACTGCACACCGGGCTGGGCCAGGATATTGCGGACACGGACGCGTTCGACCTTGTTTTCGTACCAAGCGCCTTCATCCCCGAGCCGGATGTCAGGGCCATCGTCAAGCGCAGCCACGCCGCGTTGCGGCCCGGCGGCTGGCTGCTGCTGGCAATGGTCAATCCTGGACCGGATGCACTGGGAGACGCCCTCGCCCGCTTCCGCACCACAATGTGGGGCGGCACGGTCTTTGAAAAGGGCGCAGCCCAGGACCTGGTCGATCAGAGCGGCTATGCCGACAGCCGGTTGCTGCCCGGCCCGACCGGGGCGCCTGTCGCCTTCGTCGCCGGGCGTAAGCGGGGCTAACGGTTTCCAGGAGCGGACGATGAAACTGCTGATCTTCGGCGCTTCCGGTGCGACGGGTCGACTGCTTGTCTCGGCGGCGTTGGCGAAGGGCCATGCGGTGACCGCCTTCGTCCGCACGCCGGGCAAGCTTGCCATCAGCCACGAAAATCTCAAGGTGATCGTCGGAAACGTCGCCGATCGGCAGGCAGTCGAACGCGCCGTTGTTAGGTATGATGCGGTTTTCAGCTGTCTTGGGGTGGGCGTGCCGCTGAAACGCGATCCGGCCGTCGTTGCCGGCATCGGCTTCATCGTCGCGGCGATGCAGCAGGCCGGCCCCGAACGGCTCATCTATCTTTCATTCCTTGGCGTTCGCGACGGCCGGCGGCAACTAGGCCTCCTGTTGGGCAACATCATCGTGCCATTGGTGCTGCGCCATGAGGTGACGGACCATGAGGTGAAGGAAAGCCTGGTCGTTCAATCCAGTCTCGGCTGGACCATCGTGCGGCCGCCCAAGCTGAGCAATGGGGCGGCAACGGGTGAATTCCGCCATGGCAATGGCATCCGGGCGGCATCGCTGCTGCCGACACTGGCGCGGGCCGACGTAGCGGCCTTCATGCTCGCCCAGATCAACGACACCACCTACTCGCGCAGGACAGTCAGCATCCTGCGCTGACGCCGCACGGGAGCCGTCTTCCCCTCGACAAACCTCCCGCTTATCTTCATCGCCCTTATCTTCATCGTCCTTGTAGGCAGCGCCAAAATGGACGAATAGTCATAGCGGCGCGCCGCCGTGAAATTGCCGGTATGCGGTTTCTCAGTTGGCGGCATCGCCGCAGCCGGATCCTGGAATGGCCAGTCCTTTGGAACCACGCAAGAGAAGAGGTCCGATCGCCGCAAGGCTGCTGGCGGTGGATGCATGGATCGATTCCTCGGTCTACGAAATCGGCTTCAGGGCGCGCCAGTTCTGGGAAGCGGCGACCATCTTCTCGCGGCGTTTCCGCGTCGGCGGCTGGCGCCGTGGCCTGATCGAACTGTTGAGTGAAGGCTTTACGCTCGGTGCCGGCGGCATCGTCGTGCTTTTGGCGCTGGCCTTGCCGGCCTTCCAGATAACCGCCGGCGACTGGCGCACGCAAGGCGACTTCGCCGTCACCTTCCTCGACCGCTACGGCAACGAGATCGGCCAGCGCGGCATCATCCAGCGCGATTCGGTGCCGGTCGACGAGATGCCCGACCATGTCATCAAGGCGGTGCTGGCGACCGAAGACCGCCGTTTCTTCGACCATTACGGCATCGATGTGCTCGGCCTGTCGCGCGCCATATTCGAGAATGTGCGGGCAAATTCCGTCGTCCAGGGTGGCTCGAGCATCACCCAGCAGCTGGCCAAGAACCTGTTCCTGACCAATGAGCGGACGTTCGAGCGCAAGATCAAGGAAGCGTTCCTGTCGCTGTGGCTCGAAGCCAATCTGTCGAAGAAGGAAATCCTGCAGCTTTACCTCGACCGCGCCTATATGGGCGGCGGCACCTTCGGCATCGAGGCGGCAGCCGATTTCTATTTCGGCAAGAGCGTCAAGGACCTGAACCTTGCCGAGGCGGCGATGCTGGCCGGCCTGTTCAAGGCGCCGACCAAATATGCGCCGCACATAAACCTGCCCGCCGCCCGGGCGCGGGCCAACGTGGTGCTGTCCAATCTGGTCGATTCCGGCTTCATGACCGAAGGCCAGGTGCTGCAGGCAAGGCTGCACCCGGCCGAAATCGTCGACCGCGGCGAGCAGAAGAGCCCCGACTATTACCTCGACTGGGCCTTCGACGAGGTCAAGAAGATCGCCGCCAAAGGTGGCCCGCACTCGCTTGTCGCCCACACCACCTTCGATGCCAACATCCAGAAGGCGGCCGAAGAATCGATGGAGTTCCACCTCCGCCAGTTCGGCAAGGAATACAACGTCACCGAGGGCGCCATCGTCGTCATCGAGACCAATGGCGCGGTCAGGGCGATCGTCGGCGGCCGCGACTACGGCGCCAGCCAGTTCAACCGCGCCACCAAAGCGCTTCGCCAGACCGGCTCCTCGTTCAAGCCCTATGTCTATGCGACGGCGATGGAGCATGGCTTCACGCCGGATTCGGTGGTTTCCGGCGGACCCATCTCCTGGGGCAGCTGGTCGCCCCACAATTACAATGGCGGGTCGGCCGGCAACGTCACGCTGATCACGGCGATGGCCAAATCGATCAACACGGTGCCGGTGCGGCTGGCCAAGGATTATCTCGGCATCAAGCCGATCAAGGCGATGGCCGAGGCGATGGGCGTCGAGTCGCCGCTTGAATCGCACAAGACCATGGTGCTCGGCACGTCGGGCATGACCGTGATGGACCAGGCGACGGGTTACAGCGTGTTTGCCCAGAACGGCTTTGCCGGAACCCGGCACGGCGTCAGCCAACTCTTCACCCGTACCGGCGAGGTGGTCTACGACTTCGCCAAGGATGCGCCGCCGCCGCACCGGGTGCTATCGGAGCAGGCGCTCAAATACATGAACACCATGCTGGCGGCGGTGCCGGTGATCGGCACTGCCCGGCGCGCAGCCCTTCCAAACATCGTCGTCGCCGGCAAGACCGGCACGACCCAGTCCTACCGCGATGCCTGGTTTGTCGGCTTTACCGGCAACTACACGGCCGCCGTCTGGCTCGGTAATGACGACTTCACCGCGACCAACAAGATGACCGGCGGCACGCTGCCGGCCATGGTGTGGCAGCGCCTGATGCTCTATGCGCACCAGAATATCGACCTCAGACCGATCCCCGGCCTCGATCACCCCTTCGTCGATGCCGAAATCGCTGCCAAGGCCGAGGAAGCGGAGAAGAAGAGCGCCGAACAGGCAGCAGCCGATGCCGCCGCCGAGCGTCCGCCGGTGCTGTCCAGCCGGACCACCCAGACCCTGAAGGAACTCACGAAGCTGTTCCAGGCGGCACCCGTGCTCGACGCGCCCGCTGCGCCGGAGACCCTGTCGGCGCTCTGAGCGGTCAATTCCACAGGGCCGCTTGCCACAAGGCCCTGCGCCGCGATATCCCCGAGCGGCAATCTTTCAGTCCCGGCCTTCGGTTCCCTGCCTCCTCATGCTCAAGAACGCCTTCCTGACACTGCTTTCGCTTGCCATAGCCGTCGTCGGCGGTGGCGGCAGCGTCTGGTATGCACTGAAGCTGCAGGATGGCGTCGGCGCCATCAGGATCGGCCAATGGACCGCCTTCCCCGATATCGGCACGCCGACGGCAGATCCCTATTCGAAGGCCCGCGTGGCTCGCGAAGGCGTGCTGGCGCTCGGACAGGCGGAAGGACTGTCCTTCATCGCCGAGCGCGATTCCGGCGGCGAACAGCTCAAGCGGCAATGTGCCTACAAGATTGCGGGCGGCTTTCCCACCGCCCGGTTCTGGACGCTTTATGCCGCCGACCAGTCGCTTGGCGTGGTCGAGACCGGCAAGCCGAGGCCGGCTGCGCTGCAGTCCTATCAAGTGCTGCGCCAGGCCGACAATTCGGTGGTCATTTCCGTCGGCAGCCGCCCTGTGCCCGGCAACTGGCTGCTGACCAGCGGCGCCGGCAAGATGTACTTGGTGCTTACGTTCTACGACACGCCGATCGCCAGCAGCACCGGTCTCTCGGACGTCACGCTGCCGCAGATCCAGAAGGTCGGCTGCAATGCGTAGCCTGCTGCATGCCGTGCTGCTCGGCCTGCTCGGCGCCGGCATCGTGCACATCATCGTGCTGCTGCTCGTCCCCGAGTTTTCCGAACGCGACGCCTGGTCGCGATTGGCCATGGCTTCGGATCTCTACAAGATGACCAGGCTCGACGCGGAAGCCGGCGGCGCGCCGGTGGTGAAATCGGTCGATCCGCTGTTTTATGCGGCGGCATGCCGCTTCGATCTTGCCGATGGGATGATGCGGGTCAAGGCACCGGGAAAGGTGCCGTTCTGGTCGATATCGGTCTACGACCGCGGCGGCCACAACATCTACTCGTTCAACGACCACAGCGCGACCGCAGGCGTGCTCGACACCGTTGTGCTGACGCCGGCCCAGATGATCGAGGTCCGCAAGGATCTTCCCGAGGAACTGCAGGGGGCCATCTTCGTCGAGGCGCCGATAGAGGAAGGCGTATTCGTCGTCCGTTCGTTCGTGCCCGACGACAGCTGGAAGCCGATCGTCTCGCGGTTTCTCGAACAGAGTTCCTGCGAACTGCAGGATTTTTAAGCCGGTTCCGATGCTCAGTGATGCGGTACCGGCAATGTTCCCGAAGGTCCCGGCTTGTCGGGGCCGGCCGGCCGCGTTTCGCCCGTCAGCGGCCGCTGCTCGTAGCGCACCCCGGGAAAGATGATCACTGCCGCCGGCGCGGCTTGTTGTGCTCGATTGGTTGCCGCCGTTCGCGGCACGAAAGACAGTACCATGCCCATGGTTCGCGTATTCCTCTCGGTTGCCCCGGAGCACAACGCAACGCCTCCATAGTCGATTAAGAAGGTAGTAGGTTAACGGAGCGCTAACGGATCGCCGCTAAATTGATCTTTGTTCTTGGGAAACGCGAAACCGGTACAGCCCGGCAGAGCGCTGTCCAGATCGTGTCGAGTGTCGGGCGTATCCTTCGTGTCAGCTTCGGATTTCAGGCAAATCGCAGCAGGAGCTGAATCGGGAAAGGCCGAAAGGCTGTTTCGCGCCGCGGTATCGGCGTTCTGCTCGCTCACCCGCCCTTCGCGCCGGGAAATCGCGCAGCTCGAAGACCTGACGCTGCCGCTTTTCGAGAATGTCTCGGTCGAATCGCGCCGCTACGTCGCGGCAGCCCTTTCCGAATGCGAATATGCACCTGCCGCGCTGGTGCGGCGGCTTTGCCAGGAGCGGGTCGACATCGCCGCTCCGCTGCTGATCCGCTCGCGCGCCCTCAGCGACGTCGACCTGATCGCGCTGATCGGGCGTCACGGCCTGCCGCATGCCCGTGCCATTGCCCGCCGCAAGGATCTCAATCAAACGATCGCGGATCTCATCAAAGTGCTCGAAAGGCCGACGCTGGTGCGGTCGCAGCAGCAGCCGGAAACAACCGCCAAAGCCGCGTCCGAAAACGCCGAAGTGGTTGCGGGCGAGGTCAACAGGCAAGAGGCTTCCGATGCCGCTGAAACTGTACGCCGCAGGCTGCGATCCATGATGCGCGCCGAGAGCGGCGCCGCCATCAGTCCGTTCGTCGAGCCACAAACCTATGTCAAGCTGCGCGAGACCGCGCTGACCGGCAATGCGGCATTCTTCCAGACAGCGCTCGCCGATGCGCTCGAAGTCGATTTTTCAACGGCGCGGACGCTCACCGCGAGCCACAATTACACACCGCTGCTGGCCGCCTTGCGCGCGCTCGACCTTAGTGAAGACAAGGCGTTCCTGATCACGGCGGCCATCTATCCGACCGAGTTTCCGCACCCGCAGGCGATCCGCATCTTCCTCGACCGCTACCGCCTGCTGCACCGCGACGCGGCGTTGGACAGGCTCCGCGGCTGGAAGGCCGACACCGTATCGAAAATTGTTCGCAAGCCTGGGCGCGTCGCCGCAAATGCCGACCTGCGCAAGCCGAACAGCGCCGATATAGCCGCCACCCCAAAGGCGCGTCGCATCTGAAGGCTTGCCGTTACGACGCCTTGACCGAGATAAGCTCCTCGACGGGAATGGCGCCCGCCTCGATCTCGACCACCCAGATATCCGGATCGAATCTCTTCTCGCGCTCCAGCCGCGCGTCGAAGATGGCGGCATCGTCGCCTTCGCCAAGCAGGCTGAAAAAACGGTCGTCCGGCCTGGCTGAATCGTAACTCGTCTGCGGCGCCGGCCCGAACAGCGCTATCTCCCCCAGCCTGCCCCGCGCCAGCACGAAAACCGCGCCGGCTTCCGTCGCGCCGCGCTTGACCACGGCGGCAAAGCCGCCGGCGCTGAAAACCCGGCGCAACAGCGCCGACACCCACAGATCGGTGGTTACCCGCATGGAGAATTCCTGGACATGCGGCGGTCCTTACAGCATTGGCCGGAAAACCGTAACCGGTCTTTGCCGAGCGACCGGCGAGCGGCCGTCACGACCCTTAGTTGGTCAGGCCGATCTCGCGCATCTTGAC
Source organism: Mesorhizobium sp. M0074 (assembly GCF_040322975.1). Classification (NCBI taxonomy): domain Bacteria; kingdom Pseudomonadati; phylum Pseudomonadota; class Alphaproteobacteria; order Hyphomicrobiales; family Phyllobacteriaceae; genus Mesorhizobium; species Mesorhizobium sp. M0074. The sequence goes on from NZ_JAMYUM010000009.1 coordinate 77,562, forward strand.
GTAGACGATCTCGTCTGGCTCGCCGGTCTCCGGCAAGCCGAACAGCGCCTGGAATTCCTTGATCGCGGCCTTGGTGCGCGCGCCTACGACGCCATCCAATTGAATGTCGTCATTGCCGAACGCTTTCAGTCCGGCCTGGATCTTGACGATGCGGGGATCCGGCGCCACCGCATTTGCCGGTGCGGACGCTGGAATGGCGGCTGGAACAGCGACCGTTTCGACCGGCCGCGGCACGGGATGCGGAACCACGGCTGCGGTCGTCGGCGTGGCACCCAGTTGATCCAGCAGGACGCTGTCGATCTCGCCGGAGGCATTCAATCCGACCTTCTGCTGATAGGCCTGGATGGCCTTGCGCGTATTCGGTCCGGGAATCCCGTCCACGGTGCCGGAATAGAAATCGAGATCCTTCAAAATGCCCTGGACCTGTTCGACGACCGGGTCGCTCTTGATCGGCGCAGCGGCCGGACGCACGATATTGATGGTGGTTTCGGGCTCGTCGCTGTCCGCCCGGGGAAAGCGCTCGATACTCCTGGTGGCGAAAAACGCGCCGGCATGCGGAAATGGCTGGTACCAAAGCGCGTTCGCCGAGACGTAGAACAGCGTCACCAGGAATGCGGTGGAGCCGCCGACCACAACAGGATTGCGCGAGATCAGGCTGCCCAGAGCCATAGCTCCGTGCTCGAAGGCATTGCCGCGGCGTTTGACCGCCTTAGGCTGTTTTGCGGAGCGACCCATTGCTCTCCCCCTTGCCACCGTCCGCTCTGGCTTTGGCCGCGGACATCGGCACCACGCCGGCCTTCTCCGCCGAGCGGCCCGTCGGGCCGCTCACGGGAAGGCTGATCGTCACCGTAGTGCCCTCGCCCGGCATGCTTTCGATCGACATGGTGCCCTCGTGCAGCGCCACCAGCCCCTTCACCAGCGAGAGCCCGAGGCCTGTGCCTTCGAAACGGCGGGTATAGTCGTTCTGGATCTGCATGAACGGCTTGCCGAGATTGGCGAAATCTTCCTCGGCGATGCCGATGCCAGTATCCCGGACCCAGAAATGCAGCCGCGAGCCGATGCGCTTGGCGCCGATGACGACATTGCCGCCTTCGGGCGTGAACTTGATCGCGTTAGAGACGAGATTGATCAGGATCTGCTGCACGGCGCGACGGTCGGCATTTATTTCGCCTGCGTCCGGCGCGATCTGGGCCTGCAGATCGATGGCCTTTGCCTCGGCTTGCAGGCGCATCATCGATTGGCACATCTCGACCGCTTCGCGGAAGCGGAACGGTTCCGGTTCGGTCGCGTAGGCGCCCGATTCGATCCGCGATACGTCGAGTATCGAGGTGACGACGGCGAGCAGGTGCTGGCCCGAATCCCTGACCAGCCCGACATATTCCTTCTGGCGCGGATCCTTGAAGCTGCCGAACATCTCGTGCAGCAACATGTCGGAAAAGCCGATGATGGCATTGAGCGGGGTGCGCAACTCATGGCTGACGACGGCAAGGAAGCGTCCTTTCGCCACCTCGGCGGAGGCAGCCGCCTCATTGGCGGCGGCAAGCTCCTGGCGCAGTCCGGCCAGTTCGTCGTTCTCGCGCAGAAGAAGCGTAAAGACAGTCTCCTGCCCCGGCGCGCGCATCATCTCGAGCGAGAACGGCCGGTAATTGTCGGCCGTCACGCCACTGCTCTGCGGCAGCCGTACGCGAAGGTCGAGCCGGCGCGACAGGGCGCCATCGCGCATATCGGCCAGCGCACTGAGATACGGGACGCGGTCGGACAGATGGATGCGATCGAAAAGTCCGGTGCCGAAAAGCAGCTCCGGTGGCAGCCGCAGCATAGTGCGTGCCTTAGCCGAGACGTCCAGAACCTCGCCATGCGCCGCGATTCGCAGCACGACGGCGTCGATGAGGTCTTCGAGCCGGTGGCTGCCGGCCGGATCGAACTGTGCGCTGGCGGCGCCGCGAAGCGGAGCGATACGCGGAATGAGCGTGAGTGCCCAGGCCAGTGGTACCAGCCAGTGCCATGCGGCGATTTCGGTCTGGTCGAGCGGCAAGACGGAACCGGCTAAAGGCTGCAGCAAGACTGCGACAAAGGCCGATATGGCGCCCCAGATCACGGCACGGCGCGACTGGCCGATCCACCACGCTTCAAACGGCACCGCCACCGCGAGCAAGGCAACCGGCGAGGCCACACCGCCGGCGGCAGCGATAAGGGCACCGAGGGCAACGCTGCCGACGACCAAGGCGAGTTGGCCGGCCAGGGTCATCTTGACCGATGCAGCCACCAGCAGGGCGGCGAACCAGCAAAGGCCGAACGCCGCAAAGATGGCAGCCACGGTCACGGCCGCGCCCATGCCCGACGTGACCAGCGTCACCGCTGCACCCGCGCTGAAGAAAGGAGCCGCCAGCATGGCGCCAATGAACCGACTGTGGCGGCGACGATCGCTCTGGCCGAGCACGGACGGATGAACCATCCGTTCGCAACCGGCGGCTATCGCGCCCGGCAACTCGGCGTATCTGGCCTTGATCGCACTCAACTCAACGCACCCGGTCGTGAACGGCCCTGCTTTGCAGGCGGCTTTTGTCGATTCCGAAACTCGCATCCAGCGTTTAAGGAATGGATAAGGCTGGGCCGATGGTCCCCCGGCAGGCTGCAAATATCGGGATACCGGCGGGGAAAAACCGGGGCAATTGCCGCCATAGTAAACGGAGCGTTATCCACACCGCCCGCGCCTGAACCTACGACCGATGGCATCAAACTGTCGCCGATTAAGAAAATGATAATGAAAAACAATAGGTTGGATGGTTATCATTTGCTGAATAAAATCTGAGCCGTTCGAGGCAAATGAACTTCAAAACGCTTCGTTTCGAATCTACCTAAAATTTAAGGAAAACTGTTGCTTTCGGGACAAGCCGTCCTTTGCGCGTCTGTGTCAGTATCGCGGTACAAGGGTCGTGCGGTTCGGATGCATGACGTCATAAAGGACAGACAGATGGGCTTTCTGATAAGAGCTGCTTTCTGGTTTTCGCTGGTGCTTCTGGCGCTGCCGCTGGGTGTCGGCGCCGATGATGCGGGCCGCGAAAGCGTCGGGCCGCTCCAGGCGCTGTTTGCGGCGCGCGAAGCCGTCGGCGATATCGCCGGCATCTGCGAGCGCAAGCCGGACGTGTGCGAGACCGGCAAATCGGCAATGCACACCATCACCGCCCGGGCCAGGGAGACCGCCAAGATCGCGGCCGCCATGCTGGACGACAAGGCCGCTGAACCCGATACGGTGACGACCACCGGCAGCGTGTCCGAGGAAATCGTGTTGCCGGCGAAAGTCGATTTGCCGGCGAAAGTGCACTTGCCGGCGAAGAACTGAGACTGTTTCGGCCGAATTCATCGCTAAACCGCAAGGCTCTCGCTCTCGGCACCTGCGGCGTTTCTCCTCTTTTTCCGTGACGTGGCAGCGCCGGATGACTATATCCGGGGGAATGACGACGACGATCCAGACCATCCGCGACGACTTTTCCCTGCTCGACGAGTGGGAAGACCGCTATCGCTATGTGATTGAACTGGGTGAAGCGCTGCCGCCGTTTCCCGACGAGCAACGCATACAAGCCAACAAGGTGCCCGGCTGCGTCAGCCAGGTCTGGCTGACCACCGAGCAAGGCGGGGGTGTCGACCCCGTTATCACCTTCAAGGGCGATTCCGACGCGCATATCGTGCGCGGCCTGGTCGCCATCATGCTGGCGCTGTTTTCGGGACGGCCGGCCAGCGAAATCCAGAGGACCGACGCAGAGGCCACATTGAAGGCACTCGGACTTGACGAGCACCTGTCGCCGCAGCGCGCCAATGGTCTTCGCTCGATGGTCAAGCGCATCAAGCGTGACGCCGAGGCAGCGCTGAAGCAGACCGCCTGACCGGACGGCAATTGCCGGCGGCATGAAGAACTGGCGGCCTGAGCTTGGTCTCCCCACAATGCGAAAACGGCGCCTGTAGGCGCCGTTTGAGTATCAAACCGGAAGAGCCGCTTGTCAGCGTCCCTTGCGCTTGCGGCCGAGACCCATCTTCTTGGCGAGCTGCGAACGGGCGGCCGCGTAATTGGGCGCAACCATCGGATAGCTCGGGTCCAGGTTCCACTTTTCACGATACTGGTCGGGCGTCAGATCATAGTGGGTCATCAAGTGACGCTTGAGCGACTTGAACTTCTTGCCGTCTTCGAGACAGATGATGTAGTCGTCATGCACCGACCGCTTCGGATTTACCGCCGGCTTCTGCTTGTCGGCAGGCGGCTGCTCGGCGGCCCCGCCGACACGCCCGAGAGCGGCATGGACATCGGCGATAAGGTTCGGCAGTTCGCCGACCGGTACGGGATTGTTGCTGACATAGGCAGCCACCACGTCGGCGGTGAGCTCGATCAGCGCGTCACTGTTTCTGGAAGGTGTTTCGGTAATATCCATGGCGTTCAGGCCCCAACGAGAATTGTTTCTGTTTGCGCCCGTTTCGATAGTTGGGCATCGCGCGAACTTGTGCAGGAAAAAGCCTCCGCGATTCGCGTCGCGGCATCTTAATGGGCCGGGCCGCCAAGTAAGTCAATTCGCTTCTTTCGGTCTATTCAGCGATACAAGTCAAATCTTCCATATTCAGCTTCACTCTTTCGTGCAAAGCGTAACTTTGCCGTTTTTTCTGGTCAGACCAGCATCGACTGACGCCGCGGCAAGCAGCCATTACACAAACGGCAGCAGGTAAATAGAGTTCGATGCTTGACCCTGCCGGCGGCATTACAGCCTGGATGATCGGCGGATTCAGTAAAATCATAGGTTGCGAAGCGTTACTGTTGCTCGCGAGCCGTCGCCGGAGCGGTGCGCTGTGTCATTGAAATGGGGTAATGTATTTCCGTAGACCCAGCCATATCGGCCACTTGCCAAGCCGCGAAGGCAGTTGCATGAGATTGACCGGCACTGGCAGGGTCATCGCAGCGACGGCGAGAACCGCGGCAGTCCGAGAAGAAATATTCGTTATCCGCTCCTCCAGCCCGTCCTCTCGAGCCACCACGACAATAGATCATAGCCCTTGAACCCGCGCTGCTCGGCGTGTTCATTCGCCATTCAAGTAGCTTCCACAGCGAGACGCAATGACCAGAACCCCAGTGTTTCCGACCGCCACGCCGCCGCAGCCGGAGAAGCGGCCGATCTTCGACACGCATCACGGCATAACGCGGACGGACGATTATGGCTGGCTGAGGGCCGCCAATTGGCAAGAGATGTTCAGGGATCCGTCCCTGCTCGACGGCCAAATCCGCGCCCACCTCGAAGCCGAGAATGCTTACCAGGCGGCGCTGATGGCCGATACGGTCCAACTGCAGAAGCAGCTTTTCGCGGAAATGAAGGGACGCATCAAGGAAGACGATTCTTCCGTGCCGATGAAGGACGGACCTTACGCCTACGGCTCCTCCTTCAAGCTTGGCGGCCAGCAGCCGCGTTATTTCCGCACGGCGCGTGACGGCGGCGACAAGCAGATATTGCTCGACGGCGATGCCGAGGCCGAGGGCAAGCCCTATTTCCGCCTGGGCGGCGTCGATCATTCGGACGACCACAGCAAGCTGCTCTGGGCCTTCGACGACAAGGGTTCCGAATTCTACACGCTGCGCGTCCGCGATCTGGCCGGCGGCAACGATCTGGCGGACAGGGTCCCGGACACCGGCGGCGGCGGTGTGTGGGATGCCGGCAATGACGGTTTTTTCTACACCCGCCTCGACCCCAACCACCGTCCTTCCAAAGTGCTGTTCCATGCGCTTGGCGACGGTCCTGAAAACGACCGGCTGATCTACGAGGAGACCGATCCCGGCTTCTTCATGGATGTCGGCGGCACGCGCTCCAACGAGTGGATCATGATCGGCATCAACGACCATGAGACCTCGGAATACCGCATCATGAGCGCCGACGATCCGTTCGCAGAGCCGAAGCTGGTTGCGGCGCGCCAGACGGGCCTGCAGTACGAACTCGAGGAAGGCGGCGACATCTTCTTCATCCTCACCAATGCCGACGGCGCCAAGGACTTCAAGATCATGACGGCGCCGGCCCATGATCCGGTGCGCGCCAACTGGCAGGAACTGGTGCCGCACGAAGCGGGCCGGCTGATCCTTTCGGTGATCGGCTTCAAGGACCACATGGTCCGGCTCGAGCGCAAGGAAGGCCTGCCGCGCATCGTCGTGCGCGACCGCAAGAGCGGCGAGGAGCACCTGATCTCCTTCGACGAGGAAGCCTTCTCGCTCGGCCTGTCCGGCTCCTACGAATACGACACCGAGATCATGCGCTTTTCCTATTCGTCGATGACGACCCCGGCGCAGGTCTTCGATTACAACATGCGCACCCGCGAGCGGGTGCTGCTCAAGACCCAGGAAGTGCCGTCCGGCCACGACCCGGAGCACTACGTCACGCGCCGGCTGATGGCGCCTGCCGCCGACGGCGAACTGGTGCCGATCTCGCTCCTCCATCACCGCGACACACCGCTCGACGGGTCCGCCCCTTGCCTGCTTTACGGCTACGGATCTTACGGCATAGCCGTACCCGCCGCGTTCAACACCAATCTGTTTTCGCTGGTCGACCGCGGCTTTGTCTACGCGATAGCCCATGTTCGCGGCGGCAAGGACAAGGGCTATGGCTGGTACGACGACGGCAAGCGGGCGAACAAGATGAACACGTTCACCGATTTTGTCGCTGCCGCCCACCACCTTGTCGCCGAACGCTATACGCAGCATGACCGCATCGTTGCGCAAGGCGGTTCGGCCGGCGGCATGCTGATGGGCGCGGTCGCCAACATGGCGCCGCAATGCTTCGGCGGCATCGTCGCCGAGGTTCCCTTCGTCGACGTGCTCACCACCATGCTCGACGCCAGCTTGCCGCTGACGCCGCCGGAATGGCCGGAATGGGGCAATCCGATCGCGTCGGCGGAGGATTACCGGACCATCGCCGCCTACTCGCCCTACGACAATGTCGCCGCACTCGACTATCCGCCGATCCTGGCGCTGGCCGGCCTGACCGACCCGCGCGTCACTTATTGGGAGCCGGCCAAATGGGTGGCGCGGCTGCGCGACCGCAAGACAGGTGGGAATCCGGTGCTGTTCAAGATCAACCTGGATTCAGGCCATGCCGGCGCCTCCGGCCGGTTTTCAAGACTGGAGGAAATCGCCTTCACCTACGCCTTCGCGCTCAAGGTGACGGGCAAGGCCGAGCTTGCGGCGTGAGCATCGGCGGATGAGCGGTCATTGCCTTCCGTTCCGCGACGTGGCTTCATTGGCGGTGAGAGTTGCGGAGCCCACCAATGATCGATCTCGCCACGTTGATAGCTTATGTCGCGGTTGTGCTTGGCTTTGTCTTCATCCCGGGTCCCGCCACTCTTCTGACGGTGGCGCGGGCAACCAGTTCCGGAACCAGGGTGGGCATTGCGACCGGCGCCGGGATCGCGGCCGGCGACGTGGTTCACACCTTCATGGCGATCGTCGGCATTTCGGCGATAATTGCCACGTCGGCGGCGCTTTTCAACATCGTGAAGTACATCGGCGCAGCCTACCTCATTTATCTCGGCATTCGCGCGATCATCGAGAAAACGCCGGCCTATCCGGCCGCCGGCGCACTTGCGATCCCCGCTGCCAAAGCATTTCGGCAGGCTGTTTTGACCGAGGTTCTCAATCCCAAGACCGCGCTTTTCTTCCTCGCATTTCTTCCGCAGTTCGTGCGGCCTGAAAACGGATCGGTGATGCTTCAACTGGCGATATTGGGCATCATCTTTGTTCTGTTGGGCCTCGTCAGCACGGTGGTTTTCGCCGTGGGTGCGGGCGGCCTCGGTGCATTCCTGCGCCGAAACCCGACGGTGCTGAGATGGCAAGGCAAGGCTGTCGGCGGTATCTATTGCGCCTTAGGCATCCGGCTGGCGCTGCAACAGCGCTAGGGTCTCGACAGGCGACGAGCCGTACGAGGCTTCGGATAATGGGCAGGCACAGCTGATTTTCCGCTCGCAATTGCAAAGGCCGCGCGCTACCCAGTGCGCGGCCTTTTCACAGCCGCGCCAACACACAATCACCCAGGGATCTGCCATGTTGCTCGTCGATGTCTATCTCGACAAATCGCCCATCCAGGGCATCGGCGTCTTTGCCAAGAACCACATTGCCCGCGGCACGCTGGTCTGGAAGCTCGACCCGAAATACGACCGGCGCATCGAGGTAGCGGCCTACGAGCGGGAAACCGGGCCGGTCAGAACCTATCTCGACCGCTACGCCTATCCGGACCGGCGCGACCCGAATTACATCGTCTTCGAAGCCGACGATGCGCGCTACATGAACCATGCCGACGACCCGAATTGCGACGTCTCGCAGCCGGAGGAGACCTATGCCTTGCGCGACATTGGGCCCGGCGAGGAAATGACCTGCGACTACAATCACTTCTTCGAAACCGGCTTCGACTTTCTCGGCGACCGCTGACGCAACGGCCGTCAGCTCGACGGCTTCTTGCGCGCCGGATAGCCGTTGGGGTGCGGCGGCACGGCTTTCAGGTAGGCGGCGATCGCCGCGCGGTCCTCCGGGGTCAGCACGGCCATGTTCCGCTGCACGTCTACCATTGCGCCGCCGACCGTATCGAAATCCGGCGTGAAGCCGGTTTCGAGATAGTTGGCGATGTCGGCCTCGGACCAGTCCGCGATGCCGCCCTCGCCCGACGTGATGTTCGGCACGATGCCGCTGCCTTCGGCGGCGGCCGCACCTGCCAGCCATTGGCTCTTCCTGGTGCCGCCGGCAAGATCCCGCGGCGTGTGGCATTCGCCGCAATGGCCGGGGCCTTCGACCAGATAGCGGCCTGTCAACACCGGATCCGGTGTGCCGTCGGGAAAGGAAACGACCGGCTGGTCACTCAAATAGAGCAGCTTCCACAAGCCAAGACCGCGTCGGACGTTGAAGGGAAATGCCAGCGAATTGGCGGGCGCCTTGCCGGCGACCGCGGGTAACGTCTTCAGGAATGCATAGAGATCGGCAATGTCGGCCGGCTTCATGCGCGCGTAGGAAGCATAGGGAAATGCCGGATAGAGATGCTCGCCCGACGGCGACACGCCCTTCAGCATGGCGTTGGCAAAGTCCTCGACCGACCAGGCGCCGATGCCGTCCCTGGTATCCTGCGATATGTTCGGCGGCACGAAGGTGCCGAATGGCGTCTTGAGTTCAAGGCCGCCCGCCAGCTGAAGACGGGCGTCGCCTTGCGAGCCAGGCTTGGCATGACAGGATGTGCAGCCGCCGGCGTAGAAGATGCGCTTGCCCCTGGCGGCGTCGCCAGGACCAAGCTCAGCCAGCGTTGCGGCATCGAGCCTGACCGGAGCCGACAGGAACCAGCCGGCAATCGCGGCCGCGCCGCCCAGAACGAGGGCGGCGCCGACAAGTTTCTTCAGCAAGCGCATTGCCCGCTATCAGCCTTTTTTCACCCTGTAGTTTTGATGACAGTTGCCGCAGCCGCCGCCAATGGTGTTGAACTGCGCCTTCAACGCGTCGGCATCCGCAGGTGCTGCGGCGACCGCCGCCTTGACGTCGGCGAGGTACTTGCCTTCAGCCGTCTTGAAGCCGGCCATGTCCTGCCAGATTTTTGGGGACGCCGTCGTGTCGCTGGTGTCGCTGCCCGCCGGGAAAAGCGTGTCGACGCCGGCATGGAATTTCTCGGCATTGACCTGCAGTGCCTGCAACGCCGTCAGCACCGAAGCGGCGTCGTAGGGCGTCTCGCCCTTGACCACTTTCGACAATCCGGCGGCGATCTTGCCACGTTCCTTCATCAGGGCCTGCCGGTCGGCTACCGGGTCGGCAAATGCCGCCGAACCGGCGAAGGCGAGCATCGAGATGGCGAGGATAAGCTTTCTCATTCACTTGGCTCCATGTTGAAGGCAAATTCAGAATGCGGTCCCACCCCGATGACAAACGGCAAGGATGGCTTAAAAATTCCGACGCTTCGCCTCACGCTTGCGTGAAATTTTTGCAGCTGTCGTTCTGATGCAGAAAAAGAAAAGCCCCGGTTCTGCCGGGGCTTTCTGGAACGGATCAGGCCTTTTCGTAGAGTTCGAGCACATAGTCCCAGTTGATGAGACTGTCGACGAAGGCTTCGAGATATTTCGGCCGGGCGTTGCGATAATCGATGTAATAGGAATGTTCCCAGACATCGACGCCGAGGATCGGCGTCGCGCCATGGACGAGCGGGTTCTCGCCATTCGGCGTCTTCGAGATCGCCAGCTTGCCGTCCTTGACCGAGACCCAGGCCCAGCCCGAACCGAACTGGGTGGTGCCGGCGGCGATGAAGTCGGCCTTGAACTTGTCGTAGCCACCAAGATCGCTGTCGACCGCCTTTTGCAATGCGCCCGGCAGCTTGTTGCCACCGCCGCCCTTCTTCATCCATTTCCAGAAATGGATGTGATTGTAGTGCTGGGCGGCATTGTTGAAGAGGCCCGCATTCTTGCCGAAGGACTGTTTGACGGCCTCTTCGACCGACAAATCGCCCATGCCCGCCTCGGCGGCCAGCTTGTTGCCGTTATCGACATAGGCCTTGTGGTGCTTGTCGTGGTGATATTCCAGCGTTTCCTTGGACATGTAAGGCTGCAAAGCCTCGTAATCATAGGGCAAGGCGGGCAATTCAAAAGCCATCGGTCGTACTCCCTCGTGGAAAAATCCGGTGTCGATACCGGACTAACATAGGACTGGATTGGTCTGGAACAACTCCGGAAACGAAGCGCCGGCCGCTTTTTAGCGGGTCAGCCGGGCGAAGTCGAATGCGCCCATTCCCAATAGAGTTCGCGCGCCTTCTTGGCCACCGGTCCCGGCTGCAGATTGCGATCCTCGATACGGGTGACCGGCACGACTTTCGAGTGGTTTCCGGTCGAGAAGATTTCGTCCGCCTCCAGGAAATCGCGGATCGACAGCGTCTTTTCCGTCGTCGTGAAACCGTATTCGCCTAGCAGGGCCATGGTGCGCGCGCGGGTAATGCCGGACAGGAAGGTGCCGTTCGGCGCCGGCGTCAGGACATGGCCGTCCTTGACCAGGAAAATATTCGAGGTGCCGGTCTCGGCGACATTGCCCAGCATGTCGAGCACGAGCGCATTGTCGAAGCCGCGCATCTTGGCTTCGAGGATGGCACGGCCGTTGTTGGGATAAAGGCAGCCGGCCTTGGCGTTGGTCGGCATGGTCTCGATGGTCGGGCGCCGGAACGGCGACACCGTCACCGAAAACCCCGCCGGCGAGATCATCGGCGATTCGTAGAGGCAAAGGCAGAAACGCGTCGAGGCCGGGTCGGCCGGCACGCCCATATAGCCGCCATGCTCGGCCCAATACATCGGCCTGATATAGACCGCCGTCTTGCCGTCGAACTTCTTCAGCCCGTCCCAGGTCAGGCCGACGATCCTGTCGGTGCTCATCGTCGGTTTCAGACCGAGCGCGATCGCCGAGGCATTTACCCGCGCTGCATGGCGATCGAGATCGGGAGCGACGCCCTCGAACCAGCGAGCGCCGTCGAACACGCTGGTGCCGAGCCACATGGCGTGGCTGCGCGGCCCTAGAATGGCAACATTGCCCTCGTACCAGTCGCCGTCGACGAAGGTCCATGTCGCGGATTGCGCCGCTGTCGCCAATGTCATTGCCAGGTTCCGTTCGATGCTTGTTGCGGCGCATTGGAAGATGCTTTGGCGGCCGCCGTCAACCGGCATGGCTGAGATTTGTTGAGGCCAGCGGGCTGGCGGACTGCAATCAGCGCTTGCGCCTTGCCTTATGCGGCCTCAAAACTGTCGAATGCAGTTCGCGGCTTACGTTTTCGACGCCTATGGCACGCTGTTCGACGTGCATGCGGCCGTGCGCCGTCACGCCGACCAGATCGGGCCGGACGGCCAGTTGCTGTCCGATATCTGGCGCGCCAAGCAGCTGGAATATTCCTGGGTCAGGACGCTGATGGGGGCCTATGCCGATTTCTGGCAGCTCACCGAGCAGGCCCTCGACTTCGCCCTGCGCAAGGTTCCATCCGCCGATGCCGGGCTGAGGGCGAAGCTGCTCGAGGCCTATTGGCGGCTGGACTGCTATCCGGAGGTACCGGCCGTGCTCAAGGCGCTCAAGGCATCGGGGGCAAGGCTGGCGATCCTGTCCAACGGTTCGCCTGAGATGCTGCAAGCGGCCGTCAAGTCCGCCGCGCTCGACCAGGTCCTGGACGACGTCTTTTCCGTCGACAGCGTCAGGCGCTTCAAGACCGATCCGTCGGTCTACGACATGGTCACCACGGGCTGGCGCCTCTATCCGGGCGCTGTCTCTTTCCAGTCATCCAACCGCTGGGACGTCGCCGGCGCCACCAAATTCGGCTTCAGGACAGTGTGGATCAACCGCGCCAATCAGCCTGAGGAATACCGGGATTTTCCACCGGCCCTGATCCTGCCGTCCCTTGAAGGTCTGGTCGCCGGGGGGTGACACCGGAAATGTTGCGTCGGCGCAACAGTGACGATCCGGTCACAGCTTTGCCTTTGCTTGTCCACCCTGCGGCCAGAATTGGAACCGCCTATCGCGCCGGGCATTGCTCGGGCAACCGCGCGCAACAGGACGCATTTATGCTTTGTTGCGATTTGAGACTTAAAAAAGGCAATCATGTTCACACCCCCATCGTCCTCTTTTCGCCTGAGCCGTCGCGGTTTTCTCAACGCAGCAGCCCTTGGCGCCGCCTCGGTCGCGGTCTCCAGTTGCACCACGCTGTCGCAACAACCGGTCGAGCCACCGCCGCCGACCTATGTCGAGCCGGCGCTCGGCGACTATGTGACGATGTATGGGCCGATGTCGGATGGCGGCTTCGAGCTGCCGGCCATACCGGCCGACAAGATCGACCCGCAGTTCCTGCGCCAGATCGTTGACGATCCGACCGGGCAGCAGCCGGGCACCATCGTCGTCGACACCACCAATCACTTCCTCTACCTGGTGCGCCCGGGCGGCCAGGCGATCCGCTACGGTGTCGGCCTCGGCCGCGCCGGCTTCGAATGGTCGGGCGATGCGGTGGTCCAATGGAAGCAGAAATGGCCGAAATGGACGCCGCCGGACGACATGATCGCCCGGCAGCCGGAGTTGAAGCCGTACAGCGCCGACAATGGCGGCATGCCCGGTGGGCTCAAGAACCCGCTTGGCGCGCGGGCGCTTTATCTCTTCCAGGGCAACCAGGACACGCTCTACCGCTTGCACGGTTCGCCGGAATGGCGGTCGATCGGCAAGTCGGTGTCGTCGGGCTGTGTGCGCCTGATGAACCAGGACATCATCGATCTCTATGATCGTGTGCCGAACAAGACCCCGGTCGTGGTGACGGCCGACATCGGTCAGCCGATGGTGGCGACAGCAAACCGCAAAGCCATCCCGATCGACGCTGGCGTGCCGGAAGGATCGATCCTGCTCGGCCCGATAAAATCGATCACAAACTCGATCTTTTGAGCTGGTCGAAAGCGCGGAGGCGGGATTGCTCACGGCTCCTGCTGGCTTTGCCGAGCGTCGGCTTGCCCGTGCCCGCTTTTAGGTCCGATGCTTATGCCGAGCCCCCCGATAGCCGACATTCAACGCAACCAGCGTTCCCTACCCATTGCTGCCCGTCCTGGGCCGTTTCTCCTTCCCGAAACCCGACGTTGAGCGCAACCAGCGCTCCTGACCCTTGCCAGACATTCCAAGGCCAGTGATCGCGATCGTCGGCTATGGATTATTGTTTGCGGTCATTCAGCCCGACGGTTCGAGGCTGTTTGCGATGAGCGGAAGCGGACCTTCCCCGATGTGACCATACTGCGACGCCTCGGCTCGGAAGCGGAGCGTCCACTAGGGCGCCGGATCGCTTCGGATTGATTTGGCTAAGAGAGGTGGAAGCTGTTCGCGTCTATCCGCGACGTTGACCATAACAATTACCGACCATGATCATCTTGACATGCACAATAAGCAGTAGCCTGCGACCACGTTGACCCTTAGTCTGCAACCGTAGGCAACGGTTCAATACGGGTCATGGCAACGCAACTTACTCGGTCGGCGGTTCGCATTTACGGGGCGTTGTCTGCACTCGGAAATGACAGCGGAAACGTGCTGGAAGGGTTGCTGCCGTTCTTCGATCCGATCTTGCGCCGTCACAATGGCAGCAAACTCGACCCAGATGTCATCGCCGCAGCAATTCGCGATATGTACAAGTGGAACTTCAACTCCGATCTGGTCGAGACATTTGTCCCTTACTTAGAGCGTCACGGCTGGATTGTTGCTGACATCGCAGGTGCCAAGGATACCACGTATACGATTCAGATGGCTGACAACGGCGAGCCGGATGCATCCACTCAGACCGTTGAGGCTGAGCTACGCCGCATCGCCACTCAGTTTAAGGAGTTCTCCGAAGCGCTTTCGCCACTCACTACAATCCCCCGAGACGTCGAAGAGTTCGAGGACATCCTTGTCGAATGGCTCCTTTACGTCGAAGCGTTCAGCGAGAAGAGCATCGAGTTCAAAGCGGGCGTCAAACCGGATGCGTCAGGAAAGCTGCGGCAGGTAGTAGAAATCCCCAATACGACCTCCCTCCGAGACGAAGAGAAATTCCTGTGCGCGCGCTTCGTCAAACATGCAATCGAGGAGAACCAAGGCAGTGCTGAGGTACTTGCCCGGATTGCAGCTATCGGGCTTCTGACCGAGGTCGTTCAGGACTTTGTGAAGCCGGTGACCTCGGTCGATAAGACCGACCTCGTTGTCTATCTGGATGCGCCAGTTGCGATGGAACTTCTCGGTGTCTCCGGGAAGTTGGCGCGCGAGAACACTGCCCCTGTCGTGGCCGAACTCATCAGGATCGGGGCCTCGGTTCGAATTTTCGGGCAGAGCCTCGACGAGATAAAGAATAACCTGCAAGCCGTCTTGAAGAATCCGCGCCCTACAGGCCCGACTGCGCATGCCCTATTGAGGCGTGAGGTCTTGCGGGAGTATGTGAACGAGGTGTCGCGCAACCCTGCTCCCCTGTTGGACGCAGTGGGTGTGAAGGCTACGTATCGAACCCGGGAGCAGGCCATCCGAGCACCAGTTCTTTAACAAGGACAACTGGCAGGACCTTTACGGCAGGCTCAGTTACGCCGAGAATCCGTTGGCGCGTGAACACGACACCGACATCACTGCCTTCATTGTCAGACAGCGGCGGGGCAGAACTAGCCGAGACATATTCAAGTCGCACGCGGTCGGCCTGACTCGGAACGGTCTTCTTGCCCAAATTGTCCGCCGAGCGTGTGTCCAAATGAGCGGACTGCCTGACGAAACGGTGCCGCCCGTCGTTCATCGCCGCGTACTTGCGACCGCCATCTGGCTCCGCACAGGCATGGGGGCCGGTGATCTCAACATTCCAAAACGAATGCTGCTGGCAAGCTGCGAACATGTGCTCGCGATCCGTCCGGGAGTGGTAGCGGCCGTGAAGCGGCTCACTGATGCGCTGGGGGATGACGACAAGAGCCGCCAGCTCGATTTGCTGATTTCGCAGGATCGCAGCGCGCAGGCCCTCATGGATAAAACGCTAGGTGTGTCCAACGTCGTGACCGAGGAAAACCTCCCGCTTTTGTGGCAGGAGATGCTGCATCCGCACCTCGAAGAGGAACGTCAGAAAGGGCTGGAAGCGGTCAACAAGGCAAAAGCCGAAGGGAAAAAACGGTTAAACAAGGTCAATGAACGAATTGAGACGATACAGAAGGAGAGGGAGCAAGAAGCAACAATCTTGGGCGCAAAGCTGGAGGCCAAGCACCGTGAGGACCGTTATGCGATTGAGGCCCTTTGCACTGATGTCGAGGGGACCCTTCGCCGCAACAGAGCCGTCAGAATCGGCATTGGTGTGGTCTTGGGCTCGATCTTCTCTGTTCCGCTGCTGTTGGACACAACGCCAATAATTCGAGCGGCTTCTTTCGTTATTGGCTGGTTGCTGGCCTACCTTACTGCCACGGGTGGAAGGTTGCTCGGGATCAGCACCGATGAAACGCAGGCACTCAAAGCGCTGCATTCCGCCGCAGAGCGCAGGAAGCTAGTGAGTAAGCTCGACCAATTCGACGTTAGCTGGAACAAGACTGCTTTCGTCGTTGCGGACCAGCCGGAGCTACCCTCTCGTGATCGCGTCGATCTGTTCAGCTTGAGCAACGCCGGTAAGTAGAACCGCGTCGCAAGCGACGACGTTTTAGAAGGTGGCAGCGCAGACGCCTCCCCCGACGGTGATGACCCCTAAAGGCCGCCAGGCAAATGGTAGGGTGCACGCCTCATGATCGCAATGAGGCCACGTGACTGTTATGTCCGTCCGCGCTATCGAACGGCAAGTAATGGGATCGAGACATTCCGTTAGTAGCTGACCAATGACCGTTCGTGGCGCGATCGAGGCGATGCTGACTTCGCCTACTCAGCAGCTGCCAGCGCGGGTCAAACGGCTTGGTTGGGTCGGTCTTTCGCGTTCCCTCAGAGTCGCAAGAGCGTGGGGTGAGCGGTACTACATCGACCCGGCCAGACGCCATTCCAACCGCTGATCCGTCTCGACGGCTTTCGGCCGCGTTGGACGTTTCGCTAGGTCGCTTCGCCCGGCTTATGGAAGTTCGATCTCGCCGTCCACCACGTGGTTGAGGCCGGTGCCTTCCGCCGTCAGCGTCATGCGGACCTTCAGCTTCTTGCCGCCGATTTGCCCTTCGCGCACCGTCTCCTCGATCTTGCGCTGTGAGGTGACGCCGACTTCCTTCAGGAACTTGCGGATCGACATGTTGACGGCGTCTTCGCTCATGGCGGAACTCCTCTGTGTCCGGAAGGGATTGTAAGGGAAGGCAAGGGATCAAGGAAGCAGGACGGTGACGTACGGTTTTATTGAAATAGACCTCGAGCCGGGAGGAGACGTCGGGTCCTTAAACTTGATCGACCCCTGGCAGGAGGAGTGGAACCGATCGACGTCTTGCGCAGAAGGAGCACTATGACGGCCATCTCGGCCTTGATCTGACCGATCAGGAAAAGAGTGATCTGATCGAGTACCTCAAATCGATCTGATCAGCACTCGGCGCTTCTTTGGGTTCGATTGGGAGGAAAGACCATTAAAGAAGATCGTGGTGAGATAAATTGCGGGTCGGCACAACGTAAGCCAGGCCAAGCGCTGTCTCGCCGGAAATTTCTTAAGGCGTCGACGACCGGCGCGGCGATTTGCCGGTGCAGGTGGGCTTGCTTCCTGCATGACAGGTCAGCCTGCGGCGCGCGGCGCCGAAACAACCCCAAAGCCTGTGGCGCTTTATTAGGATGTTCCAAACAAAGGTCGCCGCTGCGCCGGGTGCACCCATTTCCTGAAGCCGAATGCATCCTAGATTGTCGCGGGTGAAATCAGCCCCGATGGTTGGTGCCGCTTTTACAAAGCACGGCCTGCCTGATCGGCAGAGCCCAGCGGAGACTTTCGTTGTCTGCTGCGCTGCGGGTGATGGTCTGCAGGCATCGCGTCGAGGATGTCGGGTCACATCAGGCATTCGACAAGTCCGGAGTCAGAGCCGAAGTGATCGACGATCTTTCCAACATTTGCCTTCGCGATTGACCCCTCCCCGTCAAGCACCCAAATATCAGCGTTCCTCCGGCGGCTTGAGGTGCCGAAACTGCATCAGCAGCAGCAGATCGTAAGCGATCTTCAGTGCACCGCAGATGAGGAGGGGCCAAGCCCGGAACGAGGCAGCGAACAGAGCGCCCGCCAGGGCGGGACTGGCTGCGGCAGCCAGGCTGCGCGGGACCGATGTGAAGCTCGCGGCGGCTGCCCGCTCCGCCTCCGTGACGACCGCCATGACGTAAGATGAGCGCGTCGGGACGTCCATCTGCGAAAGCGCGGCACGGATCAGCAGCAGGGCGAGCGCCAGAGGGAGCGTCGGCGCAAGGGCCGCCAGGATCAGGGCGATGCTGGACGGAATGTGTGTGAACACCATCGTGTTGATGAGTCCGATGTGCCGCGACAGCCAGGCGGCAACGGGGAATGAGAACGCCGAAAGGACGCCGGACCAGAAGAAGAAAAAGCCCGCTTCCGAAAGCGACAGGTCGAATTTTTCGAAAAGCCACAGGGCAAGCAGCGACTGGACGAGGAAGCCGCCGGCAAAGGCATCAAGGCTAAAAAGGGCCGCAAGCTTGAAAACGATATTCCGCGAGGGGCCAAGCGCGGACGTGCTGCCGGAGTCCGACGTTGGACGGCGCTGCGGGATCTGCGCGTAAAGGAGACCGCCGAGCAGGCCCAGCAACGCATAGAGCACGAACATCGCCTTGATGCCGGTGAGTTGATCGAGGCCGGCTGGAGCCAGAAGATCAGGTGTCACCGAAGCGAGCGCGCCAACCGCGGCTGCGAGCGCACCCACAAGGCTGTAGCGCGCGAACATCTTGGTCCGCGCGGCGTCGGTGACTTCGCGTGTGAGCACGGCATGCTCTAAGGGCACGAATACGCTGACGCTGCCGGCCGACGGGTTGATGGTGCCTGCGAAGGCGATCACCAAAAGCAGCGCGTAGTCGTGGACCACAGCAAAGGCCACACCCGTGGCGACCATCAGACTGGCGGCGGCAAACAGGAGTTGGCGGTGATCGTGTCGGGCACCAAGGAGTCCGACGGCGATGGTTAAGAGCGCTGAACCGAGCAGCGATCCGGTTGCTATGATGCCGACCTGCAGAGGCGCGAAGCCTAATGCGAGGAGATAGACCGGCAACAGAACGGCCACAAAGCCGTCGCCCATGTCGCGCAAGGCTCGGGCCGCAAAAAGAAAAGTCGCCGGGCGGATCTGCTGCACTGATCTAGCCTGCCCTCATCACCTGCGTTGGCGTCACCGGCTTTGGCAGCGTCGCTCGACAGGGCCGGAAGATCATGACGGAGTCGCGTTAGACATTCCAGCGAGGCGAATATCGGTTTCAATCCTCAGGCTGCCGCCCAACAATGCTGATTCATATCGTGTCAAGGCTTGCAACGACCGAAGACGCAACTGGCGCATATTGCGCTTGGCTGTCAAGGTCGGGAATAGGGTCAGAACCTGCCCGTGACCTTGCATACAGGACGTGCGGACACCAAGCTCCACCCACTTCACCGTGCCGAGCGTCATATACACCAACGCGTCGCCCCGGTTGTCCTCAGGTAGTCCTCAAGTTGGCCCGCGTGAATTCGCGGCGCGGGACGGCGGCAGCGGAGATGGCGGCGCGCTCTGTCTCGAAGATGTCCTGCGTCTGTCGCAACCTGAAAAGAAGGCTGCCATCGCGGAAGAAGTTCCGTCAGATCGTGGTCGCGGACGCGGACGTTGCGTGGCAGTCATGACCAATTGAACCGGACAATCCAACCTACCCACGTCTTACCAAGTTAGGACCGGTGATCCCAGCAGCGCCCTCCGCGACAAATTCGAACCTGGCTATCAAGCGTCACCGCCCTGGGCGGCAGGGAAGATTCGTCGCCTGATGCGCGAACACGATCTACAGCCGAGGATCAGGCGGCCCTTTGTCGCCACGACCGGATAGCGATCACGACCGCCCTTCCGCAGTCCCTGTACGACTCACTTGCGAAACGCAGCCGGTGCACGGTCTTCACCTCCAGCCTGATGATGCCCTTCAGAGGCTTCGGTGATTTTCTCGTATTCCGATTGCGACATCTCTGGAAGACGTCGGGTAAAGGCCACCATCGCCCATAGCTCTTCCTGGTTGTGCGTTGAACCAAACGCAGGCATCCCGGTCATTTTAATGCCGTTTTGCATGATCCAATAGAGCTCAGCATCATCCAACAAGGCGTAATCGAGTCGACCGTCGGCATGTACGGCGATTTGCAAGGTATCGCTGGAAAGGTGATGCAAGAGATTGAGTGCTTAGAGCTCCTGGCCATTGAAGCATCTCCGCCCGATGCCGAATAGGCAATCGGTATGCAGCTCAACAGGAAAACGTCGTCCACACGGGTGCGCACCTCAAGGTGTTGGACGAAACGCCCAGATTGCCGGCAGCTGCTCTCCGCCCGCTCGAACCGCGAGAAGAAGCAGGTCAAGCGCGGGAACAAAGAGCGAAGTGCGCGCACCGGACACAGTCGGAATCTGCGCGATGCGTCGATATGGCGGGTCCCGGGTATCCAGCACGTCAATGAATCCGTCTCCGCAGCTGATGTAGGCTCGCTGCCGTTTCGAGTCGACGAAAACATCGTCGGCATCACCGCAAATCTTCGCAGTCGCGACGAGCGAACCGTCTCTCATGGAGAAGATGCCGAGCCACGCAGGGTGGCGAAAAGCTATAAGGACGTGCTGGTGAGGGTCGTCCAACGCCATCGGAAAATTACCGGCCAAACCGGCGGTCGGCCAGCTTGCGATTTGAGCCAGTGATGTGCGGTCGACGACCGCGATTGAATGAACGTCCGGCAGGTTCACAAAGACGTGGCTCGTCCTCGCGTCGAGCTGAAAACTTTCGGGATGCGCCTTTAGCGGCACATCGCCGGTTTTCCGGTTAGTCGTGGGATTGATGACAGCCAGCGCACCGCTGCCATACCCCACAAAGACCCGATTGGTCGCGCTATCCACGCGAACATTGTCGGCATCTTCCCCTAGGTCGACTTTGCCGATAGCGGCATAATCGGCTCCTCGAAACAATCGAACCGAGCCGTCGCCGGCATTCGCGACATACAGGGTGTCGGTCCCTTGCAGGTAGCCGACACCTTGTGGTTCCCGTAATCCCTTGATTGTGCGAAGCACGGTTCGATGGGTGAGATCGACCACCGCCATGCTGTTGTTGCCGAGTTCTGCAACGAACAAGCGCCGCCTCTTTAAATCGATCGCCATGTGATCGATGCGGCCGCGCACATCTCCGAGTGGGATTCTGGCCTCGAGCCGTAATGGCGGCTCCGTGCCTTGGCCCGCAGCGTCAAACGTCGCAACCGGCAGGTTTGCCGCAGCCATCAAAGCAGTTGCGACAATTCGCGACAATAAGTGAAGTGCAATTGAAAGGAACCTGCCATCCACGCGCGCCATCCCTCAATAGGATCTTGCGCAGTGCTTGACGGAAGCCGTCTGAAGGGGAGACTGCTCATCCCCTCAGTTCAGATTAGGCCAATGACCTCTTGATTACAAGCGACGGGCAATTGGATAGTGTCGCGGATTGAACTTCGGTTTTGGGTGGTCGACTCCGACCGTTCGACCTCTGATGTCCAGCATCAGATTTTTACCCTGACGTAACCAAGCGATAGCGGCACTGATTAGCGCCGAGCCAAGGACGCAGCTATGCCCGCTGATGGTCGTATCAGGCTGTAGCGCGAACGGCAGGTTTGGAGAAACGCAATGAAGGTCGGCAAATGGCGCATAGCCGCCGTCCTCTGTCCACCAGATCTGGCTGCTGGCGCTTGATGCCAAGACAGAATTTGCCAACACAGATGCCCGCCTTCGGGTCCGATGCCCCCTCACCGCCCCCTGGACAGGCTCCCCAAAATCCCGCGGACGATCGCTCGTCCGACCGACGAGCCGACCGAGCGCACGATGGATTTGATCGCCGCCTCCGCCACCGTCTGGCGGTTGGAGGGGCGCGGCGCGCGGCGGCCGCCGGTCGGCTGGGGATCGTCATTGCCGAAGCCGGGAATGGTCCAGCGCGAACGGCCTGCGTCCTGTTGCTGCGCCTGTGCCTCCTGGGCGTCCTTGGCCTTCTTCTGCAGCATCTCGAAGGCCGATTCGCGATCGACGGTCTGGTCGTACTGTCCGGCAACCGGGCTCTCTGTGATCAGCTTGCGGCGCTCGTCGGGCGTGATCGGGCCAAGGCGCGAGGACGGCGGGCGGATCAGCGTTCGCTGCACCATGGACGGCACGCCCTTGGCTTCCAGCGTCGAGACAAGCGCCTCGCCGGTGCCGAGCTGCGTGATCACGGTTGCGCAGTCGAAATCGGGATTGGGTCTGAACGTCTCGGCCGCCGTCTTGACGGCCTTCTGTTCGCGCGGCGTATAGGCACGAAGTGCGTGCTGCACGCGGTTGCCGAGCTGGGCCAGCACCGTTTCAGGGATATCCAGCGGATTTTGCGTGACGAAATAAACGCCGACGCCTTTCGAGCGGATCAGCCGGACCACCTGCTCGACGCGGTCGATCAGCACCTTCGGCGCGTCGTCGAACAGAAGGTGTGCCTCGTCGAAGAAAAAGACAAGCTTCGGCTTGTCCGGGTCGCCGACTTCCGGCAGTTCCTCGAACAGTTCCGACATCAGCCACAGAAGGAACGTCGCATAGAGCCGCGGATTCATCATCAGCTTGTCGGCGGCGAGCACGCTGATGGCGCCGCGTCCATCGCGCGTGGTGCGCATGATGTCGGATATCCGCAATGCCGGCTCGCCGAAGAAATTCGCGGCTCCCTGCTGCTCCAGAACCAGCAGCGTGCGCTGGATCGCGCCGACCGAAGGCTTGGTCACATTGCCGTAGCGGGCGCCGATCTCTTCGGCGCGGTCGGCGATGTTGGCCAGCAGTGACTGCAGGTCCTTCAAGTCGAGCAGCAGAAGGCCTTCCTCGTCGGCGATGCGGAAGGCGATGTTCATGATGCCTTCCTGCGCCTCGGAGAGGTTCATCAGCCGCGACAGAAGCAGCGGCCCCATCTCCGAGATGGTGGCGCGGATCGGGTGGCCCTGCTCGCCGAACAGATCCCAGAAGATGACCGGGAATTCCTGGAATTCGTAGGGATCGAGCTTGACCTGCTCGGCCCGCTTGACCAGGAAATCCTGCGCTGTGCCCATCATGGCCATACCCGACAGGTCGCCCTTGATGTCGGCGCAGAATACCGGCACGCCGGCATTGGAGAAACCCTCGGCCAATATCTGCAGGGTCACCGTCTTGCCGGTGCCGGTCGCGCCGGTGACCAGGCCGTGACGATTGCCATACTGCAGCAAAAGCTGTTCGGGCCGCTGATAGCTGTCGTCCGGCTTGCGGCTGGCCCCTATGAAGATACTGGTATCGTCGGCCATGTGTCCGGTCTCCGCAAACCTATAGGGTTGAATGCCCTGATCCCTTGAAGAAAAGGGAGCCCCGCCGCAGGTATAGTGAGGCCATTGCGCAGCGACAATGGGCACCGTCGAAAATGGCTTTTGGAGCTTGCGGAACCTGCCCATGTTTGGCAATCGGTTGACGGTCACCGTCACGGAAGGCGTGTTGCACGGCATGTGTGCTGCATTGTGATATCGGGCCGGGGACCGTAGACTGACATAGTCGGCCGCTGCGGCCGCTAGAACGAGGAGAACCGATGGGCGCCGGTGCCTTGACCCAGGATGCCGAACTTCCGAACGTCGACCGGCAACGATGGCTGGCGCTGGCGGAGAAGGCGCTGGCCGGCGGGTCCTTCGAGGAAAAGCTCGTCTCGCACACGGACGACGCCATCCGCATCGAGCCGCTCTACGAGCGTTCGGTAACCGCCGAGCCTGTCGTGCGCGCCAACCCGGGATCACCGTGGATCGTCAGCCAGCGCATCGACGATCCGGACATAGGCCGCGCCAGTGCGCAGGCGCTGGAAGACGTCGCGCAGGGTGCCACCGGACTGTCGCTTGTCTTCGAGGGTGCGCCGAACGCCTTCGGCTATGGCTTGCCGAGGACGGCGGAGGCGCTGGAGGGCGTGCTCGACGGCGTGCCGCTCAACCGCATCCAGATCCGCATCGACGCCCATCCCTGGAGCCGTGCCGTGGCCGACTGGCTGGTGGCGTTTTTGACCAAGCGCCGCTCCGACCCGGCAAAGCTCAACCTCTCCTTCGGCATAGATCCGGCGGCGATCTTTGCCGGGACCGGCAGGCTGCGCATGTCGATCGAGGCTTTACAGGCTTCGATGCCGCAATCGCTGGCGCATTTCTTTTCGATGGGTGTGCCCGGCGTGCTGCTGGAGGCCGACGGGCGGGTATTCCACAATGCCGGCGCCACCGAGGCGCAGGAGCTTGGCACCATGCTCGCCTCGGCCGTCTCCTATTTGAGGCTGTTCGAGAAGGCGCGCCAGCCGCTCGTCTACGCGGCGCCGCATATCGGTTTTGCGCTCAGCGTCGACCAGGACCAGTTCGTTTCGACGGCCAAGGTCAGGGCGTTGCGCAGGCTGTGGGCGCGTGTCCAGGAGGCCTGCTCGATACCGCCCTCCACCGCCAGCATCCATGCCGAAACCTCCTTCCGGATGATGACGGCGGCCGACCCGGAAACCAACATCCTGCGCACCACCATCGCCGCTTTCGCGGCTGCCGCCGGCGGCGCGGATTCGATCGCCATCCTGCCGCACACGATCGCGCACGGCCTACCCGCGGGTTTTGCTCGCCGCGTTGCCCGCAACGCGCAACTGATCATGGCCAATGAAAGCCACATCGACCACGTCGCCGATCCGGTTTGCGGTTCGGGCGCCGTCGAGGCGCTGACTTCGGAGCTCTGCGCGGCGGCCTGGCAAGAGTTCCAGCAGATCGAGGCGGAAGGCGGCGTGCTGTCCAGCCTCGAGCAAGGCCATATCCAGAAACGCGTCCAGGCAGCTTCCGCCCGCCGCAACACTGCCTACCAGGCGGGCGAACGGGCGATCGTCGGCACGACGCTGCACCCGTCGAAGACTGAGCGTCCGGTCGAGACGCTGGCGGCGGAGCGGCGGCCTGCCTTCACCGAAGGCGTTGCGGTGTGCGAGCCGCTATTTCCGATCCGCATCGATCAGTCGATCGGAGCCGTACCATGATCCCGGATTTCAGCCAGATCGGCTGGTCGCCGCCACGGCGGGTGCCGGTCGAGGTCAAAGGCCAGCGGATGACGCCGGAAGGCATTGCCGTCAAGCATCTCTACAACCAGGGCGATCTCAAGGGCTTGCCGCACCTCGATACCTATCCGGGCCTGCCGCCTTTCGTGCGCGGCCCCTATCCGACGATGTATGTCCAGCAACCCTGGACGATCCGGCAATATGCCGGCTTCTCGACGGCCGAAGAGTCCAACGCCTTCTACCGTCGCAACCTTGCCGCCGGCCAGAAGGGCCTGTCGGTCGCCTTCGATCTCGCCACGCATCGCGGCTACGACAGCGACCATCCGCGCGTAGCCGGCGATGTCGGCATGGCCGGCGTCGCCATCGATTCCATTCTCGACATGCGCCAGTTGTTCGACGGCATCCCGCTTAACGAGATGACGGTATCGATGACGATGAACGGCGCGGTGCTGCCGATCATGGCGCTCTATATCGTGGCGGCGGAGGAACAGGGCGTCGCGCAGAAGGATCTCACTGGGACCATTCAGAACGACATCCTGAAAGAGTTCATGGTGCGCAACACCTACATCTATCCGCCAAAACCTTCGATGCGGATCGTGTCGGACATTTTTTCCTACACGTCGAAGCACATGCCGAAGTTCAATTCGATCTCGATCTCCGGCTACCACATGCAGGAGGCGGGAGCGACGGCGGATCTCGAGCTCGCCTACACGATTGCCGACGGTATCGAATATGCGCGCGCCGGCGTCGCGGCCGGTCTCGACATCGACCGTTTCGCGCCGCGCCTTTCCTTCTTCTGGGCGATCGGCATGAATTTCTTCATGGAAGTCGCGAAGCTGAGAGCAGCGCGCCTTTTGTGGGCCAGCCTGATGCTGAAGAACTTTTCGCCAAAAGACGAGCGCTCGCTGTCGCTGCGCACCCATTGCCAGACTTCGGGCTGGTCGCTGACGGCGCAGGATCCCTACAACAACATCATCCGCACCATGATCGAGGCGATGGCCGCCACTCAAGGCCACACGCAGTCGCTGCACACCAATTCCTTCGACGAGGCAATGGCGCTGCCAACCGACCACTCAGCCCGCATCGCCCGCAACACGCAGCTCATCCTGCAGAAGGAATCCGGCACGACGCGGATTATCGACCCGTGGGGCGGCTCTGCCTATCTCGAACGGCTGACGCATGATCTGGCGGCGCGTGCGCTTGCGCATATCGAGGAGGTCGAGAGCCTCGGCGGCATGGCCGCGGCGATCGAAAAGGGCCTACCGAAGCTGCGCATCGAAGAGGCTGCCGCGCGCACCCAGGCGCGCATCGATTCAGGCGAACAGATCGTGGTCGGTGTCAATGCTCACCGTCCCGGCACGGACATCGACGTCGACGTGCTGAAGATCGACAATGCCGAAGTCAGGGCGCGGCAATTGTCGAAGCTGCAGCGGCTGAAAGGCACGCGTGACGTCGCCGCCGTCGAGAGCGCGCTCGATGCGCTTACCCGTGCTGCCGGGCGTAACGGAAACCTGCTGGAATTCGCCATCCGGGCCGCACGCGCCAACGCCACGGTCGGCGAGATTTCGCTGGCGCTGGAAAAGGTTTTCGGCCGCCATGTCGCCTCGGTGCAGACGATCTCCGGCGTCTATCGCAACGCGCTCGGCGACAATCCGGTGGTCGACCGGCTGCAGGACAAGATCGTCGCGTTCGAGGAGAAGTCCGGCGGCAAGCCGCGCATTCTGGTCGCCAAGATGGGGCAAGACGGCCATGATCGCGGCCAGAAAGTGATCGCCACCGCCTTTGCCGACCTAGGCTTCGACGTCACCGTCGGGCCGATGTTCCAGACGCCGGACGAGATCGCCAGGCTGGCGGTCGAGCACGACGTGCACATCGTAGGCGCCTCGTCGCTGGCAGCAGGCCATTTGACGCTCATTCCCGAACTCAAACAGGCGCTGAAGAAGCTCGGCCGCGACGACATGCTGATCGTCGCCGGCGGCGTCATTCCACCGCAGGATTACGATGCAGTCCGGCAGGCAGGCGCCACTGAGATCTTCCCGCCCGGCACGGTCATCCCGGAAGCGGCGGACCGGCTGATGGATCGGCTGCTGCAGGCCGGCTGACGCTTGTTATAATGTCTGTCTGTTGTAACGAGAAACACGCTGAGTTATAATCAGCGTTGCAACAGGATGCTTCACCATGAACACGACCATTCGCAAGATCGGCAATTCCGAAGGCGTGATCCTGCCGAGGGAGCTTCTCGATCGTCTGAACCTGAAGGCCGGCGACCAGCTTCAAATCGTTGAAACAGGTGACGGTCTTGCGCTGAAGCCGGTGGACGACAGCTTCGAGCGGCAAATGAAAGCTGCCCGCGAGGTGATGGACAAATACAAGGTCGCGCTTCAGAAGCTCGCCGAATGAGCTGGGAGTTTCTGACGCGGCGTGCAGTCGAAGCCATGCACGCGGAGCAGTTGCGCCGACACGGCGGAGCACAAGGCTTGAGGGATGAAAATGCCCTCGAATCGGCGCTCGCTCGCGCCGAAAACAAGGCCAACTACGGAGACCCGTCGGTTGAGGAACTCGCAGCCGCCTATGTCTTCGGCATTGCCAGAAATCATGCCTTTGTCGACGGCAACAAACGCACGGCCATTGTCGCTGCCGGCGCATTTCTGATTGTGAATGGTTATGCCCTGACGGCCAATAACGGCATGCTTTACGAATTCGTCATGGGCGTCGCCGCCGGCGAAATCGACGAAGCTGGTGCCGCGGCGTTCTTCCGCGATCATGTCGTCAAGCTCGAAGACTAACTGTCGGAGAGCTTGACGATCTCCCATTCCTTGCCGTTGACCACGGCAATTTCGCCGATCTTCTTGCCGAACAGCGCCATCGCCATCGGCGACATATGGGAAATTGTCCCTTTGCCCGGATTGGCTTCGTCCTCGCCGACGATCTTCCAGTGCACCTTCTTGCCGTCGTCGCTTTCCAGGGTGACACCCATGCCGAAACGAACCAGGTCGCTGCCCGGTTCCGGCACCGAAAGCTCGGCGCTTTCCCGCCGTGCCGTCCAATAGCGGAGATCGCGCGAGACCAGCGCGATGCGCTCGCGGTCGGCCCTCTTCTCGGCTCTGCCCAGTTCGTCGCGCAGAGCGGCCACCTCGGCATCGATCAGCGCCATGCCGCGTTCCGTGACCAGATTGCGGTGATGGCTGATCGGCCGCTCGCCGATGCCGGCAATGGCGTTTTCGCTGTCTTCCTCGCGGGTGAAGGCCCTGCTCATCCGACGAACTTAGGCCCGGCGCGACGACTCCACAAGCCATTGCTGAAGAAGAGGATGGTGACGGAAATCTGGGTTCAATACCCGACGTTTAACAGCCGCTTGGGGTCCGGTTGCGCAACTAGGTAGCGGAGCCCCTTGGTTCCGACGTCGCCTTGCTCAACGATATTGAAGCCGTGCCGACCGAGATCCGCTGCAACTTTGTCCAAATCGACGTAACCATGCCGGTGGAGCCGAAAGGTGCTCTTCCGGCGCGGCGGTTTCGCAAAATCGACGATAAGCACACGACCGCCCGGCCTCAGGACGCGGAAGGCTTCTCTGCCGAATTCCTCGCGGCCCTTCTTTGGAAGATGGTGGAACATCAGCGTGCTGAGGACGACATCAAATTCCCCGTCCTTGAAAGGCAGTTCCTGAGCGGTGGCGGTCGAGAACCCGACTTGTAACCCTGCCCGCCGGGCCTTTGCCGTTGCGCGCGCAACCATTTCGGCGGAGGCGTCGACGCTGTCCACACGCCCCTCCGGCCCCACCTTCTGTCTGACGAGGAGCGCGGTGGTGCCGGTGCCGCACCCGACATCCAGGACCACTTCTCCCGGATTCAGCTCCGCAAAGCTTAATATCCTTTCGCGAAAAGCACGTTCGCGACCGAAGGTCAGAAGCCACGCCAGCATATCGTACAGGGCGGCGGAATGAAGCGTGATGCCGACATGCGGCGCCTTCTCCTCGCCGGCGGCCGGTCTGCGGTCCTTGGCGGACAGCCGCCCGTGAGCGCTTTGCCATATCAATAAGCTCGCGACTACGACGAGTGCACCAGCATGAAGCAGGAGGACGGGAACTCCCAAGGAAAAGACCGCATTTGCCTGTCCCAACGAGAAAAATGCCGCGAGCACCACGGCCATTTTGACGAGCGCGACTAGCGCATGCCCTCCAACTATTGTTCCGAAAAGACGTTGGTGCATTGCTTTATCTCCGGCCAGCCGGGCATCGCGCCGGGCCTTCCGCAAGAGCATAGGATACTGGACAGTGTGTCCAGTATCAGTTTTACTGGCCACATCGCACCGACGCGCCCAATACTGGACGATTTGGTGTCCTTTGGCCGGAAAAGGATGTTGCCGATGCCAGCCGGACCGATCGACCGTCGGGTCGCCAGGACCCGCAGCCGACTGCAGCAGGCGCTTTTCAGATTGACCGCCGAGAAGGGATATACGGCGATCACGGTCGAGGACATCTGCAGGGAAGCCGATGTCGGCCGCTCGACTTTCTACACGCACTATCCCGACAAGGACCGCTTGAGGAAAGCAACGATCGACGAGCATATGAAGGGCTTGCAGGCACGTGGTGCCGAACGCCATTCGCAGAGAAATGCCAAGGGCTTTTCCTTCAGCGGTCCGGTGTTCGAGCATGCTCTTGCCACGCGGGAGATGCACCGTGCGCTGATGGGCGGGAAAAAGCGCGAAATGCCAGAAGAGATCCGCGGCTGGATAAGCAGGCAGGTTCGCCATGAGTTGGCGAATATCCAAGGTGATGAAGGCGGAGTCAGACTTGAGATCGCCACACGCTTCATCGTTGGCGCGTTCTTTGAAGTGATGCACTGGTGGCTTGAGAAGGATACGAAGCTGTCTCCCGCGGAGATCGACCAGATATTCCTGCAACTTGCCTTCAACGGGGTAAATGCGGTGATCGCCGAGCCAACGAGGATCGAATAGGGGCCAAGCGTCAGATTTTCACCACGAGTTCGACCGGGCTAGTCTGGCACGAATCCTGCGGCGTGAGCGTTGGACGCAAGGGATCTGTGCCGATGTTGAACAGACGAACGCTGCTTGCGCAGACCGCCGGCTTTGCCGTCATGGGGCTTTCGATCGGCAATGCAGCGGCGAAAAACCTTCCCGGCATCGAGAAAGCCGCGATGCGTAGCGCGATCAACGCAACCGAGCTCGGCGTCCGGCCCGGCGCGCTAGACGATCAGAGCAAGGCTTTCACCAAGCTGCTGCGCGACGCGCACGACCGCGACATGCCGGTGTTCCTGCCGCCGGGGATCTATATCGTTTCCAACCTGTCGCTGCCCGGCCGCGTGCGCCTGTCCGGCGTGCCGGGCGCATCGCGGATCGTCTATGGCGGCAATGGCCATCTCATTATGGCCGAACGGGCCGAGCATGTCGAACTCAGCGGGCTGGTGTTCGATGGCAGCAACCGCTGGATGGGCGACTACACGCAAGGCCTGCTCGATCTGCGCCGCATCGCCCATCTGGTCGTCGACAACTGCCAGATGACCGGCAGCGGCAAGAACGGTCTGGCGCTCGAACACGCCTCGGGCCGCATCCAGCGCTTGGAGATATCCGGTGCGGCCGATGCCGGCATCTATTCGGTCGAGGCCGATGGCCTGGAAATATCAGGCAATAGCGTCTCCGACTGCGCCAATGGCGGCATCCTCGTGCACCGCTGGCAGGCAGCGGAAGACGGCACCATCGTCAGCGGCAACCGGATCGAACGCATCCAGGCGCGCGGCGGCGGAACCGGCCAGAACGGCAACGGTATCAATGCCTTCCGCGCCGGCAACGTCATCATCTCCGGCAATATTGTTTCGGACTGCGCGTTCTCGGCGATCCGCGCCAACAGTGCCAGCAATTTGCAGATCACCGGCAATACCTGCTCGCGCTCGGGCGAAACGGCCGTGTATTCCGAATTCTCATTCGAAGGCGCGGTCATCGGCAACAACATCGTCGA
The DNA here is from genome assembly GCF_040322975.1 of Mesorhizobium sp. M0074. Lineage (NCBI taxonomy): Bacteria > Pseudomonadati > Pseudomonadota > Alphaproteobacteria > Hyphomicrobiales > Phyllobacteriaceae > Mesorhizobium > Mesorhizobium sp. M0074. The sequence goes on from NZ_JAMYUM010000009.1 coordinate 108,179, forward strand.
TTGTGCTGCGAACGGTATTTCGATCGTCAATTTCAACGAAGGCGGGCGCATGGGCGTCTGCTCCGGCAACGTAGTCCGCAACCTGTCGACCAGCGGCCCCTACCCTGCCGATGCGCCCGGCTTCGGCGTCGGCATCATCGTCGAGGCAGACACCACAGTTTCCGGCAATGTCGTCGAGAATGCACCGCTCTACGGCATGCAGATCGGCTGGGGACCGTTCATGCGCAATGTGGTCGCTACGGGAAACATCGTCCGCAAGGCGGGGACCGGCATCGTCGTCACCGTGGTCGAAGGTGCCGGGACGGCAATCATCTCCGACAATGTCATCGACGGAGTCCAGAACGGCGCGATCGTCGGCCAACGCTGGGCCGAGCGAGTGACCGGCGACCTCGCCGCATCAGGCAATGCCGGCTATGCGCATCTGACCGTCGAGCGCAACCACGTCAGTTGAGGGTGGCCGTCGGCCGGAGCGCGCCGACTTTGGCGCCGATCCGGCTTTCGATGGGCGGATTTGCCTGTTCGATCAATTTCGCAGCGAGCGCGTGGTCGGCGTGCAGCAGCTTAGCCAGCACGGCCGCGACCATCACTTCAGCGGCGCGGCCTGCGCCATCGTCGCATTTCAGCGCGATGCCAAGGCCAAGCTCCGGAACGGCGGCGCAAAAAACACCTTCGGCGCCTCCCTTGACGAAAATCCGGCCCGGGGCGGCCTCCATCATCGCGACGTCGGACCTGCCCGTGCCGGCGACGAAAAACGGCTCGGCCATGCAGGCAGAAAGCAGCCGCTTCGCCGCCCGGGCGCGCACCGGCTCGAAGCCGGCACCTGTCGCCATGCGGGCAAAGCCAAGGGCAAAGCTGCGCAACGGCGCGGCATAGGTCGGAATCGAGCAGCCGTCGGTGCCGCGGTGATCGGCGTCATGGGCAGCACCGGTCACCGCCTGCATCGCTTCGCGCACCATTTCCTGCGAGGCATGGCCAGCCTTGACGTAACCACGATGGGCGATGCCGCTGTGAACGCAGGTGCATAGGAAGCCTGAGTGCTTGCCGGAACAATTGTTATGCAAGGCGTTCGGCGCACGGCCGGCGCGCGCGAGCGCCAGCGTCGCCCCGTGGCTCGACGGCCAATGCGCGCCGCATTCGAGTGCCGTCTCGTCGAGGCCGGCTTTCGCCAGCATGGCGCGTGCCAGCTCGACATGCGGCGGCTCGCCGGAATGGGAGGCGCAGGCCAGCGCCAGCTCCCGGTCACCGAAGCCGTAGGCATCGGCAGCGCCGCTCTCGACCAGCGGCAACGCCTGGATCGCCTTGACCGCCGAGCGCGGGAACACCGGCTGTGCCGTGTCGCCGATCTCCCAGACGGGCTTGCCGTCGGCGTCGAAGACGGCAACAGCGCCGCGATGGGCGCTCTCGACGATAGCGCCGCGCAAGACTTCGACCAGAACCGGATTTGCCATGTCACCTCCCGCAAATGCGGGCGGGTTTATCTGATCCGGTCGAGAATGGAAACGTAGTTGGCGACCGCGGCACCACCCATATTGAAGATGCCGCCGAGTTTTGCTCCCGGCACCTGGATGCCGCCCGCCTCGCCGACAAGCTGCATGGCGCTCAGCACATGCATCGATACGCCGGTGGCACCGATCGGGTGGCCCTTGGCCTTCAGTCCACCGGACGGATTGACCGGCAGCCTTCCATCTTTCGCCGTCTCGCCATCCAGGGCCAGCTTGGCGCCCTCCCCCGGCTTGGCCAGGCCCATCGCCTCATACTCGATCAGTTCGGCGATGGTGAAACAGTCATGCGTCTCGACGAAGGACAGGTCGCCGAGCGTCACGCCCGCCTGCTTCAGCGCCTGGTTCCACGCCTGCTCGCAGCCTTCGAAGGCGAGAATGTCGCGCTTCGACATCGGCAGGAAATCCTGCACATGCTCATTGGCGCGGAAGGCGACGGCGCGGCGCATCTTCAGCGCCGTGGCCGTGTCGGCAAGGACAAGCGCGGCGGCACCGTCCGACACCAGCGAGCAGTCTGTGCGCTTCAGCGGACCGGCGACGAAGGGGTTTTTTTCGCTTTCCTGCCGGCAGAACTCGTAGCCGAAATCCTTGCGCATCTGCGCGTAGGGATTGTCGACGCCGTTCTTGTGGTTCTTGGCGGCGATCATCGCCAGCGCATCCGACTGGTCGCCGTAGCGCTGGAAATAGGCTTGGGCGATCTTGCCGAAGACGCCAGCGAAGCCTGCCGGCGTGTCACCGTCCTCCGGCAGATACGAGGCCTTGAGCAGGTTCTTGCCGATATCGGGACCGGGCGTCGTCGTCATCTGCTCGGCGCCGACCACCAGCACGATACGGGCGGCATTGGCGTCGATGGCGCGGATGCCTTGCCTGACCGCCGCCGAGCCGGTGGCGCAGGCGTTCTCGACGCGGGTCGCCGGCTTGAAGCGCAGCCGGTCATCGGCCTGGAGGACCAGGCTCGCGGTGAAATCCTGGGCGGAAAACCCGGCGTTGAAGTGGCCGAGCACGATCTCGTCGACGTCATCTGGACCGATGCCGGCATGATCGAGCGCCTCGACTGCCACCTTGGTGATCAGGCCCTCCAGCGTCTCGCCTTCGAGCTTGCCGAAGCGCGAATGCGCCCAGCCGACGATGCATGCTGTCATGGCGATCTCCATCCTGTGGACCCGGGCTACGCGATACTGCGCGCGCATCAGCATTGTTCAAGCATGAACCGTTTCGCAGGCCTCGTGAAGGGGCCAGAACCGCACAATCGCTTGATCTTGATCATCTGGTCATAGTGCCTGGCTTTTGCCAGCAAATCAGGCCGGATTTTTGTTGATTGATGCGTCAATAAAAAATAATCTTGTCCCAATAGGCCGGAGCAGGAATGCCGAAACTCGGAATGGAGCCGTTGCGCCGCAGGGCGCTCATCGACGCAACGATCTCGGCGATCGGCGAGCGCGGTTCGCTTGATGTGACGATGTCGGAAATCGCCGGGCGCGCCGGCGTGTCCTCGGCGCTTGCCCACCATTATTTCGGCGTCAAGGACGAATTGCTGTTGGCGACGATGCGGCACATCCTGAGCGAACTCACCGCCGATACGCGCCGTGCACTTCGCGCGGCCGGCACGGCGCGCCAGCGCGTCTCGGCGGTGGTCGCGGTCAATTTCTCCGACATCCAGTTCCAGCCCGAAACGATCGCCGCCTGGCTCGCCTTCTATGTCGAGGCGCAGAAATCGGCAGCACTCCGCCGGCTGCTCAAGGTCTATGCGCGCCGGCTGCATTCCAATCTGCTCAGCGGGCTGGCCGGCATCCTGCCGAGAAGCGAGGCCGACCGGGTCGCCGAAGCGACCGCGGCGCTGATCGACGGGCTCTATATCAGGCGCGCGCTGAAGGACGGTGTTCCCGATGCCGCGACCGCGATTGCACTGGTCGAGGACTATCTCGAAACGAAGCTCAGCGGACGGCAGAAGCAGTGACATCCAAGCGACCCAACATCCTGATCGTCATGGTCGATCAGCTCAACGGAACGCTGTTTCCGGATGGGCCGGCGGACTTCCTGCACGCGCCGCATCTGAAGGCGCTCGCCGCGCGTTCGGCGCGTTTTTGCAACAATTACACCGCCTCGCCGCTCTGCGCGCCGGGCCGCGCCGCATTCATGAGCGGCCAGTTGCCGTCACGCACCGGGGTCTATGACAACGCTGCCGAATTCGCGTCTTCGATCCCGACCTTTGCCCATCATCTGCGCACCGCAGGTTATCACACCTGCCTCTCCGGCAAGATGCATTTCGTCGGGCCGGACCAGTTGCACGGTTTCGAGGAGCGGCTGACCACCGACATCTATCCGGCCGATTTCGGCTGGACGCCCGACTATCGCAAACCCGGCGAGCGCATCGACTGGTGGTATCACAATCTCGGCTCCGTCAGCGGCGCCGGTACTGCCGAGATCACCAACCAGCTGGAATATGACGACGAGGTCGCCTTCCATGCGGTGCAGAAGCTTTATGATTTTGCCCGCGTCTCCGACGATGCCGCACATCGGCCCTGGTGCTTGACGGTTTCCTTCACCCATCCGCACGATCCTTACGTCGCACGGCGGCAATACTGGGACCTCTACGAGGATTGCCCGGCGCTCGAGCCTGAGGTCGGCTTCATTCCTTACGACAGGCAGGACCCGCATTCGCAGCGGCTCTACCGCGCCAGCGACTATGACAGGTTCGACATCACCGCTGAGCAGATACGCCGCGCACGGCGCGGCTATTTCGCCAACATCTCCTATCTCGACGACAAGCTCGGCGAATTGATGTCGGTGCTCGAGCACACACACATGCTCGACGACACGATCATCCTGTTCTGCTCGGACCATGGCGACATGCTGGGCGAGCGCGGCCTGTGGTTCAAGATGTGCTTTTTCGAAGGTTCGGCGCGGGTGCCGCTGATGATCGCCGGCAAGGGCATCGCCGCCGGCCTGATCGACACGCCGGTCTCCAATCTCGACGTGACGCCGACGCTTTGCGACCTCGCCGGCATCGACATCAGCGCGATTGCGCCGTGGACTGACGGCCAGTCGCTGCTGCCGTTGCTGAACGGAAAGAAACGCTCCGCGCCGGTGCTGATGGAATATGCCGCCGAAGGCTCCAACGCGCCGATGGTGGCGATGCGCGAGGGCCGCTACAAATTCATCCATTGCGAGATCGATCCGCCGCAACTGTTTGATCTTGAATCGGATTCGCAGGAATTGACCAATCTCGCCGCCGATCCGGCCAATGCGGCATTGGTGGCCGCTTTCACCGACAAGGTGCGGGCGCGCTGGGACATGGCGGCCTTCGACGCGGCGGTGCGTGCCAGCCAGGCACGCCGCTGGGTGGTCTACCCGGCGCTGCGCAACGGCACCCATTATCCCTGGGAATTCCAGCCGCTGCAGAAGGCATCGGAGCGCTACATGCGCAACCACATGAACCTCGACCTGCTCGAAGAGCAAAAGCGCTTTCCGCGAGGCGAATGATGGCAGATAGTCTCGTCCCCTCGCTCGACCATCTCAGGCAGGCCCATGCCGTCACCTCCAAGGCGATGCAGGTCACGCCGCTGCTGGAATCGGCGGCACTCGCGCGCGAGACCGGCGCCGCCCGCGTCTTCGTCAAGGCCGAATCGCTGCAATGGGCAGGATCGTTCAAGGTGCGCGGCGCCTACTGGCGGCTGAAGAAGCTCTCGCCTGACGAAGCCAAAAAGGGCGTCGTCGCCTACTCCTCCGGCAATTTTGCGCAGGGGCTAGCGGCGGCTGGCCAAGCGCTTGGCATTCCCGTCACCATCGTCATGCCGATCGACGCGCCGGCCGCCAAGCGCGACGCCACATTGGGTTACGGCGCGCGCGTGGTGCTGACTGACCATGGCGAGCGCGCGCGTGAGGAAGTCGCCGCCGCCAAGGCGCGCGAGATCGCTGCGAGCGAAGGCCTGGCGCTGCTGCACCCGTTCGACGATCCGGAGATCGTTGCCGGCCAGGCCGGTGCCGGGCTGGAGGTATTCGACCAGATCGCCGCCAGGCAAGCGGAGGCCGATCTCTTGTTCTGCTCGGTCGGCGGCGGCGGCCTGATCGGCGGTGTTTCACTGGCCTTTCACTATCTATCGCCAGCCACGAAGATCATCGGCGTCGAGCCGGAAGGTTTTGACGGCATGGGCTCGTCGCTGGCGCATGGCGCCATCGAAACCATGCCGATCGGGCCGAAATCGATCTGCGACGGGCTGATGTCGCGGCGGCCCGGCGACGCGCCGTTCGCAGCGGTGAAGGCCGCCGGCGTTCGCGGCGTCACCGTCGACGATGCTTCGGTGCGGCGCGCCATGCGCCTCGCCTTCGAGCGGCTGAAGCTGGTGCTCGAGCCATCCGGCGCTGCTTCGCTGGCGGCGTTGCTCGGCGGCAAGGTCGACGTCACCGGCAAGACCGTTCTCGTAATGGCAACCGGCGGCAACGTCTCGCTGGCCGATTTCATTGCGCATATGAACCACGGGCGCGCATGAACCATGCTTGAAGCGGATTTCGTCATCATCGGCTCCGGCTCGGCCGGTTCGGCCATGGCCTACCGGCTGTCGGAGGACGGCAAGCATTCGGTGATCGTCATCGAATATGGCGGCAGCGATATCGGCCCGCTGATCCAGATGCCGTCGGCACTGTCGATCCCGCTCAATATGAGCCTCTACGACTGGGGCTTTGCCAGCGAGCCGGAGCCGCACCTCGGCGGCCGCGTACTGGCGACGCCGCGCGGCAAGGTCATCGGCGGCTCGTCGTCGATCAACGGCATGGTCTATGTGCGCGGCCATGCCCGCGACTTCGACCATTGGGCCGAACAGGGCGCGACCGGCTGGGGCTTTGCCGATGTGCTCCCGTACTTCAAGCGCATGGAGGACAGCAATGGCGGCGAGAATGGCTGGCGCGGCCACGGCGGCCCGCTGACAGTGCAGCGCGGCTCGAGGACGAACCCACTCTACGGCGCCTTCGTCGAGGCAGGCCGTCAGGCCGGTTTCGAGCTGACCGACGACTATAACGGCGCGAAGCAGGAAGGCTTTGGGCCGATGGAGCAGACCATCCGCGGCGGCCGTCGCTGGTCGGCCGCGAGCGCCTATCTGAGGCCGGCGCTGAGGCGGAAAAATGTCAGCCTGGTCAAGGGTTTCGCCCGGCGGGTAATCATCGAGAATCAACGCGCCACCGGCGTCGAGATCGAAGTGCGCAAACGGATTCAGGTGGTCAGAGCGCGACGCGAGGTGATCATGGCCGCGTCCTCGATCAACTCGCCCAAGATCCTGATGCTGTCCGGCATCGGCCCCGGCCAGCACCTTAGGGAGAACGGCATCCCGGTGATCGCCGACCGGCCCGGAGTCGGCCGCAATCTGCAGGACCATATGGAACTTTACATCCAGCAGGAATCGACAAAGCCGATCACGCTGAACTCCGTCTTGAACCCGTTCTCGAAGGCGCTGATCGGGGCACAATGGCTGTTCTTCAAATCCGGCCTCGGTGCCACCAATCATTTCGAGGCGGCCGCCTTCGTGCGCTCGCGCGCCGGCGTCGACTATCCCGATATCCAGTATCACTTCATCCCGGCCGCGGTCCGCTATGACGGCAAGGCGGCGGCCAAGGCGCATGGTTTCCAGGCGCATGTCGGGCCGATGCGGTCGAAGTCGCGCGGTTCAGTCACGCTGCGCTCGCCCGATCCCAAATCGAACCCGGTGATCCGCTTCAACTACATGTCGCATCCGGACGACTGGACGGAGTTCCGCCACTGCATCCGGCTGACCCGCGAGATCTTCGGGCAAGCGGCCTTCGATCCGTACCGAGGCAAGGAACTGTCGCCGGGCTCGCATGTACAATCGGATGAAGAGCTCGACGCCTTCATTCGCGACCACGCCGAAAGCGCCTACCACCCTTGCGGCACCTGCAAGTTGGGCCGTGCCGATAATGCGATGAGCGTCGTCGATCCGGAATGCCGCGTCATTGGCGTAGAAGGGCTTCGGGTCGCCGATTCCTCGATCTTTCCACGCGTCACCAACGGCAATCTCAACGCGCCGTCGATCATGACCGGCGAGAAAGCCGCCGACCACATTCTCGGGCGTACGCCGCTGCCACCGTCCAACCAGGAACCATGGATCAATCCGCGCTGGCAGGTGTCGGACAGATAGGCCATGATCCGGCGGACGCATATTCCGCATGCCGCGACAAGACGATTTGGAGAACAGTCATGCGCGCCCAGCCAACGGCATCGCATTATGTCAACGGCCGCTATATCGACGACGAGCGCGGCGCAGCGCTGCCGGTTATCTATCCGGCAACCGGCGAGACCATCGCCATGCTGCGCTCGGCGACGCCGAACGTGCTGGAACTCGCGATCGAGGCCGCGCGTGCGGCACAGCCGGCCTGGGCGCGGCTGAAGCCGGTCGAGCGCGGCCGCATCCTGCGCCGTGCCGCCGACATTTTGCGCGCGCGCAATGCCGATCTGGCGCGCATCGAGACGCTGGATACCGGTAAGCCGATCCAGGAGACGCTGGTTGCGGACGCCCCGTCGGCGGCCGACTGCCTCGAATATTTCGGCGGTGCCGTCACCGCCTTTAATGGCGAGGCCGTCGATCTCGGCGGACCCTTTGCCTATACCAGGCGCGAGGCGCTCGGCGTGTGCGTCGGCATCGGCGCCTGGAACTACCCGATCCAGATCGCCGGCTGGAAATCCGCTCCGGCGCTCGCCATGGGCAATGCGATGGTGTTCAAGCCGTCGGAGAACACGCCGCTTTCAGCGCTGGCGCTCGCCGAAATCTACACCGAGGCCGGGCTGCCCGACGGGCTGTTCAACGTCGTGCAGGGTTTTGGCGATGTCGGAGCCGGCCTTGTCGGCCACGATGTCGTCGCCAAGGTCTCGGTGACCGGCTCGGTGCCAACCGGCCGCAAAGTGCTGTCGCTCGCCGGCTCGAAGATGAAGCACGCGACGATGGAGCTCGGCGGCAAGTCGCCGCTGATCGTCTTCGAAGACGCCAACCTCGAAAACGCCGTCGGCGGCGCGATGCTCGGCAATTTCTATTCGACCGGCCAGATCTGCTCCAACGGCACGCGGGTCTTCGTGCAGAGCGGCATCCATGACCGTTTCGTCGAGAGGCTGACCGAACGGACGAAGAAAATCCGCATCGGCGATCCGCTCGATCCGGACACGCAGATGGGGCCGCTGGTCTCGAAGGCGCAGCACGACAAGGTGGTCTCTTACATCGAGGCCGGCAAGCAGGATGGCGCGGTGCTCGCCTGCGGCGGCAACGTGCCTTCGCTGCAGGGTTTTCAGGGCGGCTTCTTCGTCGAGCCGACGGTGTTCACCGGTGTCGTCGACACGATGCGCATCGCCCGCGAGGAGATTTTCGGGCCGGTCATGAGCGTGCTGAAATTCGACAGCGAGGACGAGGTGATCGAGCGCGCCAACGATACCGAATTCGGCCTCGCCGCTGGCGTGTTCACGCGCGACCTGGCGCGCGCCCACCGCGTCATCGCCGAATTGCAGGCCGGTACCTGCTGGATCAACGCCTACAATCTGACGCCGGTCGAAATCCCCTTCGGCGGCTTCAAGCAGTCCGGCATCGGCCGCGAGAATTCGCTCGCGGCGCTGGCACTCTATTCGCAGCTGAAGTCGGTCTATGTCGAGACCGGAGATGTCGCCAGCCCGTACTGATCCTTGCGGGCCGTGCCGTCGAGATACTGGGTCAACGCGCAGACCAGATGGTAGAAGATGCTGGCCGGCACCTCGCTCGCCAGGGAGCGGCCACGCTCGTCGATGCGGTCGATCCACAGGCCGAGCGGTGCCGGATTGATGTGCCAGCGGAATAGCCGGCCGACGCGCGCCTCGATCTCCGGCTTCAGGTCCGGACCGCCCGAACCGTCCAGCGCGATCGCCGCCTTGATCGCTTCGGCCTGTGGCCAGCTGCGCGAGACGCGGTCGAGCGGCAGTCCTTGCCGCGAGACCGCGCCGTAGGCGAGGCCCGTGGCGCGGTTCAGGCCATTGGCAATCGCCGACGCATAAAGTTTCCGGGCAAGGCCGGTCAAGCCGCTCTGGCCGCTGCGCCCGGCGAAGTCGACCAGCAGCGAGGCCCATTCGAAATGATGGCCGGGTTCCGTCCACGTGCCCTTCTCGCCAGGGGCCGGCCGCCATTCATGGTCGAAATACTCACCCAGCGTCCAGCTTTCCGGGTCGAAGAAATGGCTGCGAAACAGATCGACGATGCGCGCGGCGCGGCGAAGATAGGCGCGCTCGCCGGTCGCCTGATGCCAGGCCAGGAATGCCTCGAGCAGATGCATGTGCGGGTTGGAGCGGCGCTCGCCCTCGCCGCTCGAGGTCTCGCGGAAGCCGGTCAGGCGTTCGTCCTCGAGATGCGCGTCGATGAACGCAAAGGTCTCCTGGCCAAGCCGCAACGCATCGGGATTGCCGCACATATGGGCATGCGCCAGCGCCAGGAGCACGCAGGAATGGTCATAGGCATCCTCGGCAGCGTCGGCGACGGTGCCGTCGACGTTGAGCGTGCGTACCCAGCCGCCATTGTCGGTACGTCCGTGCCTGGCCATGAATTCGAGGCCGTGGCTGATCAGCCGATCGGCCGGGCCGTTCCAGCCGCGCGCCTTGGCGACGGCGAAGGCGTAGATCTGCCTGGCCTGCGTGCGCATGCGCTTGGGTTTCATCAGCGGGGCGGCATCGAAGCCGAGCGCCTCGTGGAAACCGCCATGGCGCTCATCGACGCCGACCGTCGACCACAACGGCACCGTCTCCTCGAACAGCCAATGGTGCACGCGGCGCTGCCAGGCGCCGCTTTCGATGACGCGGTCGTCGGCGGGCGTGAACCTGGTCTCAAGGCGGCCGCTTTTTTCGAGCTGCTCGACGATCTTCTTGACGTTCTGGCTGTGGCTGACCGGAGCAACGAAAGTGGCGTCGGCGGTCGACACGATGGCGACGTCCTTCAGCCCTATGGCCGACAGCAGGCGGCCGTCGCTGCGGATATAGGAGTTCTCGCAATCGATGGCGACGACATCGCCGACGATGACATTGCCCTGCCTGTCGGAGGGGCCGACATCGAGCAGCGATTGCCAGGAGCCGAGATCGTTCCAGCGAAAGCTGGCCGGCACCATGGCGATGCCGCTGGCGCGCTCCATGATCGCATAGTCGATCGATGTCGATGGGATGGCGGCATAGAGCTCCAGAGGCATGTAGAGGCCGGAAAGATCCGATGTCGCAGCCTGGTAGGCAGCCTCTGTGGCGCTCCAGATGTCGGGCTGGAAGGCCATGAACGCGTCGCGCATGGCACTGGCGCGAAACAGGAAGATGCCGGTGTTCCAGTAGAAATTGCCGGCCTCGAGATAGCTCTGCGCCGTGGCGAGATCGGGTTTTTCGACGAAACGCGAGACATCGCAGATGCCATCGCGCTCGCCGGCCACCTCGATGTAGCCGTAACCGGTCTCGGGTTGGGCGGGCTTGATGCCGAACACCACCAGCCTGCCTTCGCGCGCGGCCGCCGTGCCGGCCTCGATGCTCCGCCAGAATTGCTGTGGCGTCGCGATCTCATGATCGGACGGCACCACCAGCACCAGGCTGTCGCCGAATTCCGACAGCGTGCGCAGGCTTGCCAAGGCGACGGCCGCGGCGGTGTTGCGTCCGGTCGGCTCGAACAGCGGGCCGCCGCCGGAAAGCTCGTGACCGGCAATGTCGGCATGGACGCGGTCGGCATGCCTTTCCGAGGCAATCAGGAAAACCGGCGTTTCGCCTTCCGGCCGCGCGGTGAGCCGGCGCAGCGTCTTGGCCAGCATTGAGCCGTCGCCGGAGAAATCATGGAACTGCTTGGGATTGTCCTCGCGCGACAACGGCCACAGCCGCGAGCCGACGCCGCCGCTCATCACAAAACTGACGATCCGTTCGGTCATGAAAACAAGCCTCGTGCTCAAAAGGTCTGATTGTAGGCGCCGACTTCGGGGCTGCGGCGCAGCACCGCATCGACGGCTTCGAACATCTGCCGGCGCCGCTCGGACGATACCGGGCTCTCCACCACCACCACAAGCTCCGGCTTGTTCGATGATGCCCGCACCAACCCCCATGTACCATCCTCCGCCACGACCCTGACGCCGTTGACGGTGATCAGTTCGGCGATCTTCTGGCCGGCGAAGACCGTGCCCTCGTCCTTCATCTTGCGAAAATCGCCTACGACCCGCTCGACGACGCCGTATTTGAGCTCGTCGGCGCAGTGTGGCGACATGGTCGGCGTGCCGAAGGTCAGCGGCAGATCGCGATAGAGGTCGGCCATGCTGCTTTGCGGGCTGCGATCCAGCATCTGGCATATGGCGATGGCCGTGACCAGGCCATCGTCATAGCCGCGGCCGATCGGCGGATTGAAGAAGAAATGGCCCGATTTTTCGAAACCGGCGGCGGCGCCGAGTTCGGCGACGCGCCGCTTGATATAGGAGTGACCGGTTTTCCAATAGTCGGTGACCGCGCCATTTTCCCGCAGCACCTTGTCCGTCATGAACAATCCGGTCGACTTGACGTCGACGACGAAAGTCGAGCCGGGATAGAGGTGCGAAATGTCGCGCGCCAGCATGACGCCAACCTTGTCGGCGAAAATCTCGTTGCCTTCATTGTCGACCACGCCGCAGCGATCGCCGTCGCCGTCGAAGCCTAGCCCGACATCGGCGCCCGTTTCCAGCACCTTGTCGCGAATGGCGTGCAGCATCAGCATGTCTTCGGGGTTGGGATTGTAATTGGGGAACGTATGATCGAGCTCGACGTCGAGCGGGATCACCTCGCAGCCGATCCTTTCCAGTGCCTCGGGAGCGAAAGCCCCGGCGGTGCCGTTGCCGCAGGCGGCCACCACCTTGAGCTTCCTCGAGATACCCTTTCCCGCTGTCAGATCGTCAAGGTAGGTTTTGCGGAAGTCCGCAACGAAGTCATAGGAGCCGCCACCGACAAGATCGAAATCGCCTGAGAGCACGATCGCCTTCAACGCGCTCATCTCCTCCGGACCAAAAGTCAGCGGGCGCGCCGCGCCCATCTTGACGCCGGTCCAGCCATTCTCGTTGTGCGAGGCAGTGACCATGGCGACGGAGGGCGTGTCGAGCGCGAACTGGGCGAAATAAGCCATCGGCGACAGAGCAAGCCCGACATCCTTGACCCGTGCGCCGGCCGCCATCAGCCCGGAAACCAGGGCCAGCTTTATGGCAAGCGAATAGGAGCGGAAATCGTGACCGGTGACGATGTCGGGTCCGGCACCCAGGCGACGGATCAGCGTGCCGAGCCCCATGCCGAGCGCCTGGACGCCGATCAGATTGAGTTCCGGCGTTTCGTTCGAGCCGGGATGGCCGAACCACCAGCGCGCATCATATTCGCGAAACCCGGACGGCTTGATCAGCGCCGAGGTTTCAAACTCAAAAGTGTTTGGTCTGACATCGCTAACGATCTTCATCGACAAGGCTGCAAACTCCAGGCGGCTGAATCAGGTGCTTCGAGGCAAGTGGACGGTTACCCAGATGCCCTTTAAGCCGTGTTTGTGCGACAGGAAACTGAAACCTGTATGACGTGGCGGCGAAAGCGAAAGAAATGCGACAGAAGCGCTGCCATTGGCGCTTGCAGTAACCAAACGCGGCGGCTATAAGCCCGCGGTCTGGTCACGGAGTGTAGCGCAGCCTGGTAGCGCACATCGTTCGGGACGATGGGGTCGCAGGTTCAAATCCTGCCACTCCGACCAGAAAAAACAGCGGCTTAGCTGTTTTTGTTCCCGAAACAACCACCATCCGCCGCAGTTCTGACCGATCGCGCTATGCGCTCAGGCGAAATCGCGTCACGTCGATGGCCGCGGCCATCAGTGTCTGCGTATAGGTTGCCTGCGGATTGCTGAAGATCGCCTCGGCCGGTCCCTCCTCGACGATCTTGCCCTGCTTCATGACGATGATGTAGTCGGCCATGGCGCGCACGACGGCGAGATCGTGGCTAATGAACAGATAGGACAGCTCGTGGTCGGCCTGCAGCTTGCGCAGCAATTCGACGATCTGCTTCTGCACGGAGCGGTCCAGCGCCGAGGTCGGCTCGTCCAGCACCACCACTTTCGGCTTGAGTATCATGGCGCGCGCAATGGCGATGCGCTGCCGCTGACCGCCGGAGAATTCATGCGGATAGCGGTTGCGCGTGTTCGGGTCGAGCCCGACTTCGAGCAAGGCATCGACCGCGCGGAGATCGCGCTGCCTGCCCGACAGATTGGGCTCATGGACCAGAAGCCCCTCGGTGATGATCTGGCCGACGGTCATGCGTGGCGACAGCGAGCCGAACGGATCCTGGAAAACCAGCTGCAATTCGCGCCGCAGCGGCCGCATCGCCTGGCGGTCGGCGTGGGAAATGTCGCGGTCACCAAGCCGGATGATACCGTCGCTGGGCAGGAGCCGCAGCAAGGCGCGGCCGAGCGTCGATTTTCCCGAGCCGGATTCGCCGACGATGCCGATCGTCTGGTTGCGCTTCAGCCGTATCGAAATGTGATCGACGGCGCGCAGCAGCAGCGGCTCGCCGCCAAGAAATCCGCCGCCGATCTTGAAGGTCACCTCGACGTTCCTGCCTTCAAGCAGGACAGGGGCATTCGGAGGCGGCGGCGCCTTGGTGCCGGTCGGTTCGGCGGCAAGCAGCATCTTGGTGTAGCCGTGCTGCGGGTTGGCGAAGATCGCTTCCGCCTCGCCCTCCTCGACCACCTCGCCATAGCGCATCACATAGACCCGATCGGCAAAGCGTCGGACGATGCCGAGATCGTGGGTGATGAAGACGATCGCCATGCCGAGCTTGCGCTGCAATTCGGCGAGCAGCATGAGGATCTGCGCCTGGATGGTGACGTCGAGTGCGGTCGTCGGCTCGTCGGCGATCAGTATGTCGGGGTCGTTGGCCAGCGCCATGGCGATCATGACGCGCTGGCGCTGACCGCCCGACAACTCGTGCGGATAGGATTTCATCCGCCGCTCCGGATCGGGAATATGGACCAGCCGCAGCAGCTTGAGCGCCTCCTCGCGCGCCGCGGCGGCGCCAAGTCCGCGATGCTTGCGGATCGGCTCGATCAGCTGGTTGCCGATCGAATAGAGCGGGTCTAGCGACGTCATCGGCTCCTGGAAGATCATGCTGATCTTGCGGCCGCGGATCTTGTTGAGCTCGGGTTTGCTCAAGGTCAAAAGATTGCGGCCGCGATAATCGACTGTGCCGGTGGCTTCGCCGTTCGAGGCGAGCAGGCTCATCGCCGCCATCATCGTCTGGCTCTTGCCGGAACCGGATTCGCCGACGACGGCGACGGTCTCGCCTGATTTGACGTGGATATTGATGCCCTTCACCGCCTCCACCACACCGTCGAGGGTGCGGAAGCGGACGCGAAGGTCCTTGACGCTGAGGATGGTTTCGGAAGCGGCCATCTCAACGATCCTTCGGGTCGAGCGCGTCGCGCAGCCCATCGCCGACGAAATTCAGCGCGAACAGCGTGGAGACGAGAAAGAAGGCCGGGAACAGAAGCAGCCAGTTGGCCGAGCCGATGTTCTGGGCGCCAACCGAGATCAGCACGCCCCAGCTGGTCATCGGCTCCTGGACGCCGAGCCCGAGGAACGACAAAAAACTCTCCAGGATGATGACCTGCGGAACGAGCAGCGTCATGTAGATCACCACCGGCCCGAGCAAATTGGGGATCACATGGCGCAGCAGAATGCCGCGCTGGCCGACGCCCATCGCCTCCGCCGCCTGGACATATTCCTGCCGGCGGATCGACAGCGCTTGTCCGCGCACGATGCGCGCCATGTCGAGCCACAGCACCGCGCCGACCGCCAGGAACATCAGCACGAAGTTCCTGCCGAAGAACACCACCAGCATGATGACGAAGAAGATGAACGGCAAAGAATAAAGCACGTCGACGACACGCATCATCACCTCGTCGACCCTGCCGCCGGCAAGGCCGGCGGTGGCGCCGTAGAGCACGCCGATGACCACGGCCACAATGCCGGCAAGCAGACCGATGGCCAGCGATATGCGCCCGGCCATCAGCGTTCGAGACAGGAGATCGCGGCCGGTATTGTCGGTGCCGAACAGGAAATATTGCAGCTTGATCGAGGCACTCATCACCATTTCGAGACCGTCCGGCGATTTGCTCTCGATCTTTGTGTCATCAAAGGTATCGGAACGATCAAGGTAGCGAATGTTGCGGTCGTCGATCGGCTTGGAGGATTTGACGGTAACGAACACACGGCTGTCCTCCTGCCGCCACTCCTTGATGTCGACGCGCATACGCCTGATCGCCTCATCGAGAGCGCCTTCGATCATGTCGGCCTTCGGATAGGCAGAGAAGCTCGGCGGCGTGCGGACATAGTCGGCATAGATTGTGGTGTATTGATGCGGCACGAACCAGGGCCCAAACACGCTGATGACTGCAATGAAAGCAAGATAATAGAGGCTGAACATGGCCGCGCGATTGGCCTTGAGGCGCGCCCAGGCGTCGCCCCACAGGGACCGGCCGACGACCGGTGCGGCAACTGCGATATCAGTCATAGCGCACCCTCGGATCGACGACCCCATAGAGGACGTCGACGATCAGGTTGAAGACAATGGTGAAGAGCGCGATGACCACCACCGTCCCCATCACCAGCGTGTAGTCGCGGTTGAGTGCAGCAACGACAAAATGGCGGCCGATGCCCGGGATAGAGAAGATGGTCTCGACGATGACCGAGCCGGTGAGAAGGGCTGCGGCTGCCGGACCGGTGAAGGAGACGATCGGCAGGATGGCGCCGCGCAGTGCATGCTTGACGACGACCGACCAGTCGGACAGGCCGAGAGCGCGCGCGGTGCGGATGTGATGCGAGTGCAGCGATTCGATCATCGAGCCGCGCATCAGGCGGGCGACGATGGCGATCTGCGGAAGGGCGAGCGTCAGCACCGGGCCGACCTTATTGATGAGGGCTCCATCGCCCCAGCCGCCGATCGGCAGCAGCCTCCAGGTCAATCCGAATGCAAGCTGGATTACCGGGGCGATGACGAAGGTTGGAATGGTGCTGCCGGCGGTCGCCAGCGCGATCACCGAATAGTCGGCAAGCTTGTTCTGGTTGAGCGCGGCAACACTGCCGAGCACGCTGCCGAGGAGCAGCGCCAGAATGAGCGCCGAAGCGCCGAGCTGGATTGAGATCGGCAGGCCCTCCTTGAACAACTCGCCGACGGTGAAATCCGGCATGTTGTAGCTGGGGCCGAAATTGCCGCGCAGAAGATTGCCGAGATAGTGGACGTACTGCAACCAGAGCGGATCGTTGAGGCCGAACTGAGCTTCGAGATTGGCCCTGATCTCGGGGCTCAGGCCCCGCTCCTGGTTGAACGGGCCGCCCGGCGCGACGCGTATCAGGAAGAACGCCATGGTCACGATGACGAACAGCGTCGGAATGGCGGTCAGAAGCCGCCGGAATACGTAACGCAGCATCGGTGCCCCGCTTGATCCAGAACAACGCGCGTCCAGCTGGACGATTGCGCTCTAGCCTTCAAATCTTCGCATCGGCTTTCCGGAAATCGATCCGATTCACGGAGGTCCGATGCGACGGCAAGCCACCGCGCATTCGATGCGCGGTGGCCCGGCCAGGGATCAGTCCTTGCTGATGAAGCGGGACGGATGGATGTCCATCACATTGTCGTCGAAGCCATGCAACTTCGAGGAAACGATGTCGTGGTAGCTGTAATAGAGAAGCGGGATCTCGCCGACGTCATCGATGAGGATGCGCTCGGCCTCGGCGAGTTCCTTCATGCGTTCTGCAGGGTTGCCGCCGGCGGCCGCCGCCTTGTCCATCGCCGCCTCGTATTTTGGGCTGTTGTAGACCGAATAGTTGTTGCCGCTGGCTTTGCGGGAGATGCCGAGGAAGGTTTCGGGATCCTTGTAGTCGGCAATCCAGGCGGCGCGCGCCACGTCATAGTCACCCTTCTGCTCGAGGAAGGAGTAGTGGGTCTTGGTGTCGGTATTGAGGAGTGTGATCTCGACCCCAAGCGGCTTCAGCTGTTCCTGAATGGCGACCGCTGTGTTCTTGTGGTTCTCCGAAGTGTTGTAGCGGATCTGCATTTTCAGCGGATGCTCGGGTGTATAGCCGAGTTTCTCGAGGATCTTCTTGGCAGCGTCCTCGCGGTCGATCTGCGGCATGTCGGCGTATTTGGCCATTGCCGGCGTATAGCCCTCGATGCCGGGAGGCACCATGGAATAGCCGGGCAGCATCGAATTCTGCCAGACTTTCTCCGCCAGGAAGTCGCGATCGATCGCCATCGAGATGGCGTTGCGCAGCTCGACATTATCCCACGGCGCCTTATCGGTCTTGATCGCATAATAGTAGATGCCGAGATATGGCCCGACACGGACCTGGTCGCCGAATTTGGTTTTGAGATCGGCGAGTTGTTCGGTCGGCAGGTCGCCGTAACTGTCGAGTTCGCCCGCCTCGAAACGCTTCATCGCCGACGAGCGATCCTCGGTCGGGATGTAGTTGACGACGTCGAACTTGACGCTCGCGGCGTCCCAGAATTTCGGATTCTTGACCAGCTTCAAATGGTCGTTAGGGATCCACTCCGCCGCTGTAAAGGCCCCGTTGGAGACCAGCTTGCCTGCCTTGATCCAGTCGGCGCCAAGCTTTTCGATAGACGCCTTGTTAACAGGATAGGTCGCCTGATGGGTCAGCATCTCCAGGAAGTACGGCGTTGGCGCCTTCAGCGTGACTTCGAGGGTATTTGCGTCAATCGCCTTGACGCCCATATCCTCCGGCTTGCCCTTCTTGGTATTGACCTCCTCCGCATTCTTGACGGGATAGAGCATGGAAGCGTATTCGGCAGCGGTGGCCGGATCTTCCAGCCGACGGAAGGAATAGACGAAGTCGTCCGCCGTCACCGGGCTGCCATCCGACCAGAGGCCGTCCTTGCGCAGCTTGAAGGTGTAGACCTTGCCGTCGTCGGACACCGTCCAGCTTTCGGCGGCGCCCGGAATGAGGTTCGTCTTCTGGTCATGCATGACCAGTCCCTGGAACAGGTCGCGTATGATATCGGCTTCGTAGACCGTCGAGGTCTTGTGCGGATCGAGCGTCTCCGCTTCGGCGGCGGCTCCGCGGTTGTAGACGGTCTCGGCGAAAGCCGGCGTGTAGAACGTACCGGCGGCCAAGACCATGGTCGTGGCGAGTACCGTCGCCTTCAGCACATGTTTCAGCATGGAGTTCTCCCTAATGACGTCGCCCTTCGGCCACGTCTCTAAGTGTTGACGCCCCGAAACCGATTGGTTGGTTCCTTTCGAGCGCGCAGCCGGTTCCCTTTTCCGGCAGCTGGTGGCCAAACAGTAACGTGGAGATTTTTTATTTCAACAGACTCTCGGGGTCACCCAAAGTAAGGGGGCCGGGGCAGTCGTTTTGCGGACGGCCAATCAATGGTCGAAACCATGAGTTTGACTGGGTTTCCTGGCCAGAACGCCGATCTGGGAAATAATCTGGCCGATCATTTCAGTTTACCGGAATGTATTAATTGGTTCTTAGGCAACCAAGGGTTACAAATTTCGATGGGATCGGCACATCGACCTTGGGTTCCAACGGGCAAGGGCAATGAACAAGATAGACAGTAATACTGTCGCATTGAAGCGTAAAATATTGCGCCAAGTACGGACGAATCTACGCAAAATTGGAGAAGAGTCCGGAACTTCCGCGGTCGAGTTCGCCCTGCTTTCCCCAATCTTTATCTTTCTTTTGCTCGGAATGGTTGCATATGGTATCTATTTTGGTGCAAGCAACTCCTTGCAGCAAATCGCCGCCGATGCCGCCCGCACCGCAATTGCCGGATTGAATCAAACCGAGCGCCAGGCGCTGGTGGCGAGTTTCGTCAAAAACAATGCCAGTGGATACCCGTTCGTCGATTCCGGCAAGCTGACCTATCAGGCGACGGACAGCACGGCCGACGGAAATCAGTTCGTCGTGTCGATCCAGTACGATGCCAGCAACCTGCCGATCTGGAACCTGTTGCCCAGCCTTGCGATGCCGCAAACCACGATCTCACGCAGGTCGACCATCAGGATTGGAGGCATTTGAAATGTCGCAGTTCTTGCTGAGGGGCATCGGGCGGATCGCTCGCTCGATGGTTGGCGACGAGAAGGCGAACTTTGCCGTCATGACGGCGCTGATAGCACCGTTCGCGCTGGGGTTGGCGGCCTTCGCTGTCGACGAAGGTTCGATCTACACGGAGCGCAGGGAAGCCCAGGCGATGACCGATCTGGCGGCGATCACCGCGGCGTCGAACATCAACAATATGGAAGCCGCGGCGGTAACTACGCTCAGTGACAACCGAATGCCCGGCATCATTGTTCAAAAGGCAGGTCAGACAATCGTTCCCACGGTTGGCAAAACCGTCGTGTCGGTCACCGGCGGCCGATACTCAGCGGCGTCCTCCGTTGGTGTCGACAAGCGCTTCGAAGCCGGCAAAACGCCTTATAACGCCGTTCGCGTCACTCTGCAAAAAATCCCCGCCCGGTATTTCGCCAGTTCGCTCATCCCTACTCCGGTTGTCGGCACCGAAGCCATTGCCAGTGTGACCCCGCAAGCGATGTTCTCGGTCGGGTCCAGGCTCCTCAGCGTCAATGGCGGCATCCTCAACGCGCTTCTCAGCAAGTTGCTGGGCGCCAACATTTCGCTCAGCGTCATGGACTACAACGCGCTGATCTCGGCCGATGTAAACGTGCTTTCGTTCGTCGATGCCCTTGCCGTACAGTTGCAACTGACAGGTGTCAGCTATTCCGACGTGCTGGCGTCAAAAGCGACGGTAGGCCAGATCGCGACCGCCATGGCCAATGCGTCCGGGTCGGGCAGCGCCAGCAAACTTGTGCTGCAGACGATCGCGTCGAGGGCCACCAACACGGTCAAGATACCCCTCAGTCATCTTATCGATCTTGGCTCGATCGGTAAGCTCGGCCTCGGACAAAAGTCTCCCGGCTTTTCCGTCGACGCAAGCGCGATGGGCATGCTGGGTGCCGCCGCCTCGCTGGCCAATGGCTCAAACCAGGTCCAGGTCGATCTCGGCGCCACTATTCCGGGACTTACCTCCACCACGCTCGCCATCGCCATCGGTGAACCGATGCAATATTCACCCTGGCTGGCCGTCGGGGAAAAGGGCACCGTGGTGCGCACCGCGCAGACGCGCATCAAGCTGGTCACCACAGTGGGCATCGGCAATTCCAATCTCGGCGGCGGCATCAGCCTGCTGTCCGTCAACCTGCCTCTGCATGTCGAAGTCGCCTATGCGGAAGCCAAGCTAACCGACATCAGCTGCCCGACGGGCCGGCCGGATAGCATCAAGGTCTCGATCGCCGCGCAGCCTGGCGTGGCCTCGCTGCACCTTGCCACCAGCGACGCCGACAACAACCCATCGGCCTTCGCCGATTTCAGCAATCCGCAATCGTTCTCCGATGCCACGATTGCACAGGTAAGCGTAAAGCTTCTGCTGCTCACCCTCAATCTGCTCGATGTGAAGGGTTCGTCATCACTTGCCATCACCAACAACGATGCGACCGCATTGACGTTCGACAGCACCGATATCGCCAACAAGACGATAAAAACTGTCGCCACAAAAAACCTGACGCAATCACTCACGACATCGCTGGTCAGCGGCCTCTCGCTCTCGGTCAATGCACTGGGCCTCGGGCTGGACGTGACGGCCCTGCTCGGAACGGTTAAGCCGGCGGTGGTAACGGTTCTGAACGGCGTGACGGCGCCGGTCGACGAACTGGTCTATAACGTGCTTGCAGCTGTCGGCGTGCATGTCGGCGAGGCCGATGTGCGGGTTGTCGGCGCGACTTGCGGGCGCTCCGTGCTCGTTCAATGAGATAATGAAATAGAGCTCAGCCGATCCGGCCGAGGAAGCAGCCCAGCGGCGGCAGCGACAGAGTTCTTTCCTGCAAGACGCCGGCAGCACCGCCAAGGTCTATCGGCTCTATCGCTTCCAGATCCGGTGGCAATTGCCAGCCGGCCGGCTCGTCGGCGAAATTGAAGACACAGAGCAGCTTTTCGTCACCGCCTTCGCGAATGAAAGCAAGGACGTCGCCTTCGGCATCGAGGAACCGGATCGAGCCTCGAACCAGCGCCGGATGCTGCTTGCGCAAGGCCAGCATCGCCCGGTAGCTCGCCAGGACGGAGGTTTGCTCGCCATCCTGGACGTCGACCGCCCGGGCGCGATGGCTTGCCGGGACCGGAAGCCACGGCTTGCCCGTCGAAAAGCCGGCATTGTCGGCGCCAGCCTCCCAGACCATCGGCGTTCGGCACCCATCCCGGCCCTTGATTGCCGGCCAGAAGCGGATGCCGAAAGGATCGCGCAAATCCTCGAATGCCAGTTCGGCCTCCTCCAACCCGAGTTCTTCGCCCTGGTAGAGGCAGATCGATCCGCGCAGGCAGGAAAGCAGCACGATCGAGAACTTCGCCACCCTGTCCGGATCGCCGCCCGGCCTTGTCCATCGACTGACATGGCGCACGACATCGTGGTTGGAGAACGCCCAGCAAACCCAGCCGTCGAACACCGTACTCTCGAAGGCCTCGACACAGCCACGCACATGCGACGCCGAGAATTGCGGGCCGAGCAGGTCGAACGTGTAGGACATTTGGAGCTTGTCGCCACCGCCGGTATAGGCGGCGAGTGTCTGCAAGGAACGAGTTTCGTCGCCAATCTCGCCGACAGCGACGCGGCCTTCATATTCGTCAAGCAAGGCCCGGAAGCGCCTGAGGAAAGCAAGGTTTTCCGGCTGGCTCTTGTCGAACAGATGCTCCTGATAGAGATAGGGGCTGGTTGCCGCATTGGTGCCGGCGACGCTTTCCGCCAAAGGCGGGTTGCTGCGCAGCCAGCGGTCGTGGACGTAATAGTTGACCGTATCCAGCCGGAAACCGTCGACGCCGCGCTCGAGCCAGAACCGCACCGTTTCCAGCAAGGCGTCCTGCACCTGCGGGTTGTGGAAATTCAGGTCCGGCTGCGAGGCGAGGAAATTGTGCAGGTAATATTGCCTGCGCGTTGCGTCCCATTCCCAGGCCGGGCCGCCGAAAAGCGACAGCCAGTTGTTGGGGGCGGTGCCGTCGGGCTTCGCATCGGCCCAGACGTACCAGTCGGCCTTGGGGTTGTCGCGGCTCGTGCGGCTTTCGACGAACCATTCGTGCCGATCCGACGAATGCGACAAGACCTGATCGATGATCACCTTCAGGCCGAGCCGGTGTGCCTCGGCAACCAGCGCGTCGAAATCCTCTGATGTGCCGAACATCGGATCGACGGCGCAGTAATCCGAAACGTCGTAGCCCATATCGGCCATTGGCGACTTGAAGAAAGGCGACAGCCAAACCGCGTCGACACCCAGCGATGCGACATGGGCCAGCCTCGAGGTGATGCCGCGGAGATCGCCGCTGCCGTCGCCTGTCGTATCCTGGAAGGAGCGCGGGTAGATCTGACAGATGACGCAGCCGCGCCACCATTCGGCATTGTCAGCCATCATGGCTCTCCCCTGCGCCCGCCCGCGCTGTCCTGCTTTCGATCATGAACAGGACCGTTCGCCCAGGCACCGGCCGCGAGATATCGCTACTATCCGGTTCGATAGCTGGGCGCCAAAGAAAACCCGCCCGTTCCGGCAGCGTGAACATGCAGGCCCGGCGGTCGCCGTTGATGATCACCGCAAGGCGACTGTTCTCACCGCTCCCGAGAACCAGGACCAGCCGGTGCCGCCTGGCATCGTGCCAGGCGGCCTCGTCGAGCGGCATGCCGGTTTCCGTCAGCCAGGCTACGTCTGGGATTTCCGAGCCCGCAGGCGGTTCTCCGGTCAGGAACGTTGTGTCCAAGAGCGCCGGCACGACACGACGCATCCTGGCGAGCAGAGCCGTATGGTGCTCGAGCGCCAGGTCGCGCCCGGCCCAGTCGAGCCAGGTGATGTCATTGTCCTGCGCGTAGGCGTTGTTGTTGCCGCGCTGCGTGCGGCCGAACTCGTCGCCGGCCGTCAGCATGATCGTGCCGCGCGAGGCAAAGAGCGTCGCCAGCAGCGCGCACTGGTCATCGAAACGGGCCGTAACGATTGACTGGTCGCCGGTCTCGCCCTCGAGGCCATTGTTCCAGGACAGGTTGTCGTCGTGACCATCGCGGTTCTGTTCGCCATTGGCCTCATTGTGCTTGTGCTCATAGGCAACGATATCAGCCAGCGTCATGCCGTCATGCGCGGCGATGAAGTTGATGCTGCGGCTCGTTGTCTGGCCTGGTTTGGCAAAGACATCGGACGAACCAGCAAGCCGCGTCGCCAAGGCACCGACAATGCCGCCGTCGCCGCGCCAGAAACGGCGGATATCGTCACGGCATTTGTCGTTCCATTCGAGGAAGGGCGGCGGAAAATTGCCGAGCTGATAGCCATCCGGTCCGATATCCCAAGGCTCGGCGATCAGCACCCGGTCGCCAAGAACAGGATCTTTGCGAATGGCGTTCAGCAGCGGCGCATCGGCGTCGAAAACGCCGTCGACCCGACCCAGAACGGGCGCCAGATCGAAGCGGAAACCGTCGACGCCGGCATGGCGGACAAAGTGACGAAGCGTGTCGAGAACCATTTCCCGGACGACTTGATGATCGCACGCAACCGTATTGCCGGTTCCGGTGTCATTGACCAGAGCGCCGTCCGGCTCGTGCCGATAATAGGCGCGGCTGTCGAGGCCGCGCAGCGACAATGTCGGGCCGAGCCGGTCGCTTTCGCCGGTGTGGTTGAACACAAGGTCGAGAATGGTGCCGATGCCGGCCTCGCGCAGCGCGGCGACCGTTCCGCGCAACTCGGCCAGACCGCCGGGCGCCAGTCGCGGATCGAGCGCCATGAAGGTCACGGGATTATAACCCCAGGCGTTGCGCAGACCGAGCGGCGGTAAATGCCGTTCGTCGATCGATGCAGTCACCGGCATCAACTCAATGGCTGCCACGCCGAGTTTTTGCAGATGCTCGACAACGAGGGGGTGAGCGAGCGCTCCAATGGTGCCGCGTTGCTTCTCGGGAATGTCCGAATGCAGCTTTGTGAAGGCGCGTACCGGCACTTCGTAGATGAGGCCGCCGGACCGAAACAGAGGCGGCAAGGCAGGCAAGGGTTCCGGCAAGGCGCCAGCAATGGCCTTCGGCATCAGCGACGCCGTGTCGGCCCCCGCGCCACGGCGGGCGGCTAGCCGGCCGTCATAGGCATAGGGCCTGTCGATCTCGACGGCATAGGGATCGGCCAGCAGCTTGTCGGGATCGAACCAGAGACCGTGTTCCGGCGCGTAGTCGCCATCGGCGCGGAACCCGTATCGGGTGCCGGCGGCGAGACCGGCAACAAAAAGTGCGTGGACGCCCTCGCCTTCCGACTGGAGTTCCAGCCGGTCGATTTCGCGGTTGCCGTGTTCGTCGAAAATCGAGACCCAGATGCGCCGAGCCGACGAGGACCATGCGGCGAAGCGGATACCTTCCTTGGTGATAGTTGCGCCGAGTTGGCTCACGCGCGCTCACAGCAGCAGGTCGTAGACAGTTTGAGGCGTTGCCATAGCTCCCCCTTCTCCCCTTGTGGGGGAAGGTGTCGCCGACGGATGAGGGGTGCTCCAGCTTGGCACCCACGGCGATCCGTCCAACACCCCTCAACCGTCTCGGCGCTACGCGCCGATCCACCGCTCGGGGGCGAGCCACGGGTCTCGCCCCGTCCTTCGGACCCCACAAGGGGAGAAGGAAAGGCGCGCCGCTCTAGGCTCACGTAATCACGCTCGGCTTGGCGCGGCCGGTATGGCTGAGAATCCCGGCAATGTCGTCGGCCGCCACGATCAGATCGGCAAGTGCCTCCTGGGTGTCGAGATCGTGGCGGTTCTTGTCCGGCTCGTAGCGCTCGACATAAAGCCGCAGCGTCGCGCCCGAGGTGCCGGTGCCGGACAGGCGGAAGACGACGCGTGAGCCGCCTTCGAACAACACCCTGATGCCCTGGTTCTTGCTGACCGAGCCGTCGACCGGATCGTGATAGGCGAAATCATCGGCGCTGGCGATCGTCATGCCGCGCACGCTGGTGCCAGGCAGCGAGCCGAGCTTGGCGCGCAGCTCGTCGACAAGCGCGTTGGCACGATCGATCTCGACCTCCTCGTAGTCGTGGCGCGAATAATAGTTACGGCCATAGGCCGCCCAATGCTGGGTGACGATCTGCTTGGCGCTTTCGCCGCGCACGGCAAGGATGTTGAGCCATAAAAGCACAGCCCACAGGCCGTCCTTTTCGCGGACATGGTTGGAGCCGGTCCCCGCACTCTCCTCGCCGCAGATCGTTGCCATGCCGGCATCGAGCAGATTGCCGAAAAATTTCCAGCCGGTCGGCGTCTCGTAGATGCCGATGCCGAGCTTTTCGGCGACCCGGTCGGCAGCACCGCTGGTCGGCATCGAGCGGGCGATGCCTTTCAGCCCGGCCTTGTAGCCCGGCGCCAGATGGGCGTTGGCGGCGAGCATCGCCACCGAATCAGACGGGGTGATGAAAATTCCCTTGCCGATGATCAGGTTGCGGTCGCCGTCGCCATCTGAGGCGGCGCCAAAGTCTGGCGCATCCGGCCCCATCATCTCGTCGTAGAGGTGTTTTGCATGCACCAGATTGGGATCGGGATGATGGCCGCCGAAATCCGGCAGCGGAATGAAATTGCGGGCGGTGCCGTTGGGCGCGCCGAGCCGGTTTTCGAGGATCTCCTTGGCGTAGGGGCCGGTCACCGCATGCATGGCGTCGAAGCGCATGCGGAAGCCCGACTTGAACAGCGCCCGCAATGCGTCGAAATCGAACAGGCTTTCCATCAGTTCGGCATAGTCGGCGACAGGATCGATGATTTCGACGGTCATGTCCCCCGTCTTGACCGTGCCGATCGTGTCGATGTCGACCTGCCCGATATCGGCGATCTTGAAGCTTGAAATCGCCTTGGTTTTTTCGAAGATCGCGTCGGTCAGCTTTTCCGGCGCCGGGCCGCCATTGCCGGCATTGTACTTGATGCCGAAATCCTCATGCGGGCCACCCGGATTGTGGCTAGCCGACAGGATGATGCCGCCAAAGGTCTTGTATTTGCGGATGACATGCGAAGCGGCCGGCGTCGACAGGATGCCGCCCTGCCCGACCATCACCTTGCCGAAGCCGTTTGCCGCGGCCATGGCGATGGCCTTCTGGATGACCTCGCGGTTATAGAAGCGGCCGTCGCCGCCGATCACCAGGGTTTTGCCCTCGAACCCGTCCAGCGCATCGAAGATCGACTGGATGAAGTTCTCGGCATAGTGCTCCTGCTGGAACACCGGGACTTTCTTGCGCAGCCCGGAGGTGCCGGGCTTCTGGTCGGGATGGGGTTTGGTGGCGACGGTGCGGATCATCAGTCAGGCAGCCCTTTTCGAAAGCAGCAAGCGATAGTGTTGGACATATTTTTCGGCGCTTTTGTCCCACGAAACGTCGGCCTTCATGCCTTGCCGCTGCATCGACGTCCACACTGCGGGATTGGCGTGCGCCTCGACAAGGCGGCGGACGGCGTGCAGCAAGGCGGCGGCATTGGCGGGCGCAAACTGGAAACCGGTCGCAACGCCGGCAGAGATGGCGGCTTCGTTGGCATCGATGATCGTGTCGGCAAGGCCCCCGGTACGGGCGACGACCGGCACGCAGCCATAGCGCAGGCCGTAAAGCTGTGTCAGCCCGCAAGGTTCGAAGCGCGATGGGACAATGATTGCGTCGCAGCCGCCCTGCATGGTGTGGGAGAGCCCCTCGTCATAGCCGACGACGACGCCGATGCGACCGCGATTGCGGGCTGCGGCGGCAAGCAATGCGCCTTCGAGCCCGGCATCGCCGGAGCCGAGGATCGCCAGCCGCGCACCTCTTGCAACGATGCCGTCGACGGCCGCCGCCAATATGTCCATGCCCTTTTGCCAGGTCAAACGGCTGATGACGCAGACGATCGGGCTGTCATCGCGATCGAGGCTGAAGCGGTCCTCGACCGCGGCCTTGTTGGGCATTCGCGCCTTAAGCGTCTTTGCCGTGTAGTTGGAGACCAGATGCTTGTCGGTTTCCGGGTTCCATATCTCGGTATCGATGCCGTTGACGATGCCATGGAGATCGACGGAGCGCATGTTGATCAGGCCGTCGAGGCCCATGCCGAATTCAGGCAAGCGGATTTCCTGCGCATAGGTCGGGCTGACCGTGGTGATCGCCCAGGCGGCCTGCAGGCCGGCCTTGAGGAAGCCGACGCCGCCGTAATATTCGACGCCGTCGAGCGCCATCGCCGCTGCCGGCAGGCCAAGCTCGCCAAAAATGCCGGCGCCGAACTGACCCTGGAAGGCGAGGTTGTGCACGGTGATCATCGACGGCGTGCCGACCGCCTTGCCGTAGCGCATGTAGGCGAGCGACATTGCCGACTGCCAGTCATGGGCATGGACGATATCGGGCAGGTAGCCCGAGATGGAGCCCCCGGCGATGTCACCGCCTACCTGGCTCAAGGCAGCGAACCGCCGCCAATTGTCCGGCCAGTCGGCGCCGGCCGCGTTGCCGTATGGACCGCCGGGGCGGTCGAAAAGATGCGGCGCGTCGAGCACGAACAGGTCGAGGCCGGCGATCTGGACGGCGTGCACCGACGCCTTGCCGCCCTGCAGCAGCGGATATTGCTGAACCGCCTTCTTTTTCTTGAAGGCGCCCATCACCTGCGGGTAGCCGGGGACGAGCGTGCGCATGGTGACGCCCTTGCCGGCCAATGCCATGGGCAAGGCGCCGGTCACGTCGGCGAGCCCGCCCGTCTTGACCAGCGGAAAGATCTCGGGCGCCACCGACAGAACCTGCATGCACTACGATCCCAGCCTGTTGATCATGTCCTGCGTGACGAGGCAGATGCCTTTTTCCGAAACGCGGAAACGCTTGGCGTCGAGGACAGGATCCTCGCCGACCACCAGCCCCTCCGGGATCCTGACGCCGTGATCGATGACCACGCGCTTCAGCCTGGCGTTGCGGCCGACATGGACGTCCGGCAGCATGACGACCTCCTCCAGCGTCGAATAGGAATTGATGCGCGCGCCGGTGAAGATCAGGCTTCGCTTCAGCGAAGCGCCCGAAACGATGCAATCGCCCGACACGAGAGACGACACGGCCGACCCGCGGCGGCCATCCTCGTCATGCACGAACTTTGCCGGCGGCTTCAACTCGGCATAAGTCCAGATCGGCCAGTCGCGGTCGTAAAGGTCGAGTTCCGGCGTGATGTCGGTCAGGTCGATATTGGCCTCCCAATAGGCGTCGACCGTTCCGACGTCGCGCCAATAGGCCTCGTTCTCGGCGGTCGAGCGCACGCAGGATTTGGCGAAGCGATGGGCGATCGCCTTTCCGTGCTCGACGATGTAGGGGATGATGTCCTTGCCGAAGTCGCGGCTCGAGCCGGGCTCCGCCGCATCGCGACGCAATTGCTCCATCAGGAACTTGGTCTTGAACACATAGATGCCCATCGAGGCCAGCGCAAAATCCGGCTTGTCGGGAATGCCTGGCGGATCGGCGGGCTTTTCGATGAAGGAGATAATGGTGTCCTTGGGATCGACATGCATGACGCCGAAGCCGGTGGCTTCCATGCGCGGCACTTCGAGGCAGCCGACGGTGACATCGGCGCCGGCCTCGACATGCTGGCGCAGCATCATTTCGTAGTCCATCTTGTAGACGTGGTCGCCGGCCAGGATGACCATGTATTCCGGCCCATAGGCCTCGATGATGTCGATGTTCTGGTAAACGGCGTCGGCGGTGCCCTCGTACCATTGCGTTTCCGACACACGCTGGCTGGCCGGCAGGATATCGAAACTCTCGTTGCGCTCGGGCCGCAGGAAGTTCCAACCGCGCTGCAGGTGGCGGATCAGCGAATGCGCCTTGTACTGGGTGGCGACGCCGAGGCGGCGGATACCGGAATTGAGCGCATTGGACAGCGCGAAATCGATGATGCGGGTCTTGCCGCCGAAATAGACCGCCGGCTTGGCCCGGCGGTCGGTCAGTTCCTTGAGCCGGCTGCCACGGCCGCCGGCCAGCACATAAGCCATGGCGTCGCGTGCCAGCGGCTGTGTTCGTTTTATTTCAGCCATTCCTATCCTCCCAGGTTAGATGCTCCAGACATAGCTCAGTCCGGGACGAATTCGAGCATGATCGTCGACAGCGGCGGCAAAAGCATCGTCGCCGAAATGCCTCCTCCTTCCGCCTGAGCCTCGACGCCGCCGCTATTGCCCTTGCCGGAACCGCCATAATCCGTGGCATCGGTGTTGATGATCTCGCGCCATTTTCCGGCGTGCGGCAACGGCACGCGGTAATTGTCGCGCGGCACCGGCGTGAAATTGGAAATGACCGCGACCGGGTTGCCGCCCGGCGCGCTGCGCAGCCAGGCAAATACTGAGTTCGCGCTGTCGTCGACGATCAGCCAGGAAAAGCCCTCCGGCTCGCAGTCGCGGGCATGCAGCGCGGGGCGCGAGCGGTAGAGATAGTTGAGATCGCGCACCGTCTGCCAGACGCCGCGGTGGAGCCGGAAATCGAGCAGGTTCCAGTCGAGCGCGCGCCCCTCGCTCCACTCGCGGCGCTGTGCGAACTCCTGGCCCATGAACAACAGCTTCTTGCCGGGATAACCCCACATGAACGCGTAATAGGCGCGCAGCGTCGCGAATTTCTGCCAGTCGTCGCCGGCCATCTTGTTGAGCAGCGTGCCCTTGCCGTGCACCACTTCGTCATGGGACAGCGGCAGCACGAAATTCTCGCTGAAGGCGTAGACCAGACCGAAGGTGATGTCGTTGTGGTGATGCTTGCGGAAGATCGGCTCCTTGGAGAAATACTCCAAAGTGTCATGCATGAAGCCCATGTTCCATTTAAAACCGAAGCCCAGTCCGCCTTCATGCACCGGCTGCGAGACTTTCGGCCACGAGGTCGATTCCTCGGCGATGGTCATCACACCTGGATGGTGGCCGTAGACCTCCTTGTTCATACGCTGCAGGAAGCTGACCGCTTCGAGGTTCTCCCGCCCGCCCTTCTCGTTGGGAATCCATTCACCGGCCTTGCGCGAATAATCGAGATAAAGCATCGAGGCGACCGCATCGACGCGCAGTCCGTCGACGTGATATTTCTCGGCCCAGAACAGCGCATTGTTGACCAGGAACGAAATCACTTCGCGGCGCCCAAAATTATAGATCGCGGTGTTCCAGTCGGGATGGAAGCCCTTGCGCGGATCGGCATGTTCGTAGAGCGCGGTACCGTCGAACTTTGCCAGACCGTGTTCGTCAACCGGGAAATGCGCCGGCACCCAGTCGAGGATGACGCCGATGCCTGCACGGTGGGCGCCGTCGACGAAGCGGGCAAAACCGTCCGGATCGCCAAAGCGGGCAGTCGGCGCATAAAGACCCGTCGTCTGGTAGCCCCAGGACGGGTCATAAGGGTGTTCGGAGATCGGCATGAATTCAATGTGGGTAAAACCGGTCTCGACCACGTAAGGGATCAGCCTGTCGGCGAGTTCATCCCACGACAGGAAGCTGCCGTCGTCGTGAAGCCGCCATGACCCGGCATGGACCTCGTAGATCGATACGGCTTCGCGCCTGTGGTCGGCATTGCGCCAGTAGTTCCGGTGCGCCTCGTCACCCCATTCATGCGCCGGCGGCAATGCCGTCACCGAGGCGGTGGCCGGGCGCAGTTCGGACTTGAAGGCGAACGGATCGGCTTTGAGCGGCAATCTCACGCCATCCGGCCCGATGATTTCATACTTATACGGGCGGCCAGCGCCGATGTCGGGAATGAACAGCTCCCAGATGCCGGTGTCGCGGCGGACGCGCATGGTATGCCTGCGGCCGTCCCACTCGTTGAAGTCGCCGACCACCGAGACGCGCCTTGCATTGGGCGCCCACACCGCAAAATGCACACCCGATGCACCTTCATGGTCGATGAGATGGGCGCCGAGCTTGTCGAACAGCCTGAGATGCGACCCTTCGGCGATGTAATAATCGTCCATCGGGCCGAGCACGGGACCGAAGGAATATGGATCGGTCAGCCACCAGTCACCGCCGGAATTCCTGGCGTGATAGCGCAGCGGCTGGCGTTTGCGCAGCGACAGTTTGCCTTCGAAGAAACCGCGGTCGTCGCGTCTCGACAGCTCGCCGGCCTTCTTGCCGGTCAGCGTATAGGCGGTGACGAACTCGGCATGAGGGACGAAGCAGCGGGCGACAAAGCCCTTTCCCGCCTCATGCACGCCAAGCACGGCAAACGGATCGCCGTGCGTGCCGGCGACAATCGCCGCGACATCGCCGGCTGGCGCCAGTCCGTCCGGCCCGCTTGTCGCAACGGTCGCGCGCGGCTTGCTCATCAGGCAGTGACCCTCCCCGGGCACCAAGTGTATGTTTCTAGTGGAGTTTTGAATTCGACATTCGCATGCCGCCTTACCCTCCAAGGGATGCGAGGGTCAAATCCACTCCACTAGGACCACATTGTTCGTGGCCTCATGCAATCATATCAGGCGGGCACGTGCCATATGTCTTTCGCATATTGGCGGATCGTTCGATCGGACGAGAACCAGCCGACGCGCGCGACATTGCGGATGGCTCTGGCGTACCAGTCCGGGCTGTTGCGCCAGATGGCATCGACGTCGCGCTGGGTGGCGGCGTAGGCATCGAAATCCGCGGCGACCATGAACCAGTCGCTCTGGTAAAGACCGTTGATCAGGTCGCGATAACGGTCCGGATCGTCAGGTGAAAAGACTCCGGATGAAACCGCGGCCAGCGCCTGCGCCAATTCAGGCGATCCCTCGATCACAGCGCGCGGATCGTAACCATTGTTGCGTCGCTCGGCGACCTCATCGGTGGTCAGGCCGAAGATGAAGATATTGTCGTCGCCCACGCATTCCTTGATCTCGACATTGGCGCCGTCGAGCGTGCCGATGGTCAGCGCGCCGTTCAGCGCGAACTTCATGTTGCCGGTGCCGGATGCTTCCATGCCGGCGGTCGATATCTGCTCCGAAAGATCGGCGGCCGGCATCATGATCTCGGCCAGGCTGACATTGTAGTTCGGCACGAATACCACTTTCAGCAAGCCGCGCACCGCCGGATCGCGGTTGATGACCCGGGCGACGTCATTGGCAAGTTTGATGATCAGCTTGGCGTTGTGATAGCTGGGCGCCGCCTTGCCGCCGAAGAATTTGACGCGAGGCATCCAGTCGCGCTCCGGATGCGAGCGGATCTGGTCGTAAAGCGCGACCGCTTCGAGAATGTTCAAGAGCTGGCGCTTGTATTCGTGGATGCGCTTGACTTGGATGTCGAACAGCGCCGATGGGTCGACCTTGATGCCGAGCCGGTCGGCAACGAGCTTGGCAAGCCTCGCCTTGTTCGCCCGTTTGACGGCGGCGAACTTGTCGCGGAAGGCGGCGTCCTCAGCGAAAGGATCAAGCCGCTTTATCTCGTCGATGTCGTCGAGGAAGCCGTCGCCAATCGCCTCTCGGGTGAGCGCAGTGAGGCCGGGATTGCACTGTATCAGCCAGCGCCGCGGTGTGATCCCGTTGGTCTTGTTGTTGATGCGATCCGGGTAGAGCCTGTGGAGGTCGGCAAACACCGTCTCCTTCATCAATTCTGTATGCAGTGCCGACACGCCGTTGATCGAGTGCGAGCCGACAAAGGCCAGATTGCCCATACGCACGCGGCGATCGCCATTTTCCTGGATCAGCGAGATGCGGCTGATCTGCTCGTCCGAGAACTGGTCGGAGGCGCGCGCCTCGAGCAGCACCTCGGCGTTGATGGCGTAGACGATCTGCATGTGGCGCGGCAACAGCCGCTCGAACAGCGGCACGGGCCAGCTTTCCAGCGCTTCGGGAAGGAGCGTGTGGTTGGTGTAGCCGAAGGTGCGCTTGGTGATGCTCCAGGCCTGGTCGAAATCCATGCCGTGGACATCCATCAACAGGCGCATCAGCTCGGCTACGGCGATCGCCGGATGGGTGTCGTTGAGATGGATCGCCGCCTTGTCGGGCAGCGATTGCAGGTCGCCATACTGGCTGAGATGACGCTGGACGATGTCCTGCAGCGAGGCGGTGGAGAAGAAATACTCCTGCCTGAGCCGCAACTCCTGGCCCGCCTTGTGGGAATCGGCCGGGTAAAGGACGCGCGACAACGCATCGGCCTTGTTGCTTTCGGCGAGCGCGCCGATGTGATCGCCGGCGTTGAACTTGTCGAGCAGGATCGGGTCGACCGGCATGCCGGACCACAGACGCAGCGTGTTGACGCGGTTGGCCCGCCAGCCGACAACCGGCGTATCATAGGCGACTGCCAGAACATGTTCGGTCGGCTTCCAGACGTGGCGCTCGAGCCGGCCGTCCTTCGACGTGACCGATTCTACCGAGCCGCCGAAGCCGACCTCGA
This sequence comes from Mesorhizobium sp. M0074, assembly GCF_040322975.1. NCBI lineage: Bacteria > Pseudomonadati > Pseudomonadota > Alphaproteobacteria > Hyphomicrobiales > Phyllobacteriaceae > Mesorhizobium > Mesorhizobium sp. M0074. The sequence goes on from NZ_JAMYUM010000009.1 coordinate 142,040, forward strand.
AGGAGCGTTCGCGGCGCTCGAACTCCCAGGGATTGCCGTGATCGAGCCATGTCTCGGGCAGCTCCACCTGCCAGCCGTCATGGATCTCCTGCCGAAACATGCCGTTGGCGTAGCGGATGCCGTAGCCATGCGCGGGGATATTGACGGTCGCCATGCTTTCCATGAAGCAGGCGGCGAGCCGGCCAAGACCGCCATTGCCAAGGGCAGCGTCCGGTTCGAGCGCAGCAATGATGTCGAGGTCGACGCCAAGCGACGACAGCGCCTCGCGCATATTGTCCATCAGGCCGAGATTGGAGAAGGCATCGCGCATCAGGCGGCCGATGAGGAATTCCAGTGACAGGTAGTAGACGCGCTTTTCCTGCTGGGCGTAGGCCTCTTGGGTCGCCTGCATCCAGTGATCGACTATGCGGTCGCGTACAACCTTGATCGAGGCGGTGAGCCAATCGTACTGGGTTGCAACGTTGGTGCCCTTGCCGACCCTGTATTTGAGGGCTTGCAAGACTTCCTCGGCGAGCGTCTTGGGATCCGGGTTTTTGAGCGTGGGCAGAGGAGCTTCGGTTGTCATCGCGCGCGTCATGCTGCCTCTCGTGACGTTGCCAGGATCATGCGGCTTTCACCATCTCTGCCAATGCTAGTGCATCCCACCGGATGTTCAATCGATTCGGGTGATCGCAAGCCGGGTTGCCCTGCGGCAATTTGGCCGTGAAACACCGCGTTGGGCGCCCTCCGCGACGGGCCTCAAGTTCTTGCTCAGGCCGCCAGCGCCGCTTCCGGCGGCACCTTGGCGCCGGTCATGAAGGCGACCGCGTCGGACATCGTATACTGCTTCGGATCGATGACGCAGAGGCGACGGCCGAGCCGGTGAATGTGGATGCGGTCCGCCACCTCGAAAACATGCGGCATGTTGTGTGAAATCAGCACGATCGGCAGGCCACGCCGTTTGACGTCGAGGATCAGTTCGAGCACGCGGCGGCTCTCCTTGACGCCGAGCGCGGCGGTCGGCTCATCCATGATGACCATCTTCGAGCCGAAGGCGGCGGCACGCGCCACCGCCACGCCTTGGCGCTGGCCGCCCGAAAGCGTTTCCACCGCCTGGCTGATGTTCTGGATCGTCATCAGGCCAAGCTCCGTGAGCTTGTCGCGGGCACGCTTTTCCATCGCCGGACGGTCGAGCATGCGCAGCCATTCACCGAGGAACCCCGGCTTGCGGATCTCCCGGCCGAGGAACATGTTGTCGGCGATCGACAGCGCCGGCGACAGCGCCAGGTTCTGGTAGACGGTCTCGATGCCGGCCTCGCGGGCCTCCATCGGCGATTTGAAGGCAATGGGCTTGCCTTCAAGCCGTATCTCACCTTCGTCCGGGGTGACCGCTCCGGAAATGGCTTTGATAAGCGATGACTTGCCGGCGCCGTTGTCGCCAATGACAGCAAGGATTTCCCCCGGATAGAGGTCGAAGTCTGCGCTGTCGAGAGCGGTGACGCGGCCGTAGCGCTTGACCAGGCTGCGCGCGGTAAGGATCGGTTCGTGAGTTTGGTTCATGCCGAGATCTTCCTGATCCACTGGTCGATACCAACAGCGATGATGATAAGGGCTCCGACGGACAATTGCGTCCATTGCGGGTCTGTCCCCCAAAGCCTGAGGCCGAGCGCGAACACGCCGACGATCAGCGCACCGAAGATGGTCCCGAGGATGGAGCCGCGGCCGCCGAACAGCGAAGTGCCGCCGATCACCACGGCGGTAATCGAATTGATGTTCTCGAACTGCCCGGCCTGCGGCGAGACCGATCCGATGCGTCCGATCAGGGCCCAGCCGGCGATGGCGCAAATGATACCAGTCAGCGTGTAGACCGCGACCAGCATCCGGCTGACGCGCACACCCGACAGTTCCGCGGCCTCCGGGTCGTCGCCCACCGCATAGACATGCCGGCCCCACGCGGTGTGATTGAGCACGTACCAGGCAATTGCCGCCATGATCAGCACCAACAGCACGCCATAGGTGAAGACGGCGCCGCCGATCCTGAACGATCCGCCGAAAAACTGCAGCAGCGGCGCCGTCGTCTCGAGATCCTGGCTGCGGATGGTCTCGTTACCGGAATAGATGAAGTTGATGGCAGCGTAGATCGACCAGGTGCCGAGCGTCACGATGAAGGGCGGCAGTTTCACCCAGGCGATGAGAATGCCGTTGATCAAGCCGCAAATCGCGCCGACAAGCAGCCCGACGGCAACGGCCACCGGCGCTGGGACACCGTAGTGCATGGCAAACTGGCCCATGACGACCGAGCTCAGCACCATGATGGCGCCGACGGACAGGTCGATGCCGGCGGTGAGCACCACCAGTGTCTGCGCGATGCCGACCATGCCGGTTATCGCCACCTGCTGGAGGATCAGGGTGAGGGTGAAAGGAGAAAAGAAGCGTCCGCCGACGACGACTGCGAACAGAGCCACCGAGATGATCAGGATGATCAGCGGCACCATGGCAGGGCTTTTGTGCAAGCGGTGTTGGATGCTCTCCAGCGTCGAGCGGGAATGCGTCTCGAATGAAGCGACGCTGGTGTCGCTAGTGGCCAGGACCGTCTCGAATTCCTGCGGTCCCTTGCTCCTGGTTGTTTCGACGCTCAAGTCGACCTCCCGCCTGTGATGTGGAGCGGCCGAAACCGCTCCACATTCTCTATTGTTCTTTTGAAGTTGAGCCGATCAGGGGATCAAATCAACCCCAGCACTTGCTGAGGCCTTGCTTCGTGTCGATGGATTCGATGCCGGCGGCAGGCTTGTCGGTGATCAGCGTCACGCCGGTGTTGTAGAAGTTCAGACCGGGCGACGGCTCAGGCTTCTTGCCGCTGTCGGCAAAGGTCTTAATCGCCTCGATGCCGAGCGAGGCCATGAGCAGTGGATATTGCTGTGAAGTGGCGCCGATCACGCCCTCGGCAACGTTCTTGACACCCGGGCAGCCGCCATCGACCGAGACAATCAGGACGTCCTTCTCCTTGCCGACGGCCTTCAGCGCCTGGTAGGCGCCCGCGGCCGCAGGTTCGTTGATGGTGTAGACGACGTTGATATCCGGATCCTTCTGCAGGCAATTCTCCATGGCAGTGTGCCCGCCATCCTCATTGCCGCTCGACAGATCGTGACAGACATTGCGTGCGTCGGTTTCGTCGCCGATCTTGTTGGGGTCGCCGAGGTCGATGCCGAAGCCCTTCATGAAGCCTTGATCACGCTGCACGTCGACAGAGGGCTGGCTGGCGATAAGATCCATGTAGGCGATGTGCGCGTCCTTGGCCTTGTCGCCCAAGGTGGCCTTTGCCCAGGAGCCGATAAGCTCGCCGGCCTTGAAATTGTCGGTCGCAAACGTCGCATCCGCGGCGTCGGCAGGCTCGAGCTGGGTGTCCAGAGCGATCACCAGCACCCCTGCATCACGCGCCTTCTTCACCGCCGGCACGATGGCCGCAGTGTCGGTGGCGGTGATCAAAATGCCCTTGGCGCCGTCGGCGATGCAGGATTCGATCGCCGCAACCTGGCCCTCATTGTCACCTTCCGCCTTGCCGGCGTAGGCCTTCAGATCGACACCAATTTCCTTGGCTTTCGCGGCGGCACCTTCCTTCATCTTGACGAAGAAGGGATTGGTGTCGGTCTTGGTGATCAAGCAGGCGCCGACCCCGGCGGCCGATGCCGTTGACGCAAAGGCCATCAGGCTCAGTCCGGCCGCGGCAAACACGGTGGATTTCAACAGTTTTGACGTGGTCACGATTTTCCTCCCATGGAACCATTTAGGATGCCGGCCAACCGGCACCTGCAGCGCGTCCGACGAAATCTCCCAGTGTCGACGCCGATCTCAAGAGACACCAGTCCGCCAGCACTGTCAATAATTAAATCACTCTTATTTATTATTGACATCGCAGGATTGTTCACCCACTCTAGACCAAAAGCATTGAGGGGAAACGACGGGAGGAACAGGGGTGGAGACCGGCGTTACGAGGCACGGTTCGCCCGATGCGGCCGAAAGCCGTCTGCACCGCGGCACCAATCAAAGCGGCATGCGGGACCACAATGAGCGGCTGGTGCTGTCGCTGGTGCGTCAGCACGGCAGCCTGGCCAAATCCGATATTGCGCGCATGACGGGCCTTTCGGCGCAGACAGTGTCCGTCATCATGCGCGAGCTGGAGGAGGACGACCTGCTCGTCCGCCAGGCGCCGTTGCGCGGCAAGATCGGCCAGCCCTCGATACCCATGGCGCTCAATCCCGACGGCGCCTATTTCATCGGCCTGAAGATCGGCCGCCGCAGCGCCGAGCTGGTGCTGATCGATTTCCTCGGCAATGTGCGCTCGATGCTGCAGCATTCGTACCGCTATCCGGCGCCGCGCGAGACGGTGGAATTCGTCACGAGCGGCATGAAGAAGATGCGCGGCGAACTCACCCCTGCGCAGGACAAACGCATCGCCGGGCTTGGCATCGCCATGCCGTTCGAATTGTGGAACTGGGCCGATACCGCCGGCGCGCCGCGTGAAATCATGGACGAATGGCGCCATCGCGACATCCGCGCCGACATCCAGGCGCAATGCGAATTTCCAGTCTATCTGCAGAACGATGCCACCTCGGCCTGCGGCGCCGAGCTCGTGTTCGGCCACGCGGCGGGCGCGGCGCGCGATTTCGTCTATTTCTACATCGGCGCCTTTGCCGGCGGCGGCATCGTGCTGAACGGCCGGCTGTTTGGCGGCCCAACCGGCAATGCCGGCGCGCTGGGCTCAATGCCGGTGCCCGGGCCTGACGGCAAGCCGACGCAGTTGATTGACGTGGCGTCGATCGCCATGCTGGAGAAGGCGCTCAACGCACGCGGCGTCGAGGCCTCGCATCTGTGGACATCACCGGGGGACTGGGGCGAGATCGGTGCCGAGCTCGACGACTGGATCGCCAGCGCTTCGCAGGCGCTCGCTTATGCCATTGTGGCGGCGTCCTCTGTCATCGATTTCGAAGCGGCGGTGATCGACGGATGGATGCCGCTCGGCGTGCGCCGGCGGCTTGTCGATGCTGTCATCGAAGCCATCGGCAGGATCGACGGCGAAGGCCTGAGGCTGCCGGCCGTTCGCGAGGGAACGGTCGGCATCCATGCGCGGGCGCTGGGTGGCGCCAGCCTGCCGCTGTCGGAGCGCTTCCTCATCGGCTCGACCACGATTTCCCGGAGCTTCTGAGCATGCTGATCGGTATCCCGGCGCTGCTCGGCCCGGAGCTTCTGGCGATGTTGCGCGCCATGGGCCATGGCGACGAGATCGCGCTGGTCGACGGCAACTACCCGGCCGAACAGCAGGCACAGCGGCTGATCCGCGCCGACGGTCATCATCTCGTCCCGGTGCTCGATGCGGTATTGAGCGTATTGCCTGTCGACGACGCCGTGCCGCAGGCGCTGTTTCGCGCCTCGGCCAAAGGCGATCCCCTGCTCGCCGATCCGGTTCACCATGAGATGGAAGCGATCTGCGCCAGACGTGCGCCGGGCCGCAAGGTGGTTGCGCTTGCCGGCGCCGACTTCTATGCACGGGTCAAGGCCGCGCACGCGATCGTCGCGACAAGCGAGCCGCGGCTCTATGCCAACATCATCATTCGCAAGGGCGTGATCTATCCGCCGGAAAGCAAGACTTCATGATTCTCTGCTGCGGCGAAGCCCTGATCGACATGCTGCCGCGCACCACGACGGAGGGCGAGCCGGCCTTTGCGCCCTATGTCGGCGGTGCCGTCTTCAACTCGGCAATTGCGCTTGGCCGGCTCGGCGGGCCCGCTGCCTTTTTCTCCGGCCTGTCGTCGGATCTGTTCGGGGGCCAGTTCAGAGAGGCGCTGGAGGCCAGCAAGGTCAGTTCCACCTATGCGCACACCTCGCCGCGTCCGACCACGCTCGCCTTCGTGCGGCTCACCAACGGCCAGGCGACCTATACATTCTATGACGAGAACACCGCCGGACGCATGCTGACCATCGAGGACCTGCCGGAACTCGGCAGCGAGATCGAGGCCATGCTGTTCGGCGCCATCAGCCTGATCTCGGAGCCAGCCGGGTCGGCCTATGAAGAGTTCATGCGACGCGAGCATGAGCGCCGCGTGATGATGCTCGACCCCAACATCCGGCCAAACTTCATTCCGGACAAGGCCAAGCACCTCAGGCGCATCCGCAACATGATGGCGATGGCCGACATCGTGAAACTGTCGGACGAGGATCTGAACTGGTTCGGCGAAGCCGGCTCGCATGAGGACGTCGTCCGGAACTGGCTGGAGCGCGGTCCGAAGCTGATCGTCGTCACCCATGGTAGCGAGGGCGCGGTCGGTTACAGCAGCCAGCACCGGGTCACCGTCGTGCCGGACAAGGTCGAGGTGGTCGATACGGTCGGCGCCGGCGACACATTCAATGCCGGCATTCTTGCCTCCTTGCACGAGCAGGGTCTGCTCTCGAAGACGGCAATCGCCAGCTTGCCGGAAGAAGCCATCCACAAGGCGCTGACGCTCGGCGCCAAAGCCGCGGCGGTGACGGTATCGCGGGCCGGCGCCAACCCGCCATGGCGGCATGAAATCGCCTGACCGGCTGGCAACAGCCTCGCGGACCGCTTGCCGGCGATCACTTTATGTTTCGCCCAGCCAGTGGGGCGGGATACAAAGGCCACATCAAGCATGCCGAAGCCCGGATTTCCTCGCGTTTAAGAGGGCAGATCGGAAACCAGAGGTAACAGGCTGCGACACTTGAGCAATTCAGGGTTTTGCCCTGCGGCTTTCTCGGCCGTGCCAAGTCTGCTACCAGCGGCCGGTTATCTGGCTAAACCGTTTGAGGCCGACATGCAGTTCATCGATCTTGGCGCGCAGCGCGAACGCATCCGCGACAGGCTGAAAGCGGCAATCGACCGGGTCGTCGACGAAGGCCGCTATATTCTCGGACCTCAGGTCACCGAATTCGAAAACAAGCTCGCCGCCTATATCGGCACCAAGCATGTGGTCGCTTGCGCCAACGGCACCGATGCGCTGCTGCTGCCGCTGTTTGCCGCCGGCATCGGCCAGGGCGACGCGGTGTTCGTGCCGAGCTTCACCTTCGCCGCCACGGCCGAAGTGGTGGCGCTGACCAAGGCCGAACCGGTGTTCGTCGACGTCGATGCCGACAGCTACAACATCGACGTCGCCAGCCTCGAGGCGGCGATTGCCATGATCAAGGCGGAAGGCCGGCTGAGGCCGAAGGCAATCATTCCCGTCGACCTGTTCGGCCTCGCCGCCGATTACGAGGCGATCATGGCCATCGCCAACCGCGAAGGCCTGATGGTCATCGAGGATGCGGCGCAGGCGACCGGCGGCTCGGCTGACGGCAAGATGTGCGGCTCGTTCGGCACCGTCGGCTCGACCAGCTTCTATCCGGCAAAACCGCTCGGCTGCTATGGCGACGGCGGTGCGATGTTCACCAATGACGATGCGCTGGCCGAACAGTTGCGCTCGTTCGCCTTCCACGGCAAGGGCGAAACGCAATACGACAATGTCCGCGTCGGCATCAACTCGCGGCTCGACACGCTGCAGGCGGCGATCCTGATCGAGAAGCTGGCCATCCTCGAGGACGAGATGGTGGCGCGGCAAGCGGTCGCCAATCGCTATGCCGAAGGTCTCGGCGATATCGTCAAGGCGGCGCGCAATCTGGGCGGCGGCCGCTCGGCCTGGGCGCAATACGCCATCGAAACGCCGAAACGCGACGGGCTCAAGGCACATCTCGGTGAAAAGGGCATTCCGTCGGTTATCTACTATGTGAAACCGCTGCACAGCCAGATTGCCTATCGCGATTATCCGCGCACGCCGACCGGCCTTGCCGTTTCGGAAGAGTTGCCGAAGCGCATCCTGTGCCTGCCGATGCATCCCTATCTGAGCGAGGCTGACCAGGACCGGATCATCGAAACGATCCGTAACTATATCGGCTCGAATTCGGCGCATGTAGCGGCGGCATAAATTCGAAAGTTTCGAAGCGTGGTCGCGGAGTACATCGACGAGTTCATCATGTTCTGCGCCGGGTTGTGGATGGCTGGCGTCGGCTTCGGATTTCTCGCGGACCCGTTCCAAGCTCGCCCGGGCCAGCAGCAAGCATGGTGGACCAACTTTGGGGTTCACTTCAAATGGATGGGACCGCTGTTGATCCTCATCGCGATATTGCTCGCGTTCGCGGCACCTTCCTAGACTCGCGTCCGACGGCAGCTCGGCACGGTCGGCATCGTTGATCAACAACCGCCGATTCAAGCTTTGCGCGTCAAGGCAGGCGATCATCGGCACCGATTTTGCGATGCTTTGCTGCGCGCCGCAGCATAGTCTGCACCTGGCTCCCCTTTAGGCTGGTTCTCATGAAGAAGATTGGTTTCCTCTCGTTCGGGCACTGGACGCCCTCGCCGCAATCGCAGACGCGGACGGCATCCGACGCGCTTTTGCAGTCCGTCGAGCTGGCCGTCGCGGCCGAGGAGCTGGGTGCGGACGGCGCGTATTTCCGCGTGCATCATTTCGCCCGTCAGCTCGCCTCGCCCTTTCCGCTGCTGGCAGCGGTTGGGGCGAAGACCAGCCGAATCGAGATCGGCACGGCGGTGATCGACATGCGCTATGAGAACCCGCTCTACATGGCCGAGGACGCCGGCGCCGCCGACCTAATCGCCGGAGGGCGTCTGCAGCTGGGCATCAGCCGCGGCTCGCCGGAGCAGGTAATCGAGGGATGGCGCTACTTCGGCTATGCCCCGCAAGAGGGCGAGAGCGATGCCGACATGGCACGCAGACACACCGAAGTGCTGCTCGAAGTGTTGCTGGGCAAAGGCTTTGCGCAGCCCAATCCGCGGCCGATGTTTCCCAACCCGCCCGGCCTGCTTCGCGTTGAACCACACTCGGAGGGCCTGCGCGACCGCATCTGGTGGGGCGCCGCCACCAACGCCACGGCGGAATGGGCGGCGAAGCTGGGGATGAACCTGCAAAGCTCCACGCTCAAATTCGATGAAGGCGGAAAGCCGTTTCACATCCAGCAGGCCGAACAGATCCGGGCTTTTCGTGAGGCCTGGAAGACGGCCGGACACACGCGCGAGCCGCGGGTGTCGGTCAGCCGGAGCATTTTTGCCTTGGTCGACGATCGCGACCGCGCCTATTTCGGCGGCAATGAGAGCGGAGATCAGTTCGGTTACATCGAGGCAGACAGGCGCGCCGTCTTCGGCCGCTCCTATGCCGCCGAGCCGGACATCCTCATCGAGCAGCTAAAGGGCGACGAAGCCATCGCCGAGGCCGATACGCTGCTGCTTACCGTCCCCAACCAGCTCGGGGTCGACTACAACGCCCATGTCATCGAGGCGATTCTGACCCATGTCGCCCCAGGCTTGGCCTGGCGCTGACGAGTTTGAACAATCGACGCCACAGGCAGGAACCTGCCCCTCCTGACCTGCTCAGGAGCCGAACAGGCGACTGTCCCAATATACGGGTTGATGCAGGCTGGCTGTGATCAAGGCAAACTCCGGATGGGTCGGATTGATCAACACGTTGTTGTCGAGGCGAGCCACGACGCTTGGCACGATCAAGATCGCGCTGCGGCGCTCGACATACCACGTCTCGCCGAATTCCTTGCTCACCTTTGCCGGCATCATATCCCACCCCGGCAGCGACGGCTGCGAAAATATCTCGTAGCTTAGCCCGCGCGGAACCATGATCTGGACGTAGTGCTGGTTGGGCGGCAGTCTGCCGCTGCCGTGCACCAGCTTTTCCAGCAACGCTGTCGAATAGTGCTCGCTGGTGTAAATCACTGGGCTGCCAGGCGTGTTCCAGCGGCCGGGCGCGATCGTCGAGCCCGTCGCGTCAAAGAACGGATGGATGCCGGCAGGATCGCCGATCCTGAAGCACGGCAGCGTCCGATCGAGTATCTGCGCCGTCAAGCGGCAGTGCCGTATTTCAGGCCTGCAAGGATATCGATCACCAGCTCGGCGCCGATCTCGTTTCGGATGACCATTTCGATCGGGCGTCGGTCTTCCAGCATGGGATGAGGTCGAAATAGAAAGTCACGAGCCTCATCTTCGATCTTCCAGACGTCGAGGGCCAAGTCCCATGCACGAGCCACCCGTGCCACCCGCATGCCCTCCTCCGAAGACAGTCGAAGAGCGCCCCTCTTGCGACGTTCATAGGTTGCCTTTGGAACGAGGCGGTATTTGAATTGGGCATCGGCCGGTGCCAGCAATTGTGAGACGCGTTCGAGCGCGCCGATGGGCAATCCGCCTTCAATTCGAGCCATCAGCCCGAATGGCGACCGTGCAGCCGTTTCCTTGGGCGACAGCCCCAGCACGTCGGCTATATTTCCAAATGCTAACATCTCTGCTTCCATTCATATGAAGCAGTATATAGCCTCACATGAGGCTGAATGCAAACGTTCTTGCGGTCTCACGGCTGGTTGCCGTCGGCTCGTTTAAGCATCGCAAATGCACGACTGATCCGTTGTAGCGCTGTGGCGTTGGCCAGCACTGCGTACAGCGCGAACCCACCCGCCAGAATCCAGGGCGAAGCCGCGCCCATGGCGGTCGCGACTCCGTCCGCGGCGAGCAGCACGCAAATGAACACCAGACGTTCCATCCGCTCGAAGAAATCCGGCCAACCATGGTTTTCTACGGGAATTTCCAGCGCCGTCCGTGCCTTGGCGTAACTTGTGAGTATCCCGCCGGCGAACGCGAACATTGCGATCGCCCACAGATCGGCGACCCAGCCGATTGCCGCAAAGACGGCCAATTCCTGATAACGGTCGACGACGGCATCGAAATAGCCACCGGCCTTGGTGCTCATATTTGTCCGGCGGGCTACCGCACCGTCCAGCGCATCGAAGGTGAAGGCAAACGCCAGGCAAAGGCCAAAGGCAAGACTTGAATGGTGATAGACATAGGCGGCCGACGACAAAGCGACGAGCACGAGCCCGCTAGCCGTAACCTGGTTCGGCGTCATGCCGATCCCGATCAGCGGAGAGGCGGCCTGCTCCCATAGCGGGTCGATGCGACTTTTCATGAGACCGGCGATCATGGCGGCTCCTCTGATGATGTCGTTTCACCGAGCTTTACCAGCAATTTGCGGGTTTGTTCCACCGTCGCTACCGTTCCAATTGGTCAAAGCGGGCCGAGACCGGGCTCAGCAACATTCTCAACTCGCCGCAACAGCGATTTCTTTTTGGCGAATGCGGCCGGCGGAATAAGGCGCTCGCCAAGCTGACGGAGCAAATCGAACGGCAGTCTGGCGGCAGCACCCGAACGATGTGACTATGATCGCTTGCGATCCGTGGGAAGCCGGCCGAAACTCGATGCATAAATTTCCACCCAAGTTCGCCTACCTGCTCGCGACCTCTGTCGGCGCGGGATTATCTCCAATATGGCCGGGCACGGTCGGCGCAATAGTTGGAGTGGCTGTTGCCGCAGCTCTGATACCTGCATCGCCTTGGCTGACCGTGCTTGCCTATGCGGCCCTGTTCGCCGTTGGCGTATGGGCGTCATCGCATGTTATCTCCCGTACCGGGGCGGAGGATCCGCAGATCGTCGTCATCGATGAGACCTTCGGCGCCGCCGCGACACTTTCCATGCTTCCGATCGACCCACTCTGGTGGGCAGCAGGCTTCCTTGCTTTCCGGTTTTTCGACGTCGTCAAGCCTTGGCCCATCCGTATCATGCATGACAAGGTAAGGGGTGGGGCCGGCATTATGCTGGACGACGCGGCCGCGGCTGTCGTCGCTGGGGCGTTGCTGCTCCTGCTGAACGGTTTGATTGACCATTTGCGGTAACGGCGACATTCGGTCTGCCAAGGCCACGGTGGTTCATCGGAGTTTAGCGCCACAAGGGAAGACCGGACCGATGCGAAGCCACAGGATCGCGGCCATTCCAGGCGATGGGATCGGCAAGGGAGTCGTAGCGGCCGGGCTTCGTGCGCTGGCCGTCTGCGCCCTTGGCATCGCCCGCATTCCCGGCGACGACATCGGCGTGCCAGAACGCAGGAGGCATCCGCACTCGCCGCCGCTCACCGATGGTGTTCGTGTGCCTGCGTGCGGAAACCAAACCCGTCAAGCGTTTCGATCAGCACCTGTACGGGATCAGGCACACCGTGCGATGACCGCCACGCGACAAAGCCGTCCGGCCTGACCAAGGCGGCACCGCCGCTTTCAACCCCGAGCGCGGAAGGCCACCGATGGTCCAAGTCAATCAGATCGTCATTGGCACCCAAGGCGTGGCAGGTCAGCGGCATTCCGAGGCGTTGGCTTATCGCGTCAGCGGCCTGACACCATGCTTCGTCAGCGCAGAGGAGAAGAAGATCGCGATCGCACAAATCGAGACTCGAAATCCGCCGGCCGGCGCGCCCGACCGCGAAATGCGGTAAACGCGTGCCAGGGCGACCCGACAGCTTGGCGGATTTTTGGAACGGGTGATCGTCCGGTGTGGATTCCCGAGCCACGATGCCTGCAGTGTAGCGTTGGCCAAATACCACGTCGTAATCCTCGACGATCGCAACAGGAGGAGGCAACCGCTTCGACGGATCGTCGAACCATTTCTGTAGGCGGGCGAGCGCTTGCGCCAACGTAGCCTCGATGACCGGCCTGCGCTCCATGTCATAGCTATCCAGCAACGAGGGATCGGCATGCCCGCGTGCTACCATCGCAAGCTTCCAGGCAAACAGGCTGGCAAGTCCGAGGGTTGATTACGTCCCCCCGGAGGGGCGGCGCCCGTGCACTACATCGAGTAGCAGGCGATAAGCGTCCCCGGCGCCGCTCGAAAGCATCTACAAAGTCAGTAGGCCATGCGTGCCGACAAGCGGCATCATGGTATCTACCTCGATCATGGGGAGTCGCCGACGGTCAGCGGCCATTGCCTATGCCGCGTAGTGGGATATCGGCGGCGGTGCGATGAACCTGCTATCTGCGCCAGCGCACTGCCAGGCAGTCCTGAGCTCGCGCGATCGAATTCAGGTCCATGGAACATCGCCTCATCCGACGACCACTTTACGACCGTGCTGATCCTCGCCGGTTGGTCGCCTGGCAAGTACCAGGCGACTTGGCGACGTGGTCCATACGATTACGCTGGCATCAGCGGCTTGACGCGGTCGACAATGGCGGCGACCGCTTCCTTCGGGTTCTTGCGACCGAGGACGGCGAGCTGAACCTCCTCGAGAAACGTCGACTGAGCGCGAGCGGCTTCGGGAAAAGCCGGGAAGGCTGGTCTCGCCTTGGCAAGGGCGGCAGCCTCGACCTTCGCCTGCGGCTGCGACCCGGCGAACGACGGCTCGGCATAGGTCGATGAGCGGACGGGGCCATTGCCGTTGCGCGCCATATCGAGTGTAGCCGCCTTGCTCGCTACGAAGCGGAGATAGCTCCAGGAGAGTTTCTTGTCCGCCGAATTGGCGGGAATGGCCATAGCCCAGGATTCGACGACCGGGTGCATTTCCTGACCGCTGCCGAGGGTCTTGGAGCCGGGGAACTCGATCGCCTTGATCTTTCCCGGCGCGGTCGACTGTTCCTTGTTGTTGAGCTGCGCGTAGCGGGCGAAAGGCAGCACCGCGAAGGCTGCGCGTCCCTGCTGCATCCAAGTCACCATATCGTCATTGCGCGTCGTGGCGTAGCTGCGGGGGAGCGCCCCGGCCTTGAAGAGGTCGGCGAGCACGGACAGGCCTTTTTCCATCGCCTCCGGATCGGGAACCACCCGGAACTGCTTGTCGATAAAATCGCCGCCAAAGGCGCGGGCGAACATGACCGGGAAGACGGCGAGGTCGCTCGCAAGGATCATGCCGACGACCGGCGTACTGGACTTGGAGGTGAAGGTCAGCTTCTTCGCCTGCTCGACCAGCTCCTCCAGCGTGTCCGGTGGCGCCGAAATGCCGGCCTCCTGAAGCAGCTCCTCGTTGTAGAAAAGCCCCTGCGTGGCATGGCGCACCGGGATGCCGACGAGCTTGCCGCCGACGGTCATCGACTGGCGCAGGCCCTCGACGATATCGTCGAAATCCTCGATCGGCTCGGCTTTCCGGAGGTCGTCGAGCGGCTCGAAGAGCGAGGCGATCTGCGATGTCATGCGGTTGTCGATGATATAGCCGACGTTGAAATCGGTCTCGCTCAGGCTCGCCTCCCGGAATAGCCGGTCCTGGAGCGGATTGCTGTCGAGCGTCGTCCAGGAGATCTGGGCGTTGTTCTTGTCCTCCCAGGGCTTGATGACATTGCCGGCGGCGCCGGTCGTCAGGTTGGTTTGGTGGACGCGATGGCAAAGCACGTTCAGCGTCTTTACCTGAGCATGGGCCAACCGGCCAAATGCGCCCGTCGCGCCGGCGGCCATCGCGGTCGTCAGCAGGGCTCTGCGTGTCATGTGCAAAGGCATTGTCTTCCTCCCTTTCTCGGTGACGTCGTCACCCCTTGGTCGCGCCGGCGGTCAACCCGGCGACAAGAAACCGGTTCATCAGGACCACGAAGACGAGAACCGGCAGCAATTGGACGGTAGAGGCCGCAAAGAGCACGCCCCAGTCGACGCCATCGATCGAGCTGATCATCTCAGAAAGGACCAAAGGCGCAGTCTTGGCGTGGTTGGCGGTGAAGATATAGGCGAACAGAAACTCGTTCCACGCGAAGACGACGACGAAGACGGCGACGGCGAGCATGCCGGGCGCTACGAGCGGCAAGATGATCTTCACAAGGATCGTCAGCGGCCGCGCGCCGTCGAGGACAGCCGCCTCGTCGAGTTCGCGCGGCACCTGGTCAATGAACGTGCGCATCAGGAGCGTGCCGAGCGAGACGAAGAAGGTCGCGTAGAGCAGGATCAGCACCAGATGGGTGTCGTTGAGCCCGAGCCGATTGACGACCGGGAACAGTGGCAGCGTCACGACGATCGGCGGGATCAGCCGCGATCCGATCAGAAACATCACCGATCCCTCCAGGAAACGGACGCCTCGATAGCGCGAGTAGGCGAAACCAGCGAGCAAACTTGCCATGACGGCAAGCGCCGTTGCCCCGGTGGTGATGATCAGGCTGTTGACGAGCCCGTCGAAAAAGGCCGGCCAGCGCTGCCATAACGAGGCGTAGTGCTCGAAGGTCGGTTCGAAGAAGAGCTCTGGTGGAACCGCGAAAATCTCGCGACCGGGTTTGAACGACGAGAGCACGATGAAACCGATCGGAAACAGCGACCAGACGACGATTGCCGCAACAGCGAGCGTCTTTCCGGCACCGATGGCGAGACGCTTAGAACGCATTGGCCACGGATTCCTTGCGCAGCCGCCATACATAGCCAGTCGCAAGCAGCAGCGAGATGACGACCATCATCCACGCCGTCGCGGCCGCCGTGCCGAACGAGTTGTAGCGGAAGCCTTCCTGATAGAGATAAACGGAAACGACCTCGGTCGTGCGCGCCGGGCCGCCCTGGGTCAGGAGCCAGACCTCGGAAAAGAGGCGGAAGGCGAAGATGTAGCGGAAGAGCAGCGCGATCAGGATCGCTGGCGCCAGAAGCGGTAGCGTGATGTTGCGGAAGAGCTGGAACGCGTTGGCCCCGTCGGTGCGCCCAGCCTCGTAGAGCTCCTTCGGAACCGCGAGCCGTGCCGCATAGAGAATGATGAATGTGAATGGCAGGTGCAGCCAGATTGTCAGCAGGCCGACGAGGATGAGGCCATGGGAAGGGATGAACGTCCAGTCGAGCGTCGGCAGCCCGGTGTATCGCAGCATCAGCGTGATCGGCCCGACGTCTGGATCGAACAGGAAGCGCCACATTGCGACCGCCGTCACCTCGCTGATAGCGTAAGGAGCGAGCACCACGACGAGCATGACACGCTGGAAGGGAAGCCCGGAGGCGAAAAGCAGAGCCAGGCCGAGACCGAGCAGAAGTTCGATATGAACCGCGACGGCGACGACGAGGACCGTGTTCCAGATCGAACCCCAAAAATATGGATCGGTGAGGACGCGGATATAGTTATCGAGCCCAACGAAGCTTGCCGATTGGCCGAATGACGAGGCCTCGAAACTCAGCCACAGGACGAAGATGGAGGGCAGCACGATGATCCCAAGCACCAGGAGGTGCACGGGCGTCGCATAGAGATAGGCAGGCGAAAACGCGAAGCGCCGCCTCTTGGTCTCGCCAGCCGCTTCCGCCGCCCCTTCCCCTCTGTGGCCGACGGACGCCTCGGAACCAAATGCCATTGCTCCTCCCTGAGCGGTTGCGCGTCAGCCGTCCCTGGCGGCAAGTGGAACGGTGCCCTCCACCGTCGTTCGGTACATCACCCGGCGATATCCGGGATAATCGTTGATGGCAGTGTGCAGGACGTGGGGATTGTTCCACATGCCGAGCGTCTTCGGTTCCCAACGCAGCCTGCAGTTGAACTCGGGCCGGACAGCCCGCGCCATCAGGAAGTCGATCATCGGCTTGCTTTCTTCCTCCGTCATCCCCTTAAAATTGGTCATCACGCTGCTGACGAAGACATAGCGCCGGCCAGTCTCGGGGTGCCGACAGATCACAGGGTGCTCGACGACGGCATTCTCGATCGCCTCGACATCGGCCTTGACGCCCAGCCGACTGTGGGCCGCGTTGATGGCGAAGACCCCGCGGCCGCTATGGACGCCCGTCAGCCCTTGCAGGATTTCGACCAGCCGCGGCGAAAGCGAGTCATATGCCTTCTCGAGGCTTGAGAAGCATGTGTCGCCGCCGACCGGCGGCACCTCTTCACCGTAGAGGATCGTAATGCCTGGCGGCTTTGGTAGCCAGGCGAGGTCCATGTGCCAGTCCTCGCCGATCACCTTGCCCGTGTCGTCCGGCTCGCGCACGAAGCGCACGATATCGTCGAAGCCGTCGATCGGCGTGTGCACCGGATTGCCGCTAAATGGCCCGAACCGGCGCGCGACCTTGTGGACGCCAGCGGCGTCAAGCTCCTGATCGCGCACGGCGAGCGCATGATACTGGTAGAGCGCGCGGCGAACGTCTTCGAAAGCATCCTCGCTCGCGCCCGCCAGATCGATCCCGCGGATTTCTGCACCGAGCGCTCCAGTGAAGGGGCTGACCTCGAAACGGGTGAATTCGTCATCGCGTAGCACGTGATCCTCCCTTGTACGCGCCTCGTCGCCGCCACGGGCTGACTTACCTGTAAGTAAGTAACCCGGAGGCTAACATCTGTCAACTCGCCCTCGCTTTGATCCACTGGATGTCTAGCCTCGGCGCGAGCCCTTCCCCGCATCCTGCCAAGCTGCGCGGATGATCGCCGCCAGTGCTGCGAAGGTCCTAGCGACCTCGTCGAAGCTTCCGGTGTCCTGCGTCATCGGTGGACAGGACAGAAGGGTAATGCGCAGCATGTGCACGAGTTCGTCCCTGAGCGTGTCGGGAGAAAGTTCTCCATCCTTCACAGCCTGGTCCACCGCATGGCGTAGGCTCTGTTCATAGACCCGGTTGACACGCTCCAGGGCATGTTCGGCTGGTTCGCCGAGAACTGGGAGGTCGTGGCGAAGGCGCGAAAGCGGGCTCCACATATTGCGGGCTCCCGTCTCAGCGTTGAAACGTTCATAGAAGCGGCGCAGATCCTCGAGCTGCATATCGAGACGGTCGAAGAACCGGATATCGGGGGTCGTCCAGAAGCGCTTGATGCGGGCCTCGGCGTTGGCGGCGAAGTCCGCGATCAATTCCTCCATCAGCTGACGCTTGTTGCCGAAGTGATGATGGATGTTGGCGCGCGTCGTGCCGATTGCCGTCGCTATATCGCCGAAGCTGAAACCATCGTGGCCGCGCAGGACATAGAACTCGGCCGCGACCTCTTTGATTCTGCTGCGGGTAGAGTGCGCCTCATCGCCGGGAGATCCTGAAGTGTTGGCTCTCATATCCCTTCCGAAATTCATGCCGCTCGCCATCGCGACAATCAGCATACGAAACGTGCTGCAACCGTCCGCCGGTCGGCACAGACGCGATCAGCGTTGCTACACCATACAATGTCATGGGATGTACCCGTCGTACATGGATCTTCTTCTACGCTCAGGTGGGAACTAATTTGCGCCAGTTCGCGACATTCAACGTTTCGCACGAACATCCCCTCCTCCTTAGCAGCAGCCCCGAAGGCCTTACGGGCCTCCTCCGGGGTCGCCCGATCCTCGACGGCGTCGATGCATAGTTGCACAGCCTTCCTCCACTTAGGTCCCATCTTGATCCACTTCAGGAGTTCCTCGGCGGCACCCTCGACATTGTTACACCCGTAGGTGACCCCAGGTCGGTCGGTCTTGACGTACACCGGAGGGGAGAACCAATGGGTTGCCACGACACCTCCTACTCAGGGGAGAGATACATCTTGGCCTCCTTTGCGGCAGCCTCAAAGGCCTTTCGCACCACCTGAGGGTCAATCGAATCGCCCTCCAGATCTGACAGGCACAGCGTCACCGCCTTATGCCAGCAGGGTCCTCTCCGGGTCCACGTTTTGAGCTGCTCAAGGGCTGCCCTCGCATTGTTGCAGCCATGCCTGACACCGGTTTCAGTCTTCACGAACACCGGAGGGACGAACCAATGGGTTGCCATGATACCTCCTAGTCAGGGGAGAGATACACGTTGGCCTCCTTGGCAGCCGCCTCGAAGGCTTCACGGACCTCTTGGGGGGAGGATTTGCCCTCGAATGCATCGACGCAGGATTGGACAGCCTTGGTCCACTTCGGGCCCTTTGTGTCCCACCCCATGAGCTCCTCGGCGGCTCCCTCGACGTGGCTGACCCCATTGCGAATGCCCGGACGTTTCGTCTTCACGTAGACCGGTGGAGAGAACCAGAGAGGACCCATAAGGGGGAACTTAGAGCGGCAAGAGCCCGCCGACCAACCCCGCTTTAGCCGCAGCTAAGGGAACGATGTAGGCCCTCGCGGGTTTAGAGGTGGCAGCGGGATTCTTCGTGGATGTGCAGCCGCTGTGGGGGGGTCCGTCGCCTCTCCCTCACTGGCGGCGGGCTCCTTTCGCGCGAAGGCGGTGTTGGTAATAGACACCTAGAAGCTTATACCGCATCCAATTTAGCTAGTTCTCATTGGGGGAGTAATGTCCCCTCCTCTTTTGCAGCAGCCAGAAATGCCTTACGGGCCTCCTCAGGTTCCATCTCGTCGAATATCACGGCCATGCAAACGCGCACCGCGAGGTCCCAGCAAGGGCCACGCTTGGTCCACTTCATCAGCTCCTCGCCGGCTTTCTCGGCGTTGTTGACGTTGCGGATGATCCCGGGACGCTCGGTCTTGACGGGGACCGGAGGGTTGAACCAGTGGAGAGCCATACGTCACTCTTTGTCGGCCCTATCAAGTTCCTCCAGCAAATACCTTTGCTCAGCCGGCAGCTCCCGTTCTACAGGCAGATTTAGCAGGTTGCGAAGGTAATTGCGGATTACCTCTGAGGTGATCCAGTGCCGCACAACTTTGGCAATAACCTTCTGTTTGGCTTTATCGATTTCAACCACATTCGGGCCTACATCTTAAAAGGACCGAACTGCACCTCGAGCGGATTTGTTCCTTAAGGGGGCCAGAATGTTTGATACAAAAATCTGGGCGGGTGATCGGATAACTGGCTCGCGCGAGGCCCCCCGCGCGCCCTTCGTTTCCCACTGGCGAGGCCCTAACAATCCCCGTCAGAGAAGTTGGAACCCAACATCGTGAGCCTGAGCCAGAAGTTACGCAGCCAGCAGCCGTTCTGCATCTATTGTGCCGGATCGGCTCGCGGCGTCGACATCGACCACGTGCCGCCACGGGTCTGTTCGATGGCAAGTGGCGACCGAAGGGCGGGAAGTGACTACCTGCAAGGCATGCCATGAAGGGACGCGCGAGATGGACGATGTCGCGGCGTTCGCAAGCCGTTCCTGCCCAACCCGACGACCGGGGGACAGCATGGTTGTCATTGGTCATGACGATCACCTGGGCGGTGCGCCAAGAGGGCTTGGGCACGGCAGGCGCACCGTCTAGGGACAAAGGCTGCCGATGCTTCGTCAGGATTGTTCCGATATCAGCGAGTCCGCTTCTTGATAGGTCTTGCGACCAGTACGCACGCGCGCGCGGCCACAGGTCGAGGCTAGGAAACTCACACTCGCGGGCGCTGGTTGATCACCGAGCCAACACGAGCGACCTCGGCTAAGCGCCGTGTGTCCCTCTTACAGGCTTGGCTGCTATATTATTGCAGTGACCCTGCCCGACGCATCGAGGCGACAACTGACTTGCGCCTGCCGGACTTCGATGCCACCTTGTCTAGCGTAGTCTATTCGCACCTCGATCGGCGCCGTGAGTGCGCCTCGACGTTGACGCAAGGCACCTGCGCTTACCGCGTGGACACGGACGGCGCCAAGCGGCGTCGCAGCGGACACGATCGCCGCGCGGCAGGCGCGCACCACTGCGGCTGGCGTACCGGTTTTCGCTTTCAGCGGTGCCAGAAACTCAGCGGGATAGCCCTTGGTGACCCGCTCGGACCCACCGTCACCAGGTTTAGAGGGCAGGAGGACAGGTGGCAGGACGATCGATTGCCTGGCGGTCTTGGGAGAGGCAGTGGCTGTGGTGGCTGCGGCCGGACTACCGGGAGCGGTAACCGATTCGTTTTCGGCGGCTGGATCGTCGCCCACACCGACATCCGTCGAAATCCCTCCGCCTGTGTCACCTACGGTGCCGCTGGCACTAACGCTTGCGTCGACTGAGCCGTCATCTGCGCCGACCGAAGCTCCAACGCTTGCTCCGCCTACACCGTCGACGCTCGTGCCCACCCCCACAGATACGCCTTGCGAACCGGCACTCACTCCAGCACCGACCCCGGCACCGCCAACATTGCCGCCTACACCTGCATCAAGAGCCGAGGCAGGCCCGATTGCGATCCCGATCGTCAACGCGGCTGCGACGTATTTTTTCATTATCATACTCCCCTGCGGCATACATTTCGCTCACTATTCTTCACTGGCCTAGGTCGAGCTTTTTCGGTGGTCGCGTTGGGAGCAATGCGGCGGGAAGAGCGATGGTTGACAGCAGAACAGGTTGCGGTGACTTTTGGACCTTCACTTTCTGTTTTTCCGGCAAGCCCGGTTTACGGACTGGTTGGAAGCCCGAACGCGATGGCCTACTTGCATGTGCACTCGCGGGGGTACGTGCTTTCGGCGCGCGCTCCACAGCCGCAGTGCGACGCTTACCCTTGACAATATCAATTGCCTCACGCGCGGCACTGAGGCTGCGGGCTAGACCGATAGCCCTTTCACGCTCTTGGTCCAGCGCCGCACTCAATTCTATCGAGTTCTGCTTTAAAGCATCGCGTTCCTTGCGAACGATGGCGAGGGCTCGTACAGCTGAATCTGCTCGTTCGCGTCCCAGTTCGAGTGCTTCTCGAGCTTGCTTTACAGCGGCCTCGGCCACCTGTCGGTCCCTTATGGCGTTGGCCTGCTCGACGGCTGCCAGATTTGCGCCTGTCTTAAGAGCATCGATCGTTTGGCGAGCCGTAGTAAGTTCTTGTTCCAAGAGCTCAACCTTGTGCCGCTCGTCATCAAGCGCTCGCTTGGCAGCAAGCTGAGAGACTTCCATAGAGGGATGCGCTCCAAGCGTGGCAGCCTTCTCGCTGTTCCAGAGACTGGCTTCGGCCCTGTAGCTTTCGATAACGCGCTGCGCCGTCTCCAGATCGAGCGCGAGCGCTTCGTCTGTTCGCTGCTGCTCTTTTAGGGCTTGTGCTTGCTGAGCCACCGTGTCTGTCAGTACGTGTGCCTGGGCGCTTAGGTCACGTGCGCCGCGCTGCATAACGTCTAGCTCCGCTCGTGCTGCGGCCAATTCGCGGCGCAAACCCTCCACATGCTCGCCGAGCGGCGTTTGCGCGCCCTCCTTGAGTGCCTGTGTTTCGCTGAGCACCAGCTCTCTAGATATATAGGATCCGAGCGCGCTCGGTTGCGGCTTGCCCGGTTCTTTGTCGACCTCGGTGTGTTCGGAAACCACGACCGACGAGCTGTCGTTAGCTGCGGCAACAGCTGACGCTTCGGGCGCCAACTGACTATTTGCCGGAGATGCCAACAGCAGAACGAGACATAACGGAACGAGGGATAGCATGGCGCTACACCCCCTGCCGCGTATCTGCAGATGATTCATCACTGAACCTCACCGACCGCGGCCTCACCGCTATTGTATTCTCCACTTATGCGCGCGGCGCTGGATCAATGCTAGTGAAGCACCCTCGGCAACGCCAAGGCACCGAATAAGGCGTAAAGCCTGTCTCCTATTTCCTTACTTATCATCATTCGAACGAACGGAACTTTCGTTCATTTACTCTGGGGGTTGTCTGAAACCCCGAAAGGCTGCCCTGCTCAAAACGGCTCTGTCTGGTCACTCCAGAGCCTCCAAGATACTGGAGGTCACGCTCTGGAGGAGGACGAGCCCCATCAATCGCAACGAGGATGTGTTTGCGATCAATCCGCTTGGCAAAGTGCCCGTTCTCGTTCTCAATGACGGTTATACGATCTTCGATTCGAGCGTAATCTGCGGCTATCTCGACGATCTCGAAAGCAGTCGTCGGCTCATCCCCGAAAGAGGGCGAGCAAAATGGTCCGCCTTGCGCCTCCAGGCGCTCGCCGGCGGCATGTGCGACGCAGGCATTTCCATCCGCTGGGAAACGAGCGCCGCCCTGAACATCTGCGTTACCCTGCCTTGGGCGCAGGCATGACGATGAAGCTCATCGAAATTCTATAACTTTGTGGAACGCGAGGTCGAATTCGACGCGCCGCTCCATGTCGGCCACATCGCGCTCGCCACTTGTCTAAGCTGGCTGGAATTCCGGAGATTGCCCGACTTCTTGCAGGGGAGGCCACGACTGACGGTATAGATCCTTCGTGCAACGCCCTTCAATGCGTGCCACACCCTACGACGGTGACACGCGAGATTGATATCGATCTCTAGGCTTTCGAAATCCAATATGCGTCGGCAACTAGCCAAGCGTTCTCGAGGCCATTTGCTGGTCGTCCTCGATGGTATTGCGCGAGACCAGTGACCTTGCCTCGCGCAGTCTTGAGGGCGGCCATCAACGCCTTTTCTTCGTCACTGCGCCTAGCTCCGCTGCAGGGGTAAAACCCGCATGGCATAAGTGATCTTACAGGAAACGCACGGCCAGCCCTTTCCAGAAGCATCATGAAGCCTCGTTGGTCTTCACCTGTGAACGGCAGCGCCATCCGACCCTTGTCGGACAAATTTGAAAGCCACCGTTCCGGCACGTGCGTCACTCCGGCAAAGGCGGCCACGACATCGAGGTTTGGCAGATCGACTGCCTGCGTTGCATCACCGGATATCACTTCTACATGGGCATAATGAGCAAGATTGCTTTGCGCTCGCCGGGCCAGTTCTTCGTCGATCTCATATGCAATCACGCGGCCTTCAGAACCCGTCAGTTCAGCGAGGATGGCGGTGAAATAGCCGACACCAGCACCCACCTGAAGGACAGTCTGGCCGGCGGCGACGTTCAGATGGTCGAAAACCAATGCCCAAAGCGACGGCAAGCCGCTGTTTAATCCGCGCTTTTCGTCAAGCGAGACCAGAACGTCGTGGTAAATCTCGTGAAGTGCGGCTGAAGGGCTGGTATGGACCGCCCCGATTTGCAATCTCGAATGGATACGCCAAGGCCCGTTGCCAAGGTACTGTTCGCGCGGAACCTTTGCGAAGGCCTCGATGACTGCAGGGTTGTGCAAGACAGGCGATGAGACACGCAGGTCTTCGGCAAACCACCGGCGCGGTTCACTAACATCGGTTCTGGTCGGCATGGAATATCGGCTCCCGGATTGCGCGTACCCGAGTCATGCTCTCAGAAAACCGAACGGCGGCAAAGGGTGCCTATCCTCGCGTCCGCCCTGCAGTCGAAGTGATTCGGAGCCGTTGGATCAGGCAAGCTCCGACTTGAGCACGATCATTGCAAGCTCGCGCCAAGTTCGAAATTAGGCCAAGACAGCGCTCGTGCATCCACGTCGGTGATCAGCATATGGCCCGGCGAGACTGTGATGGAGATCGCGAGTTCGGCACGAGCAAGAGCGTCTTGGGCGGTCAGGCTGCTCGCCCAGAATACAGGGATCTCCCCGTCCAAGACTTCGACGGCATCACCCCAGTCGGGAGCCATCAAATTTCGGATGCCGACCGTCGTGGGCTCTCCGACATGGATGGGAGACCCGTGCGCATGCGGAAAGCGCGCGGTGAGCACGCGAACCTTGTCGACTTCGCTATGCCGTATCGGACGCATGGAGACGACCATTTCGCCACCGAACGGTCCGACTTGGGACGTCTCGATCTTGGTGCGGAACTTGGGGGCGGTTTTTCCACGGCCGATACGCCGGAGTTTCACGCCTCGTTCGACAAGTGCGGCCTCGACGGTGAGCGAACTGCCGAGCGCGAAGGCCGCAAAGTCATCTTGCCACAGGTCGATGATGTCTGTGGTCTGGCGGATCATCTCGCCGAAGTGATAGATGCTGTACTGTGGTGCATCGGTCCGGATATCGATATCGCCCAGCGCAGGCAGAAATGGGCTGCCCGCACGGCTCACACCGACCAAAGGGCAGGGTTTCGGATTGCGGACACAAAACTGATAGAAATCGGCGGCAAAGCTGCGCGGCACAATCACGACGTTGGCCTGGAGCTTGCCGCGCGCAAGCCCTCCTGTATGCCCTTCATAGGCACCCATCCTGACGAGTCTGCGCAATCTGCCCGCATCGACCATTCGCAAATCCTCGTAGATCGGTAAAGTGATCGGGCGAGCCATGGCTTCCAACGGATGCGCGTTTCAACGACACGTCGAGAGCGCGTAAGATCATCGGCGGGTCTGCCGCTTGTCAAATCATCAGAATCTTTCCTCATTGATAAATCGTATTTATTGGCCGGCGAAGGATGGCACTTTTTATTAGCTTTTGCTCATATTTATTTTCATTGACACTCGCGGCAGCCGATCGCTTCTATCTGTCGGCTTGCCTCATGCAGGAAACCAAGATCGCGGTTCATGACTTAGGCGGGCTGACATCGGAAGCCAAATCGGCAGGCTACGTCCTGGCGTGCTGCAGCCGCCCGCAAGGCGACGTTTTGCTTGACCTGTAATTGCCATCCGCATCGCGGGTCAGCTTTTGCGTTCCATAGCCAAGCCATAGTGTTGCGACCGCAATGTGATTAGCGTTTCGGAGCCTGTTGTCCGGCTGCACGGGAGAGTTCACCGCCGCTGAACCCCTTAAATTAATTGCAGTTTACCTCATTCAAACAGACGAGGACAGTATGCAACCCCGCCCCTAGGGTAAGAGGTCGTTCTGTCGATTTGTTCGGGAGAAACTATTGCAAGTCGTGTGGAACCAGAAGCAAGTTCGCGATTCTTCATGCAGACACTATTGGAGTTCATGTGCTCGCATCCCATAGGGGGAACGTTGTCGAAGGACGAGTGGGGGAACAACGATTTTCTCGGTGTTACCGCAAAAATCTATAAACCCCATTCGGTGATATGCCGGCAGGAGGACGACAACAGTGAGATATTCATTGTAAAATCGGGCTGGGGCATACTTTATCAGGCACTGCCGGACGGAGAGCGGCAGATCATAGACACTCCCCTCAAGGGGGATGTCGTCGGTTTCCGTGGCTTGGACGGACCCCGTCTTGCGTCGCTGGCGTCCATAACCGAACTAGCTGTTTATGAAATTTCCAGTAAGGAACTGGTCGAGGCCATCCTGTCGGAAGGCCGAATCGGGAAGAAGATCGCCTGCTCTCTGGCGCGCCTGAACGCCATCCTTGCCGAACATCTCATGAATACCGGGCGGCGGAACGCGATGAGGCGTACCGCCCACTTCCTGCTAGAGTTGGAGGTGAGGCTCTCCAGGGTTGGGCTGTCGGCGCATGGAAGGTATGAGTGTCCTCTTGCCCAGCATGAACTGGCCGACATACTCGGCATGACCACGGTTCACGTCAACCGAACGTTAAGGGAGCTCCGCAAGGCCGATCTCGTCTCTTTCAAGTCAGGCCATGTAGAGGTGATCAATCGCAAGAAGCTGGTCGAAACAGCCGGATTCGACAGCGAGTATCTCAGGTAGCGGCTATCTCTCTTGAAGAGATTATCATGACGGGCGGCAACTCGGCCTGTCGCACCGAGGCCGGTGTGTAGCTGAAATATGCGCGGAGCCCCTTTTACTGCGGCAGATCCACGGGTGGGGCTCAAGCTAAATTGTTGAGCCATGGCTATCAGCGCGGTGCGCTAACCATGTCAACGGCACCTTCAGGAGTTCTGGTCTACCGCGGGAATCGCCGAAGGTACCAGCCGATCAACATTCGGCTGCCTGCTAGGTGAGATGGCCAAGTGGTCCTGTGCATGCGTCTTCAGGCGGATTGCAGCCCTTTTGGTCCGGCTTGGCGCCGGTTCCCTGAAAATTATGAAAAAAGCAACCTATGTTAGAGACTGCTTATAAATAAACCCTACACTTACCCAAGTTGGGTGTCTGCTGGGTCGGGAACTAAACAGGACGCAAATGGAGTAATCGAGCCTCGACGTTTCACAAGGCGCAATACCAAGTTTTTCAATGCCAGAGAATGCGGAAACCATATCGGCCGGCGCAAGGCGGCTTGTGTGGAAGAGCGGGTATTGATATGGGCTCCACAGCAGGACTGCACAATTACACTTCGGCAAATCGATCCGGAGTCCCGTCCGGTGGAACGGAAACCGTCCGCGGGCAGACAGGCAGGGAATGCCTCCTCATTCTGGACGGAAGGGCACTAGACCGCGAGTGTCTCGCATCGGCTCTCGTGGACCACGAACTCGGTATGGATGTCACCGCGTGGCGTTCCGTCGAGGAATGGCGCGTCGGAAAGAGCTCTGCCCCTCCCCTTGCAGCCATACTCTTCAACCTTGGCAGTCGGAAGGTTACAGATTATGGCCTCGCTGACGAGATCAGGCACATTTCATCCGAGTTCAAATCGGTCCCTGTGGTCGTCCTGGCCGAGACAGAAGACCTTGCCCAGATACTGACCGCTCTCGAATGCGGTGCACGCGGCTACATTCCGACCTCTGTTGGAATCGATGTCTGTGTCGAGGCAATCAACCTCGCGGCAGCGGGAGGCATCTTCGTGCCGGCGAGCAGTGTCCTTGCTATGCGGCACCTGATAGAGTCGGGCCGCCGCGACACGCAGCCTTTGGCGGGCATTTTCACGCTTAGGCAGGCCGAGGTTGCGCTAGCGCTCCGGCGCGGCAAGGCGAACAAGATCATCGCCTACGAACTGAATTTGCGCGAAAGCACGGTGAAGGTCCACATCCGCAATATCATGAAGAAGCTAAAGGCGACCAACCGCACGGAAGTCGCCTGCAAGGTCAACGATCTTCTCTCAGAAGGAACTCTGCCTGAAGAGTGAGCCCAAGTATAACACTGCCCACCTTGGGTGAATCCTGTGGCCATGTTCGGCTATTCGCCCTATCAAACATGTATTGTGAAAGTCGAAGGGCGGAATCGGCGGCTAATCGGCTGTCTAAGCAGGCTCGGGGAAGGTGTGTCTTCCTACCCATCCTATGGCCTCCTCGATCGTATCGAAATTCTTGTGCTGCCCGCTCAGCAGCCCGAATCCCGTTTCGAGGAACCATTTGCCTTTCGTGGAATATGCTTCCTCGTCGATTTGGGTAAGGACCGCCACCAATTGGTCGCGTTTCCACACCAGCACCCCGGATTCTCCGCCTTCAACCGTTCCGATCCGGACTTCGCTGAATGACAATCCAGAAACAGTCTTCGCTTGGCCCATTTTGATGAATTCCTCAGATTCAAAATGGCAATAAAATCCGTGAGCTTTGCAATTTGTTATCAAATCACGCAGTGAGTTCGAGCCGTTTGAGGCGATCTAATTCGGCAATCGACGCTATTGAGTACAGGCGACAACGCGTAAGGAAACCGGATCTGAGACGACCGCCGCCAATACAAAGGGCCGGGTCGTGGTCACATCGGCGCCGTCCACATGATGCGTGCGGTCTCCACCGCGCTCCTTCGCCCAGCCCGGGAACGATTTGAGCCCTATGCCTTGTTGATCGGCAACGAAGTTTGGCACAGGGATGCGCCAGCCCAAACGAAGATCTATCGCAGGTCATATTGGATGATCATCATCGAGAAAGAGGTATCCGTTTTGTGCTTCAGGCAGGTCATGCGGATGGTGAGCTGACTGAGGTTCTATCGTGTCGTTCCCCGTCGGGCCGTCGCCAGACGCTGGAGTAAGCATACCATGGTTCATTGCCCAAACTGCGGCCTGTGTTCGGTTGCGAACCCGAACCTTTCGAAGGATGGCCTTGACGTGTACCTTCACTGTAGCCTCGGCGATATTAATCTCGCGCGCGATGACTTTGTTGGATTCCCCTCCGATCAAGCGACGCAGAATGGACTTCTCCCGATTTGACAAAATCACTAGTTCTTCACCTTCAATCTCCACTTTAACTGCAGCGCTCGGTAACTCAGCAGCTACAGCATCATTTCTCAACCCTTGTCTGATATCTTCAATTACCATCGAAGTTTCCGTAGGCAACACGATTTGCCCTAGCGTAACCAATTCGAGAGCTTTAATGAACGTGTCGTAAGCAGCGACCTTTGTCAGATACCCGTTAGCCCCGGCACGAAAAGCTGAGATTATATTGGTCGTTCGACAGTGATCGGCTAGCGCAACGACATGGCTGGTCGGGTAGATCGCCTTAAAGTCTGCAATTTGTGCGAACTCAGCATCCGCATCAGTATCGCCGACATCTATGATGAGCAAGATGGAACGGTGCTGGGGTAGCGGCTTCTGCAGAAGATCGTGAACAGTCGCCGCGGAGAAAAGAATACGAAAATTTGCCGCATTCAGGGTTCGACTAAGCGCTTCTCGAAGCAACTCGCTCGGCTCGACAAGCACCGTTATGAAAGATTTTCTTGTCATCATCGCATTCTCGCTCGGCGCGATTGGGATACACATGTCGATTGGGATGCTCCAAAGCGCCAGCCGCACAGTTTCTTTTGTTCTTAATGTTACGCTCGGAAACCCTTACACCCAAATACCATCTTTAGGCGTAGGGCAGCATCATCGAGGCGTATCCGAATTCTTCAACCTGGGGCTTTTGGTCAAGGGCACGAGCTCTTGGTTTCAGCAGCTCAGGGAGGCGGCCATCGTAGCAAAGGACTGCGCGGCCGTGAGGATTGCCAGGGCTTGTTTTCCGGTGGGCGTGGTGGTGCCCCCGATCTGGCGGGAGAGCGTCGCGGTTTATGCGGCGAGCGGCGGGCTCAGGCGAGCCGCCCCGCGGCAGTCGACCACTCGGGGATGTCGCGCAGGGCCGGGTGAAGCCGACACTGACGCGGGCACGCTGATCTGAGCACACGCCGCACACGCCGAGCTTCAGCAGCTGAGGCAATGCGTGCCGCGGCCGATTTAGGGTAACGCTGCAAGGGATCTTGCTTTGTCGGGGCCGGAATTCTAGCCAGACGTGAGAGCCGACGAAAGAAACGCGATGCGGCCAGTTTCGCTATGATTACCCGATAGGATTGCCAAGACTGACGGCTTGGTCGCGTCGTTCTTCTGGGCCCGGACAACATAGTGGGAAACGGCCCAGCTATCCTGCCAATGCATGTCGGAGCCACAGAGACGCACGTCGGCAAACCAAGTTTCCGGCCCTCCGTTTCGTTCGATCGCGTTTGTCCTGTCACCATCGAGGAAGCTCTCCTGGAGCGCAGCAATCCGGTTGGACGAGTTTGCCCCAGATTCTCCTTTATCCGAATGGAGTGCCCACAAAGGGACAGTTGTGCTGCCGGCGGTGAAGGGTCACGATCCGGTCGAGCCTTGCTCGACCGGATCGGACGCATCGGGCGGGCGGGATGGCCACCATCGAAAGAGAAAGCCACACGCCATGGCCGTTAATACAGAATTCAATTGCGAGCCCGTCGCTCCCTCGTCACAGGCGGCCCAGCGCAGGGGATTGAAGGCCATCCTGCTTGTCTTCGGGCTCTCCGGGGTCGCCGCCTTGGGCGGGGCCGCGGCCAAAAACTTAGGGGCACTAGAGATTGTTTCCAGAGCCGTGGCACAGGTCAAGGAAGTCTCCCGACCCGTGATGCAGCCCGTGAGACAGAAGGTCGAAGATGCCTCCGCAGCCGTGATACAAAACGTCGAGGCGGCCTCCGCAGCCGTGGCGCAGAAGGTCGAGGCTGCCTCCGCAGCCGTGGCGCAGAAGGTCGAGGAAGTCTCCGCAACCGTTGTGCAGAGGGTCGAGGATGTCTCCGGGGCCATGATGGAGACGGCCGACGATGTTTCCGGAGCCGTGATGCAGAAGGCCGAGGATGTCTCCGGAGCCGCGGGAGCCGTGATGCAGAAGGTATCTGCTGTCATCAATGGCTGGCAAGAACAACCGGTTCAAGCCATGGCCGAACCTTCCCGTGCGATCGCGTCAGGACCGAATGCGGCGGGCGTGGCGTCAGTCGAACGGAGTGTCGAAACCAATGCCGAACTCCCCAAAACCCGCAGCAAGGCACCAAGCGTGCCCACCGGATACCTGTTTGGCGTCGGCGATCGCCTCAAGGTCGCGTTCTACGAGCGCGTCGAGGTCGAGGAAGACAAGTGGGGGCGCGCGCCCTCGGCCTTGCGCGGCATCCTGCAGCGTCCGGAACTGAGCGGCGAATATATTATCCAAGAGGACGGCACGATTTCCGTGCCCTTGCTTGGCTCCATTCCGGTCGCCAACAGGTCTACGCAACAGGTACAGGCCGACCTGGTGGAAACCTTCAATCAACTGCTGGGCCGCGAGGGACTGGTCAACGTCCTGCCGCTGGAACGCCCGCCCATCTACGTGCTGGGGCCGGTCAAGAATCCAGGCTCGTTCAAGTACGCGGCCGGCATGACCGTCCTGCACGCGATCGCGCTAGCAGGCGGACTGGACCGGGCCGAGGGCGAGCCGTGGCAGAAGATCGAAGCCGTACGCGAGATCCAGAAGCGGAGCGGGGCAATCGACGCCATGTTGAAGTTGCTCGCGCGCGCGGCCGTGCTGAAGGCCGAGCGCGACGGTACGAGACCCACAATCCCGCGCCAGTTGCTGGAGCTGGCCGGCGCGACCGAAGCTGCCAAACTCGTCAACGAGCAGAGCGACCGGCGCAAGGCCGTCGCCACGGCCCGCAAGGATCGTGAGCGCGCGACCCTGCGTGCGCTGGACGCGGCCAAGCAGGACGTTGTCGCGTATGGGCGCATGGAGTCGCTCAACGAACTCATCAAGCTGCGCCAGGAGCGCGTCAACAGCATGCGCACGCTCGTGGACCGCAAAGTTGTCAGCATGACCGTGATGGATCAAGTCCAGGGCGAATTGTCCGACGCGGAACAGCGCCGGCAGGACGCCCTCAACCAGTACGCGGCCGCCAAGCAGCGCCTCGCTTCGCTGGAGTCTGAGGTGTTGCGGACCAGGGCCGACCTCAGGATCGATCTGGAGGTCGAGATCGAGACCATGGAGAGTCAGATCGCGGCCAATCAGCGCGAGTTGAACGCCAGCGAAGGCGTCCTGTACACGATGCCGGTGACCCGCGCCCAGTTTGCGAAGGACGCAAACAGCGCAACTTATCAAATCGTGCGGCAATCGGTTGCCGGGCCGGTCAGCATCGAGACCGTTGGGATGACCCTGTTAAAGCCAGGCGACCTCGTCAACATCATCATAGGCGAAAGCGAGCCAAGAGAGCCGGCCGGTTCGTCGGTCCCAACCGTGTCGCCGAGCTGCGAGAGCTTGCCGGCAGCGTGCAATCCCAACGATGTCGAGCCTGCCCGCGTGGTGAGGGAGGAGAGGATCGGTCCGAATTGACGCCCGGCAAGGACATTGGTCTGCATTGCTGGTCTGCGTGGATGAACTCGTCGGCACGAAGTGGGAAGCGCGAACCGACCACTCGCCGTCGCCGACAGCTTGAACCGATTCATGATCGAGCATGTCCGCCTCCGCTTGCATGTCGGCCTCCGCTCAGGAGTTCGGATCACTGACAAAGTTGCAGTGAGATGACATCGAACGGGATGCAGGTGCCAATCAAGGGGGATTGGTCAAAGATCTCGGAATTTTGTCACGACGCGCGTACGCCCGAGCGAAATTTGCGCACTATCAAATCGAGAAGGCTCTGGCTACTCAGCTGCTGAATTCAGATCAAGACGCTCGGCTCAGCCTCCATGCTAAAGTGTACAGCAAGCTTTTTTGTCCAGAAAGGCGCGCGTTTCGGCGAATTGGGGGCCGGTTATTGTAAGCTTAGCCTTAGCATGTGCAATAATTGCTCATCAGATGCAATCGACGTAACTGACGCGTTACCGCCACCTGGGAGAAGCCTGTCAATTTTCAATTTGTCAAGATCGATGGTATCCATCTACATTTCGCCGATAATAGTCTTGATTTTGTGTTTAGTGGTCGGTTGATGGAGCACCTCCACCCCGACGACGCAGTAAGGCAGCTTTCGCAGCTATACCGTGTTCTTGTACCTGGCGGTGCCTACTATTGCATCACTACACACGCGGTCACGGGTCCTCACGACATTCGGTATACTTTGACAAAGTTGCATGTGGATTCCACCTGAAGGAATATAGCTACCGTGAGCTGTCACGCGCGTTTACGGGGATTGGCCTCGAAAGCAGGCTGTGCTGTTCGGCCATGGGGCGTTAATGAGCTCGTTGCTGCCAACAACGCTGTCGATACCGCCAAGTTCAGCCTGCTCCCCAACGAACTGCGCTTGCCGCCAAGCGAAGTTGTGGGATCGAGATTCCCATCATGTCGAGACCAATCCTGCCCATCCGACGAATACGCCATAAAAGCGTTGTATCGGACGCCAGTGATCGGTTGTAAGATGCTTCAGCAAGCGACCATTCATCACAGGCAACTTTGACGGGGTCATTGTAGTATGTCCGGATTTTCTCGACCCCCATTCCGGGTGTGGCTAACCATGTCGGAATATGATGGCGTAACCGATCAACGTCGGTTAGCACTTTATTGAGACCGGTACCCGCCGCCGGATCGCTGGTAGCAAAACTGTCACCAACCAATACCAGACCGGGTTGCTGTTCGTGATTCTGCGCGGCGTAAAGATCAACGGGTCGAATCTGAATATCGCTTGACACGACAGCATCACCAAGGAGACGCTTCAATCGGGGCATTACCGCATACAATGCAGATAACGGCGATGTGCGCACTTCCTGACACCACGGATGGCGTATATCACCATGGTAGACGAACACATTGGCGCGCATTCTTGAACCAATCGGAAACATGCTCACATAACCCATGGGCCCTGGCTTTTCCGCAAAATACGTTAAAGCTTGAAATTTGAAACCAGCTTTAGAGGTGAGATCAAAACCAACACTGATCGAGTGGCATTTACTGATCTCGGATCGAGTGATCGCACCCCGGACGACATTGTTTAAGCCGGTCGCCACCACAATCAATCGGGTCGACCATGTGTCACCATTTGACAGGGTAACTTTCTGCCGGTCGGAGCTCGTCGTTATTTTGGTCACTTTAGCGCAGATGAATTGGACACTATCTGGAATCTGGCGGCGAATAACATTTACCAAATCCTGATAAGCCATCCCATATTCGCAAGGCTCGCCGTGTTTCCCATGCTTTTTACCGATGACATAACCGTGACGGGCCACCGATATCTCAGTCATCGGTGTCGCAGCCGCCAATACGGCATCCGCCAGCCCGGTTTTTTTGAGCAAGTCGACTTGATCGTCATCGAGTTTTTCGCAGCGAAACTCCACTGGATAGACTTGATGGATATCAACAAGGATGGTCGAAATCTCCATCCGGCCAAGCATCGCAGCGGCTAACGAGCCGGCGGTACCACCCCCGAGGACCGCTACATCAATATTATTCAATTCCCGCTCCTCCGCTCACCACTTCATTGACAGCACGATCATGACGGCACCAAACGGTGTCGAAGAAAATTCAAGACTCCGTCTTTTGCTGCAAAACCAAACTAGCGCGCTTGTTTATCACGCGACCAAACCGCGCAATCCACAGTTCGGTAAACAGCTTTGACGCAATCCCCTCCATCGACCCGCCAGTCTCGCGAAGCAACTTGAAGTGCTTCTCCTCAATTTTCTCGCAGCAAAAATCCTCCGCACAGGGATGATGCACGTCGATCAGGACGATCGAAATCCGGCTCGCCCGAGCGTCGCGGCGGCGATAGAGCCGCCCCAGACCGCCTCCTACAATCCCAATATCTGCACTATACATCATCGTCTCCCGCAGATAACTTAAATTATACCATACTTTTTTCGCGAAGCGCTATGATGTATCCCACACCAAGTTCAAACTCACGATCGTCCAGTCAGAGAAACATGCGATGCAAGGATCGTCTTGTCTTGCGAAAAACCTGCCGCAGCGGCGGCTTTACTAACGGCGTTTTGGCATACCATGTATGTATGTAATGAATCGCCATTCGCACCGCAACGACAATACGACCGAGCAAAGTTCTGCTATCAAAATGGAAAAACAGAAGCAAATTGATATCGGACCACGAAAGCTTATAAGGCTCGTCGCCGATCGTGAAATCGAATTTCTGAATCTTCCGGCCAATGGCATATTGCATCATTTGCTGAATATGCTGACGCCCGGGACTGTATTTGGCAAACTCCTCCAGATAACTCGACATCACCAGTGAATAACTGGAATTGAACCGGAGACCCAGACCCGTCGCCACCGGAATCCCATCCACATCCAGCCGCGTGACATGGATGACCTCGCGCAACCGAGGATTGGCGACAATCGCCAAATAAAATTCGCGAAAACCCGGACGTTCGAACATATCATGAACACCCATTCGGGCATAGCTGCTCCGTTTTTGTTCGATCAGCTTTGCAATGGTGCACTCGATCTCGGCCTGATCTTGCACGTCTACAAAGCGAATCGCGCCGCCACCTTGCTTGGCGAGGTTTTTGGCCTTGCGCCGGTGGGTATGCAGCGTCGAATTCGAAAACTTTGACGCATAAAACCGATTCCAGTTCGCTTCCGGGAGGGTTGCGACATGTCCGGCGCAATTAGCCAGCAAGACCGGCAACTCGAGAAAGGGATTAGGTTGAGAGCCGACAACACTGGGCATATTGTAAAATTCAACAGTGTCGAAACGAAGTCGAGGATAGTCTTGAATCGCCCGCATTATGTCTTTCCACAGGCGGCCGAATCGCCCAGGTTTCACGTGATCGCTAAAATTTATCGCCAGAATGGGCGAATTATAATCGCACAATTCCGATCCAAACCAGACCAGCCGGCGGATCAGACTATGGCGTTCGATCGCCAATGGTAGAATAAAAACCGCCACGCCGGTATCGTCGAGACCCAGCACGATCACCGGGATCAGTCTCTCTTTGGAGCCGATGTGGTGATACCATTCCATCTGCCAATCAAACAATTGGAATACGGTACAATCCGCATGCTGCTCTAATGTTCTCCATTGAGCTTCCACCGCGTCCATATCGGTGAAAATTTGCAGAGCAATATTCGCCGTCGTCATTGGGTGTGCCTATGTAACAAAGGTTTAGCCAGTCCTGCTGCTAGAGAATGTTCTGCTTGAAATCCCAAAAGGTAGCGTGCCTTGTCCGGGTCGCCGATCGAATTATAGGGAAGAACTTGCGGATGACTTCGCCCGCAGGCTGCTCCAGTCTGAAGAAGCCACTCAAAATGAAGAACAGTTGGACCCGCAGCGCTCCCGCCCCGATGCGGAAGTGCGTTTTGACCCACGGCCAGCCGAAGTGCTCGACGCCGACGAGTCCGATCGCGATGGCCCACCGGCCATCCAATTGCAGTCGACAATCCAGCGCCATAATCGGTGTCTCCTCAAGTCTGGAGCGGCGACGCGGTCGGTCGGTCGTGCGCGGGGCCGGCCGCAGAATCCAGTTTCATCGCGAAGGCCAAAATCAGGGCGGCACATGCACCCTCGATGCTGACCGCGAGCGTCCAGCCTAGGACCAGGCCTTGAAGTCCATCAAGCTTCGCCCCCGCGACCACGAAGCACAGCTCCAGCAATCCGCCAAGCGCGAACCAGCGAGATGCCTTGCGCATCCTGTCGCCCAACCGCGCCAGCGTACAGGCATGAAATTTGAGCGTTGATCCCAACAGGCTGAAGCCGAGGAAGTGTAGGCTCGAACCGGCGATCTCAGGATAGACCGGATTGAAGACCGCAAGGATCTCCTGCGAATAGGTAAAGACGAAGACGGCACAGGCCAGCGAGAAGAGCAATGACGCCGACAGCGACACAAGGATGTCGTGTCTGGATTGTTTCGGGCTTGTTCTGATCACAGGGAACAGGATCGTGGCCATGGCTGCTGGAATCAACGAGGCCGTGAAGACCAGCATCCACAACGGCATGAGGGCGGCATTTGTGATCGGCGACAGGAGAACCAGCACAAGGTAGGGCATGATGACGACTGGTGCCTGCGAGGCGACATCGAGCGCGTAGTGGTCGAAGACCTTGCTTCGGAGCGTATGGAGCAGCTGGAAATCGGGAGGCCCAATGAGGCGACGCGCACCGCCCCGGGTCAAGAGATCGACGCCGATACAGGACGCCACCAGGCTGGCCACCCAGCTCAGAAGAAGCGCGGCATTGGAGGTGTAGCCAGCGGCAGCGGCGACGGCGATCAGCATCAGCTTGAACGTGGAGAACAGCACCTGCCGGATCATCCTGCCGGTGCTGCGCAGGTTGCCGACGAGCGCCAGATCGACCATCGCGCAGAGTACGGTCAGGCAGCAGCCGAGGACGAACGTAACACCCTCGAACCAGCCGCCGATCGGCCCGGTCGAGCTGTTGAGGTACGCCTCCCCGAAGACAAACAACAAGGCCAGGCCGACCGCCAGCGCCACCCCGACGGATGCTGCAGCGGCCACGAGGCCGCGCCCCTTGCCGGGGTGCCGTACGATTTCACCCATCAGCAGGGTCCCGAGCCCGGCTTCGCCCAGCAGGCCGACGAGCGCCATCACGGACAGGAGGGCGGAGGCCTTGCCGATCACCTCCGGCGGAAACAGCCGGGCCGCGAGCCACCAATAGACAAACCCAAGACCGGCCGTTGCAATCGTTCCGATCGCCACAGCGCCGGAATTCAGAACGAGCGCGGCGCTCTTTTGAAGCTCTCGCCGGACGCGAATAATGGCTGTCCCCACGAGACCTATTGGCATGATGGCTCCCCCGAACCTTGCTGCGCCGGTACCGCTGACCTGCTAGCGGCTGGGCACACGACGTCCCGGTAGACCTGCTCGATCCGAGTCACGACCGCTCCTGCCTTGAGGCGCCCGACTCGGGCGAGGCTTGTCGCCTCCAGGCGAGCGAGCAAGGCGCGGTCCTGCAGAAGGGTCTGCATTGCGTGGGCAAGGACGTGCGCATCACCGGGCGGCACGAGAAGCCCGGTTTCGCCATGATCGACGAGATCCGGCATGCCGCCCACGCCGGTTGCGACGACCGCCTTGCCGGAAGCCATCGCTTCCATGATGACCGTCGCGCAGGCTTCGGGCCCGACCGACGGCAGCACCCCGAACAGTGAGCGCCGCCACGCATGCATGATGGCGGAATGCGGCCATGCATTGAAGACGCGAACGCTCGGCGGAAACTCTGTTGGCGTATCGGCGACCCGGCGCCCGATCAGGACCAGCTGCGGCGCCCGTTCTAGGCCGGCATAGGCTTGCAGGAGAACGTCAATGCCCTTGAGGCGCATCATATCACCGACGAACAGGATGAATTCATCCCGGGGTAGCTCACGCAGACAGGGATGTTCCGGGCCAAGCATCGCAACATCATCGGGCACAAAGTTGGGGATGATCTCGTAGGGGGCGCGGCCTTCGGTCAGTCCGGTGTGGCGCGCCACCGCGTGGCTCACCGCGATGAAACGGTCCACCGCGCGCCGAGCGGCAAAACTCGACGCCCAGTTGCCCAAAGTGGTCGCGGCTGCCTTCACCGCCCCGTAATGTCCTGCGGCGCAGGGCAGGCACTTGGCCGGCGCTGGGCCACTGCAGAGACGGGCGCCCAAATGCATGAAGTTCTTCTTGGCGCAGACAAGGCCGTAATCGTGGAGCGTAACCACGAGGCGCGCCCTACTCCAACCTTTGAGCAGCAGGAAGGACGCGTAGATCCAGTTATGGGCGTGGACTATGTCCGGCTCCTCCCGAGCGACCAGCCGCCTCAGGGCAAGCACCAATTCGGGATCTGGAAAGGGCGGTGCATGGCGCCGCTCGGGATCGGTGTGAAGGCCCGACAGGCGCTGGAGCGTTCCCTGCAGGCGATGCACGCGGACCGCGCCGTCCAGCTCGGTTTCAGGCGATCCAGGATGCATCAAAGTCCCGACGCTGACATGATGGCCCCGCTGCGCCAGCGCCGCGCCGAGATTGCGGACGTGCCGCTCCTCTCCCCCGATCACCGGAGGATAGAACTGTGATAGCAGCAGGATGCGCATGGTCCAGCCTCGTTCTAGATGCGCGGCACCATCGTCGAAACGCTGCGATAGAGCCGGTTGTCTTCCGGTCGATAGAGCCGCGCCTCGGCCGTCTGGCGAGTTCCCAAGACGGGCACCGGGATTTTCCGTGTCCAGGTGTCGCCCGGCGCGATGGTGAGCGATCGGAAGATGGCGAACGGCTGCCCATCAAGGGTGATTTCCAGGTCGAATCGCTGAGGTTGGGTCTCGGCGCTCCTGATGCCGACGGTGATCTGGCCGGACTCGCCACTGGCCGACGGCAACAACCAGAACGCGGTGTATTTGAATTCCCGGTAGGCCGCTTCGTCCCGGACAGCAACCGCGTAGGCTCCGGTCGCCACAAGCAGCGCTAGCATGAGCGCGGCCCCCTGCCAGAACCGGATCCGCGCTGGTGCCGGCCAGGCTGGCAGATCGGGAGTGTCGCGGCGCCCGGCCGCCAGCAGCGCCGCGGCGGCCGTCACGGCCCAGAACCACAGCGCCCACCCGAGCGGTGTAAGGAAGCCTGCGGCGTTCAGGGCAAAGCCCCCGGCAATGCCGGCGGCGAGGCTTGCTCCGACCGCGTAGACCAGGTGTTGCAAGGCGGAGGTGGTCCTGACACCCATGGCCCGCAGCACCACGTGGCCCGAGACGAAAAACACCATGGGCGCGCCCAGGGCAGTACGCAGGAGCAAGCTGTCGCTAACCGAAACGGCAGCCACTGCGGCCCCCGCCCACAGGCACGCGGCCAGAAGGTCCCACTTGCTACCAATTCTCATGCAATCCTCTCACATCGTAGATGACGATCCAGCCGTTGTCGTAGATGCGGGTGACGCCCTTGACGTCATTGAACTTGAGCAGCGCTGCGCCCGAGAGCGGAGTTCCCTGCTGGGCTTGCCACGGCTGAAAGTAAAAGCCGAGCACCGGCGGAGCCGTGGTCAGGCGAAGGTCAATGAGCAGGAAATCGATGTCGCTTCGCGCCAACGCCCAAAACTCGTCGGGCCCCAATGTCTCGGCATCGAATATGCGCGCGGGATCGATCCCTTTGACGATGGTGACTCTGACGTCCTGCCGGCCGTAACCCGCAAGCAGAAGACGGTTGATACGGTCGGTGGTGAACCGGTTGCCGGCACCGAGCCATTCCCTGGCCCAGAGTGCCGTTTCGATCCCCATCGGCTCGATCGATTCCTGATCTGCACCCACCCTGTAGCGCCCATGGATCGGATTAATCGAAGAACTCGTCACGCCGCCTAGGACCATGATCACCAAGGCAACGGCAGGCGCGATGCGGCGCCACCCGCGTGGCGCGCGACCCTGCCAGAAGTGGACGATGCTCACCGCGACGACCAGTCCAACGCCGATGAACACGAACGTTCCCATGCGGTTGCCGATTTCCCAGCCGGCGACGGTCAGTCGGAAGGCCACCGAGACTGGGAGGCCGAAGGCCAGCAAGCTGAGCAGCACGAGGCGGCTGTCGCGCCAGCGGCGTTTGAGAATGCCGTGGATGGGACGCCAACCGGATCGCGCACCGCTCGGCGCTGCCAGGGCCAGCGACCGAAAGAATCCCGTTGCCAGTCCGAGCGCCACCAGCAGGAGCGCCAGCAAAGTGGTGAGCCGCATGTAGAGGGCCTTGTCCGGCGCTCCGAGGTGCTCCGACGGCGGGGTGGGCGCGCCTCGGATCTTCCCGAGCAATGTGTCGAAGCCGGACTCGATCACCGGACCGAGATAGCCTGTGAGAGGGACGTCACGGGCCTGCACCCACAGGATCGGCAGGGCTATGGCGAGGATGGCGGCGAGACCCACGGCAATGCTGGTCTTGATCCGAAGGGAGTCTTGCCGGCGCAAAGCCTCGAGGGCCGCTAGCGCTCCGAAATAGATGGCGGCGAAGGCGGCCGAGAGGTGATGCGTGACCGCGAGGCTTGCCAACAGCAATGCAATCAACCCGAGCGACTTCAGCCTCGGTTGCCCGACGAGATCCTTGGACGCTGCTTCAACCGCGAAAGTCAGCAGGCACAGCACCATGCCGAGGCTCTCGTAAGAGAACATCGAGTCGAACAGGAAGAAGGTTGAGCAACCCATATAGGCCAGACAGGCGACGGCCGAGATACGCGGCGATCCGGCGATGCTTTCAAGGAACAGAAACAGTGCACCGATGAACGTGCCCTTAAGGATGACCAACAAGAGCGCTCCCGCCACAAACAAGGGCAGTCCCGTCAAATCGACGATCGCGGTCGTCAGGATTTCCAGGCCGGGGTAGCTTGACCCGATAGGAAAAAGCGGGTTGGACAGGAACAGCCGCCGGGCCGTGATGAGATCCTCGGCCGCGATCCAGTGCAAAACCTCGTCGTAACCGCTGAAGCTTGTCGGGGAATAGACTACCTTGCAGTAGAACAGGGCTTCGGCAAGCAGGAACAGGAGCACCAGGCGCTCACCCCTGGCTGTTGTCGGCCAGGCGATGCGAAGGCTGATCGGAGCGACCAGGAGAACGACACCGGACCAGAAGAGCGGCGCCGCCACGTCATAGTCCCGGCGCCCGGCTGCGTGCCCGGCCACGACCAGGAGTAGAGCCGCGGCGATCGTTAGGCATAGAGCCGCGATCCATCCGGAACTGGCGCGTTGCGATGGGGCATCGGCGCTGCCGTCGCGAAGGTCGGGACCGACAACGGCCAAGACGAATCGGATCCCGACCTGGAGCGGGTTGATCCTGGTTCCTGCGGTGAAATGAGCTGGCAACATCAGCATCATACTCTCCTCGCAGGAGACCAGGATGTCAGACCACCGGGGGGCAAGGGGACAGTGGATCGGTTGCCGAGGACATCATAATAGACGTCGCTAAGCGCGTGCGCGCAAGCATCCCAGTCGGGCAGCGCCAAATCCGGGACCTCCCGACGGGACTCGAGTTCCTCGGCCATCGCGGCGGCCAGCTCTCCCGGACCGGCGTTGCACGGGATCGCCCGGCACAGGCCATTGGTGGCCAGCTCCCGCAGACCGGACGTGTCGCTGACGAGGACCGGACGGCGAAGTGAAAGGGCTTCCATCACGGCGACCGGATGGGCTTCGTATTCGCTGAACAGTATGAAGAGCGCGGCGCTCGCCAGGAGGTCTGCCATTTTCTGCCGCTCGGATCCGGGGATTCCCGCAATGGTGACCCGCTTTTCGAGGCCGAGCGTCGCGACGAGGCGTCGTAATTCTCCCTCGTACGGGCCTCTTCCGACGATGTGCAGTCGGGCATCCGGTACCCGGCGGATCAGTTCGGGCAAGGCCGCAATCGCCCGGTGATGGCCCTTGTAACGCTCCAACCTGCCGCCCGAGACGATCAGGTGCGGATCGACCTTGACGCCGGGGCTCGCAACCGGCATCGCGGCACCGTTCGGGATGACCACAAACCGTTCCCGCGGCACGCCCATCCTCGCGCTGAAGAAGCTGGCTTCGAATTCGGAGACGCCAATCAGCCGCGCGGCCCGGGCCACTAGCGGCCGGAGCAGCGCGTGCTGCGTGCCGCGCATGGCGTTGCGCAGCCGGGAGGAATGCCCGCCGCTGTGGAAGGTCAGGATGAACGGAAGGTCCCCGCGGACGGCCGCCAGCAGCCCGATCGGCGCCACGAAGCTGTTGTAACCTTGGAAATGGATCAGATCCCAAACCCCGCGCCGGATGGCGGTATAAATGCGGGGCGCCACGTAGAGGTCCAGCTCCCTCGGCCAGGCCGGCACGCGCTGCACGCGCATGCCGGGCACCGCCTCCTCAACCGGCAGCTCCCCCGAAGGATCGGTAGTGAGCACGTCAACCGCGTGGCCACGCGCAGCCAAGCGAGGGCCGACCTCCTGGATGTGAGTTTCGATGCCGCCCATGAAGGGGTAGCAGCGAGCGGCAACCATCAGGATTCGCATCGGGGTTGTCCACCGTCATCACAGGCTGTGGCGCTCCGCCTGTGCTGTTGGTGCAGCCTCTCGCGCAGGATGGTTTTGAGGACGCGCCAGCCGTCCGGGATGGGGCGCAGGTGGCTCACACCGCTGATGCGCCGAGCCTCGAAACTTGCCACCTCGACGATATTGAGGTGGTTCTTCAAAGCTCGCACGTTGATGAGGGTCTCGATCTCGAACCCGTCGCAATCGCAGTTCAGCGTGGCGACGTGCTTGGTCCAGAAGGCTATGTATCCGTAGCATAGATCGGAGAACCAACCGCCATAGAGCAGCCGCACGAACAGGGTCAGGCCCGTGTTGCCGAACATCCGGAACAGCGACATGTCACCGGTGCCGGCGCCCTGGATAAATCGTGAACCCTTAACGAGATCCGCGCCGGCCATCAGCGCACTGACAAACACGATCGCCTCCTCCGGGACCATGGAGCCGTCGGCGTCCAGCATGACGATGATGTCGCCTGTGGCGGCCAGGAATCCCGCTTGCAGTGCAGCGCCCTTGCCCCGGCGGGGCTCCATGACAACCTTCACGTCCTCACGCAGGCGGCGCGCGACCGCGACCGTGTCGTCGGTCGAACGACCATCCACGATAATGATCTCATGCGCCCAGTTGGGGATGCGCGGCAGAAGCCAAGGGAGGTTCTTGGCTTCATTGAGCGTCGGGACGACGAAGCTGACTCGGGGCAGACTCAACGATCGCCGCAGCGCGAAATTGATCGGGTCAGGCGGCGATGCGGCACCGATGGGGGCGACAATGCTGGAAAGACGGGCGTTCATGGCAGCGCTTTGAGGTCGTACGATGGGACCCAGGGGGCGGGCTGAAAGCGCGCCAGGACTGCCGATAGGTATCGGGCGAGATGATGGGCCGGGTGATACGTCCGGTGCTCCGCATCACGCGCAAGCAAATGCGCGGCTAGCGACAAGCCGTGAGGGCCAGCTCCAATGACCGCCACATCCACGGATGCGCTTGATCCAACCATATGCGGACTCCCGGCCATAATAAAATGAAGATGAGATGAAAGAAGATCGGTACGCTTGCAGCCTCCCCCTAATCTTAGTTATGAATCTTAGTTATGCGAGCATTACTGATGCAGATCTGAAATGGAAGGACGATGGATGGTTAGGAAAAGACAATAGATGATTAGCTCTTTTGGGGTATCCCTTCAGGTATTTTCCAGCCCAGACTACCTGCGCGGATAGTGCGGCAGCGGCACCGATCATCTTCAGCAGCTGTGTTGGCAGCATTGCCAAACCCGTTTAGACCTCTGGGGCCACCTTCAACGCCAGCGAGGACATCCATCGACCCGCGGCCGGCACTAGCTCACAAGCGACAATTTTCTACTGAGCGAACCGTGCGGAAGGCAGCGAAGATCGTCGGCGCGAAGAAATGAACGTCCAGACAACGCTGACATTGCCACTGGCCAGAAGCTGCAATGTGCAGGTGGGCTCGCTCCTTCAC
This sequence comes from Mesorhizobium sp. M0074, assembly GCF_040322975.1. NCBI lineage: Bacteria > Pseudomonadati > Pseudomonadota > Alphaproteobacteria > Hyphomicrobiales > Phyllobacteriaceae > Mesorhizobium > Mesorhizobium sp. M0074. The sequence continues at coordinate 185,728 of NZ_JAMYUM010000009.1, forward strand.
TCGGCCGTGATTTCCGAGCTTATTCTGTGCCCGAGAAGGGTCGGGCGCGCCCGGCCCTTCTCAGGCGGGGTACCTTGCGCTCGACCACCTGGCTACGGGTGGCTGACCCGGACGAGACCGCCCAAGAGAGGGACTGCCCACGCGGTCCCGAGACCCCACGCGGTCCCGAGACCGGCGCGTCGGGTACCAGCAAACGATAGGAGGTCGTGACCTCTCGCAAACCCCGGATATGCCCGAACAGGTCGATCACCTCCAAGCCAGACCGGCGGTTGTAGGTGTGACACCCCAACGCTCCGGACCAAATGCGACCGACCGGGGTCTGGGCAAACTCCGACGCCCCGAGCGCATCGATCTGGCAGAACGTCACCGCGCTGCCATAGCCGCGCGCGCAGTCTTGGACCGGGCGTAGCGTGCGTCCGCCGTGTCGGATGACGGCGCCTGCGGGGCGGCTGAGCCTGGCATCGATCAGGACCGGGTTGGCGGCATGGGGCGTCCAAGACCCGGTCAGGCTCTCGGCACGGTAGAGGCTGAGGACATCCCAAGACGTGGAGCTCCACCGCCTTGGGCTGACGAAAAACCAAAAGCCGCCCTCATGGCAGAGAGGCGTGGTATCGTAGCCCTCGATCCCCTCGATGAGGCAGGCCTCCCGCGTCCACCGGTAAGGGAATTCCACTGCCCTGTAGAGGCTAACATTCCTGGCCGTCCCCGATTCGGGGATCATCCAGATCTGCCCGTCCTGCTCGAACACGAACGGGTATGAGAGGTGATGCGGTTCCTCCAAGACGATCTGGGGTGCGCCGACGGTCCCGTCCCGGTCCGCTGCCACGACCGCAATGCACCCCCGGTTCTTCGAGTAGAGGTACTGTTCGACAAAAATGAAATCCTGCCCCTGGCGCCGGAACGGGAACGGGTCGGCAAGGTAGCTGTCGGTGCTTCCGGTGAGCACCGAGAAGGTTGCTTCGCCTTTGTCGAGCAGGCTCGCCGATTCATCGAAGCGCCAGCCAACCCCCCACATCCTGCCGCCTCTTGCCAGGACGTCCAAAAACCTGATCGCTTTCGATGCCACCGTGCCGGTCGCCCTTGCAAGGGCCGAGGATGCGCCAAGTGAAGGCACGGCCGTCCGTGAACCGGGGACACCGGACGCAGCTGAACCGGTTTCCTCGCGCAAGGCTTTGAGGATCAGCAGCACAGCGCAGGAGAGGACGCTGTCTAGACTCGCTGAGAACACTCCACGGTCTACACTGGCCGGACGGGCCATCCACGGCCGCAACGGGCGCGCCGTGTCGTGCAGGTCGACGAGAAGGTCCTGATCATTCGCCACGGCCGCCATGACGCCGATCTCGCCGGGTACGCCGTTGAAGAGCGGCGTCAGCACCCGCAGCCCCGCCGGGCGCGTCTCCTCTCCGCTCAAATCGATCACCACGTCCACTTGGTCGGACGGAGGCGGCGGCAGGGACCGCAGCGCCGCCTCGACGGAGTCAGTGGCGCCGTTCCCGCGAAAGCCATAGACCAGTCGTTCGAGTTCGAGCAGCAGACGGCAGGTCAACGGCAGCGGGCGGCGACCGGCCGCCAAAGCGCAGGAGACCTCGTTGCCGGGCACTTCAGCAAGCGCTTCTGCCAGCCAGAGGTGCCACCGAAGTAGCCGCGATGGATCGAGACTCAGGCAAATGCGCATTGTTGTTCTGACCGCGGATTTCAAAAGGACGCCGGCTCACAGCTTGACGAGAACCGCCTGCGGCGATCCGCCTTACCAAGACTCCGCCGCGGGCCCGCGGGCCAGGGAGGTAGATGGAAAGCGATGGCGCGTGTCACAGCGCGAGAATATTTCCCACCTATTACTACCGCGGGGACTCGCCAATAAGAGGAGCCGAACTCTTGGTTGGGAGCGATGTCTGACAGCACGGGTCCATACTCGAGCGACCGGAATCGGCCAAGCACCACTATGCCCGAACGACGCCCGGGCTGTGCGAGGTCAGAGGAGGTAATCCTTCGGGGCTGTTGCACTCGGCGCCCGGCGAGAGCCACATGCACGGGTGATTGTTGGCTGGCAACGAGTGAAAAATAGGCTGCGCAATGCCGGACTGCGGGTGCTGGTGTGCGCGTTGCTGTCCGTTCCAGCAGTCGTGAGCGCCGCGGATGACCCGTCGGCAACGTCCTTCATCAAGACTTCCGAAACGAACTTCACCTTGGACGGCAAGCCGTTCTTCGTGACCGGCGTAAACAACCACTATCTGACCTACGGGTCGCCGGATGAGGTCACCCGCGTTCTCGATGACGCGGTGGCGATGGGCGCCAATGTGGTCCGCACCTTCCTCCAGCCGGTGATCGGGTCGCTCGACGGAAGCAAGCCTACGATCTGGGATTGGCGGCTTGAAGGCGAAGCCAGCAATCTCGCGGTCAAGGGCACGTACCTGCTCTACTGGGACCCGAGCCAAAACAGGATGGCGATCAATGACGGCGCCGACGGCATGCAGAAGGTTGATTTCCTCATCGCCGAGGCCGGCAAGCGACGCCTGAGGCTGATCATCGCCGTCCTGGATTTCTGGGCCTTCACAGGCGGCGCCCAGCAGATGCGGGCCTGGTATGGGAGCCGGGACGCCCCAGGCGTGCAGAGCCAGTACGACACCGACCTCAGCAAAGAGAAGTCGGAGTTTTTCTTCCAGGATCCGCGCACGAAGCGCGACTACAGGACCTGGGTCAGCCACGTCGTGCAGCGAGTCAACCCGCTCACCGGGCTCGCCTACCGGGATGATCCGACCATCATGGCCTGGGAGCTAATGAACGAAGGCAATGCGCAGCCGGAGGCCTTACGATTGGCTTGGACCACCGAAATGACGGCTTACGTGAAGTCGCTCGATCCGAACCATCTCGTCACCTCAGGGCACGCTAACGTCGAGTCGAAGCTATCGGATCTGACGATCCCGACTCTCGATTTCGGGACCTGGCACGGCTACCCGCTCTACTACAAGCTCACCGTCCAGCAGTTCGACAGCTTGATCACCGAGTTCTGCCGGTTGGCAGTTCGCGCCGGCAAGCCGGTGCTTCTGGAGGAGTTCGGCTATGCCCGCTCCAATCAGAACTTTGCCCAGGCTTACGCGATGTGGCTCGACACGCTGACGCGCGAGCGCAACTGCGCCGGCTGGATGGTGTGGCGGCTGGTGTCGCGGCAGGACAACGGACGCTATCCCGTCGACGAATATGACAAGTTCGATATTCACAACGACGGAGGTCCGCTCTGGAACATCCTCAAAGCCGCCACGGCTCGGGCGACGCAGACACGCGAAACCAGCCCGGCCTCAGAAACCAGCCGGCAGTTGCCATGACCGAAGCCTCCGTCGTGATCTGCGCCAACACACTCGATCGCTGGGACGATTTGAACGCGGCCATCGCGTCGGTGCGCCGCCAGACCTGCCCGGCCCGCGAGATCGTCCTCGTCGTCGACAACGATGAGGCGCTCTTGGAGCGCGCCCGGCGCGAGATCGAGGGTGTCGTCGTCACACCTAATACCAACGTGCGTGGACTGTGCGGCGGTCGCACGACGGGAGCCGGATTGGCGCCCGCGCCGGTCGTGGCGTTTCTCGATGACGATGCGATCGCCGATGAGCGCTGGCTGGACGAGTTGCTGATGCCCTACGCCGACCCGCGCGTGCTTGGCGTCGGCGGCCGCCTCGAGCCTCTGTGGCGCAAACCTGGGCCCTCGTGGTTTCTTTATGCTGAGAGCCGGCTTCCGGGTAAGCCGAATCCAGCGCGTGGAAGTCTGGCTTTATCGCACCTTCTATCGAAGAGCTTGGGGCAGACATTGGCAGCTCAAGTCGGGAGAATTCCTAGATGCGTATTCTGATGCTTGCGCAATCCTGTACGCCGATTGGCGTTGGCCAGCGGGGCCACGTCCGGAACCTAAGTATCGGTTTCGCCCGCCGCGGTAATGACGTTGGCGTTGCCACAACCGGTCAGCCTGGATCGAAAACCGGGCAGACCGAGCATGGCGTCACCAGCGAACGCCGGCAGGTCCCGCGCCCCCCCACGATCTCGGTGATTATCTGTGCCTACACCGAGGACAGATGGGAGCTGATGCTTCAGTCGGTGGCCTCGGTTCAGGAGCAGACCTTGCAACCCTGCGAGATCATCGTATGCATCGACCACAATGAAATCCTGTTTCACCGTTGTGCCGCGTACTGGGCTGGCTTCGCCGCATCCACCCCTCCGATACGGGTGATCCAGAACAAGTACGACGGGCACCTGGGGTCGGCCCGAAACACGGCAGCCGAGACAGCTGCGGGAGACATTCTGGCGTTCTTGGATGACGATGCAGCGGCCGACAAGGACTGGCTCGGGATTCTCACAGACCCGTATCAGGATGAGCGCATCGGCGCCGTCGGCGGGCGCCCCCTACCGGTTTTCGAGTCTAGCCGCCCGGCCTGGTTTCCCGTGCAGTTCGACTGGGTGTTCGGATGCGCTTATGACGGTCTTCCGACAAGCCGAGGCCCCTTGGCTCATCTTATAGGTGCCAACATGTCGGTGCGGCGAACCCTCCTTGAGCAGGTGGGAGGGTTCCACTCCGACAATCACGACGACATGGACATGTGCCACCGCGTGGCGCAGATCAAGGGTAGTGAGGCTGTCATCTACGAACCGGCAGCGACCGTCCGCCACTTTGTACCCGCCTCACGGCCGAGTTGGAAGTACTTCTGGCGCCGCTGCTTCTTCGTCAACAAGGGGAAGATCGAGGCTCTTGCCCAGATGGGCGACGCCGCAACTCTGGGTGCGGAAACCCGCTTCGTCTGGTACGCGCTGACCAAGGGCGTACCGCGAGGGATTTGGCAAGCCGCCAAGGGTGACCCCCACGGGCTGGTCCGGTCCTCGGCCATAATCATTGGCATAGGTCTGGCCGCGGCAGGCCACGCCGCCGGTCATGTCGAGCGGGCGCGGCGATTGCGCCGGCAGCGCCGACAGGCCACCAGGCAGGTATTTAACACAGCCGCGCGAGCCAATGGGCGAGAGAAGTGAATGCCTTCTTCGATAATCATTGGTTCGGGTCCGGCTGCAGCCGCCGCCGTGTTGGCGCTGTCCGGGAAGTCTGACGAGAAGATAACTGTGTTCGATCCGGGCACCGTGCTGGACGTCCAGACGCAAGAGGTAATCTCCAGGCTGTCCAAGCTGCGTGTCGGCGACTGGGATGAGGAGGACGTCCGCCGGATCGGATTGCAACCCAAGCGCGTACAGTCGGATTCGCTCCCTGAAAAGAGAAGCTACGGATCCGATTTCCCGTTTGTCAACAAGGGCCAACTCGACGGAGTCCACTCCCAGGGTAGAGTCAACTCTGCTGTGATCTCATGCGCCTACGGAGGGTTCAGCAACGTCTGGGGGGCCCAGATCATGCCCTTCAGCGCTGCCACATTCAAGAGATGGCCGTTCGGTTTCTCGGATATGGAAGAGCACTATCGGACGATCCTTGGTCACATTCCGTTCGCCGGAGAGTCCGACGATCTCGATGAGTGGTTTCCGCTCATCGGATCTCCGCACCCGCTTCCGCCGCTGGCACCGCGGACGCAGATGGTGCTGGCCAACTACGACCGGCACCGCGATCGTGTACGCTCCACCGGAATAACCATAGGGCGCGCGCGGCTCGCCTTCTCGGCGCCCGAATGCCAGCCCTGCGGCCTGTGCATGACTGGGTGCCCGCGGTCGCTGATCTACTCGGCCTCGCACAGCTTCGACCGCTTCAGGCGCAGCGGGAGGATCGACTACCACAGCGGGCTGCTCGCGGTTCGAGTCGGCCAGGAGGCCGACACGGCAGTCGTGGAGGCTCGGGAGCTATCCAGCGGCCGGATCCAGCGATTCGCAGCCGACCGGGTCTTCGTGGGTTGCGGAGCTATCGGCACCACTCGGCTGATCCTGGGCTCGCTCGGATCGGACCAGCCGGTCCATCTTTCGGAATCGGCTCAGTTCGTTCTTCCAATGATGTCCGTGAAGCCGACTCCCGACCCACGTACAAGGCGCGAGTTCACACTCAACCAGTTCAACATGGTCATCGGCCGGGACGACGAAGGCTTCGACGTCTCACAGGTTCACTTTTACCCGTTCAACCACGCATACTACGATGCGCTGCCCGGCTTCCTCCAACATCCCGCCGCCGCCTTCGCGACAGATCGGCTGCTGAGCCGATTGACGGTAGGCCTCGGCTATTTGCCATCCTGGGCGTCACCCAAGATACGGATCACAGCCCAGGTGCCCGCAGCTCCTGATGAGCTACCCCGGATTACCCTTACTTCCGAGGGGTTCAGCGAGACCAGCGTCAGGGGCAAAGACGTGCCTCCGACGCTGCCTGACGTAATAAAGCGCATCTATAGGGCAGCACCTTACCTTGATTTGTGGCCGGTCACGTCGCAAATGCTGTGGTCGGGTGGGGCCAAGAGCTACCACTTTGGCGGCAGCTTTCCCCACGCTAGTGAGCGGGACGCCCGGAGTGCGACGACAGACCGCGTCGGGCGGCTGGCGCGTTGGGACCGGATTCATCTTATCGACGGTTCGGTTTTCCCAAATGTTCCGGCGACTACCTTTACGCTGACTGTGATGGCCAATTCTCATCGCATCGCCTGCGAGGCGATGGAACTGACGGGGTGAGCATCAATGCGGGTCGGCATCACCGGAGCGACTGGGTATGTCGGGTCCATCCTGCGTGCTACCTTCGCCCAGCAAGGGCATGAGGTCATCGCGTTCGCCCGCCCGAACCGGGCGACCTCCGCATCTGCCGCCGCAATGGCCGGCGTCGCCGAATGGCGCCCATATGAGATTAAGCGCCCGCCGTCGGGGCCCGCATTCAGCGACCTAGATGTGCTCATACATAGTGCATGGGACCTGAGTCTCATCAGTGCCGGCGATGTATGGGGTGTCAATGTGTCCGGCTCGCAGCACCTCCTCCGCAATGCCGCCGACGCAGGGGTTCGCCGGGTCATTTTCATCTCCTCGATGTCCGCTTACAAGGGAACCCGACAGTTGTACGGCCAGGCCAAGCTGGCGTGTGAGCGCACAGCCAGCAGTCTGGGAGGCGTCTCCACCCGCCTCGGACTGGTTTACGGCCCCGGTTGGGCCGGGATGGCCGGCGCGCTGCGCAAACTCACCAAACTGCCGGTTACACCTCTCATCGGGGCGCGCTCCCATCAGTTCACCGTGCATGAGGCAGACATGGCAGCCGCCATGGTGCGTATTGCCGAGTCGGACATGCCCCTGCCGGAACCGGTAGGGCTGGCCAACCCCGAACCGGTGCCGTTCCGACGGCTCATGAACGAGATCGCCGCGTCACAAGGCAGAACACTGCGTGCCGTCCCGGTGCCCTCGCAGCTTGTCAGTTGCATGCTCCGGGCAGGAGAGGCCCTGCACGTCCCCCTACCCTTCCGATCCGACTCCATCCTGGGGCTCGTGCACCCGGCGGCAGAGGTTCCCGGGGTAGGGCAGCTCAAGCAGCTCGGAATCAGGTTTCGAAGCTTCTCGCTGGACGGAGATCGACGTTAAAAATATGGGAGATTTGCCCGGCCCTGCGGGTGACAGCATTTTGACACTTCCCGGGCACTGCAACTTTCACCTTCGTGAGCCTCCAGCACACAAAGGTCGGTTCGCGCTCGACGCGCACGAACACCACCTCAGCTCGTGAGGACGATCAACGAGGCGCCGCCGAGTAAGCGCACCGACAGGTCCTCTCCGGCCATAGTCCGGACAATGCCTCGGGCGGCATTACCGAGGATGGCTGTAGTGGTTCTCCATTCGGGATGGATCTGCAGAATATCTTCCGCGGTCCTAGTGTACTGTGCGTCAATAATTTTAAAATCTGTGTCGCGCAGAGTCGCTAGCGCCGTTGCCTGATCAAAGTAATGCAGGTGACCAACCTCCTTGCGTTGCTTAAGATGCTGACCACGTAGAAGTCCTACGACATTCATGTCAAGTGGAATATGAAAAGTATAGTATCTTGATCGTCCTCTTAGTCTTCGAAGGAAGCCAATATAATCATCAACGTGCTCGAAAACATCGATGCACAAAAGAAGATCGCAATTCTCGCCGGTCTGAAAGAAGTCGCCGCAGTGAAATTTGAGGTTGTTTTTTTCTCGGTGTTTGGCCAAATTTATAGCGTAGGGAGCGATATCGTAGCCGATGGCTGTTGAATCACGGAAGATATCATGCCGAAGAAGAGCATCCAGAACGCCTCCCGTCCCACAACCTGTATCGACGATTTTCTGGCAACTGATGTTGTTGGCGCGCACGATCTTGGCGATGTTCTCGGCCTTAACACCGCCATCTTCGTCATGCCAAGTCGGATTAGCAGCGGCATAATCTATTCCGGTATAGAGGTCATTACTTGACATCATCTCTGCCATCTTTTGTGGTTGAGCCAGATTAAGTTGCCTCAAATATTTCGGTGTTACTAATAGTTTCTTTTGGCTTGAAATCGACCAGCGATCGAGGTCGCTGCATGGCCACAAGGCCAGGTCCAGAAGGGGATCCTAAGTCGTCCTGTCGATCGCACTTCACATTTCGGGAATGGACGAATGTTAGGGAGCCGCACCGGTCTTGAGGTCGCTCAGGGTTCCTCCGTTGCCTCGGGGCTACACGCTACATGCGAACCGCGCATCTCAGTGGGCGCAACCGGATAAAAACAAAACCTAGCCATTACAAATGTAACGACACTCTCGATGGCGTCAAGCCGCCGGCGGCGAAGCTTCCGGGGAGGTCCCGTAAGGCACGCGGCCCATCTGAGGTAGCTCATGGGAATCCAACTCCTCTCGTTCCACAGCGAGGCTGACTGGCAGAAATTTTCGCCGATCAGGGACAAGCGATGCCGCATTGTCGGCTTTGCGTTCTGAACGACGGTCAACCTGCATAGACGACCATGCAGCAAAAGAGCACGCTAATCGACTGTGCCCCAGGTGGAGCTTTGGCCACTGGCTGCGCGGTTCAGACTCGTGGCAGGCGCCACGCGGCGAGAACGCGCCGCGCCATAGGGGTCAAGTATCAGCCACTTCAACAAGCCGCTTAAGCGATCGCACTTCCCCTGGATGCGGTTGCAGGTTCGGCGCGTTACATGCAGGCACGCTGGCGTTCGATTGAACGGCCTGTCGGCGCTGTAGGGCCTGCACTCGATAGCAGGGCCAGCTCTCACCTTCGATCATTGAAGGCAGATCATGTGGGACATCGCCGCCGTGGCGCTGGCGAGATCCCTCAGCAATACGTGTAGAGACTGCATCGGCCGCGCAAACGGCACGGTCGAACATCGGACCGGCAGCGCCAGCCATAGGTTCGACGGCTCGTCCGCCACGCAACTCGGAAGACATCCCGGCCATCCTTGTCGACGACCTCACATGCGAACGACCCCGCGAACACATGCGCTCAAACCGGCGCAACATTTCAGCCGACGGACACGGTTTTGGTAGGACGTCCGGAAGGGCGCTTCGGTGCGGCCGTTCGACACACGTCCTACATTAGAATGTGTTAATAAGTTCTCACTGAGCCTCATTCTCGCCGCAAATGGCAGTAAGCTCGTGTTAGCTCGATACATCGTCCTCGGATTAATCACTTCCTGATAGTATAAGACGGTAAGCGGGATAAGTCCAACGAGCGGAAATGCCTGCGTTTTACTTAGGGCGCAGGCGTAATTACAACAAAAAAACACAACTAACCAAGGATACACCGTGTTTTTACTAAACAGCTCGGCGGTGCCGGAAGAGCTGCGCTCGACTTCAATTTGGCTGCGGCTGGAACCGCCGAACAGCTTGCGTGCGCGGCAGCACCCTCGACAAAATTCGTCTTCGGATGGCGAGTTCAACGTTCAGCTTGCTCGACAATAATGTCCGGGCGAGGACTTCCAAATCTCCGCTACTTTGAAACTCCGTTCGCAGTGCCCAACTGCGAGCATGCGATCTGCCGCGCGCCTTGGCGATGCGCGGCAGTGGAATTCCCTGTTTTCAACACCAAAGAGGATCACTGAATGACTCTTTCCGCCCCCGCAGGCTTTGCCTCTAGCGATCTCGTCTTCGAGGAAAACTTCTCCGGTACGGCGCTCGACAGCGACTGGCATACCTACATCACCAGCAATGCCGCCAATGGCTGGCCATGGAATAGCAATGGATCAGGAGGAAGCAACGCAGGCTCGCAATATTATGCCGACTACGATGTGCCGAGCCAAGTCTCCGTGAGCAACGGGGCCTTGGATCTCACGGCGATCAAGCAGCCCATCAGCGGCATAAATCAGGGGACCACACAGACATACCCTGTCACGTCCGGCGCGGTCAGCAGCTACGGCAACTTCGAATTCAATGGCGGCTACCTTCAGATCAGCATGAAGGCGCCAAGCGGCGATGGCGCATGGCCGGCCCTTTGGCTGTTGCCCGGCCATGGCGCCGGCAGCAGCGGCGACAATTTCGAGATCGACATGCAGGAGGGCGGATTTACCGGTTCGGGGCCGGCGGACCAGATGTTCTCCTGGCACCTCCACTCGCCGTCAGGGTGGGTAGGAAACAGCATTGATACGGGGACCGACCTCACGGCCGGCTTCCACACGTACGGCATCAACTGGGTGCCCGGTCAATCGATCACCTGGTATCTCGACGGGCATCAGATGGCGCAAGTGACCAGCGCACAGGCGCCGATCCCGGATGAACCGATGGAATTGATCATGAACAATGGGGTCGCGAATTCGAACGTGACCGGATGGCATACGGCTCTGGATGGTTCGACTCCTTCGTCGATGCAGATGCAAGTCGATCAGATTCAGCTTTACCAGAAGGCAGGCAGCGGTGACGCGGTGACGGGTGCCAACGTCACTCCCCCAATCACTGGCTCGACCGGGACCGAGCCCGTGTCTGGCACCGGGACGGTTCCTTCTTCCGGCAGCACCAGCGATGGCACCTTGTACGGCACCAGCGACGCCGATGTATTACACGGAACCAGCGGCCACACGATGATTGGCTATGGCGGCAACGACACCTATTATGCCGATAATGCCAACGAGAAGGTGGTTGAGGCGGTGGGCGGCGGCAACGACAGTGTGCTCGCCTCGGTGAGCTATGCGCTTTCCGCCGGCTCGGAGATCGAGCTCCTCGCTACCAATAACGCGTCAGGCACGAAAGCAATGACCCTCGCCGGCAACGAGTTCGCCCAGACCATCCAGGGCAATGCCGGCAACAATGTCATTAACGGCGGCCTCGGCGCCGACGTCTTGACCGGCTACGGAGGCCACGATGCCTTCTCGTTCAATACTGCTCTTGGAGCCGGTAATGTCGACAAGATCACCGACTTCAAGCGCTCCCAGGATACGTTCCATCTCAGCGATACCGTTTTTGCCGGGCTTCAGCCGGGAGGGCTTCCATCCAAAGCTTTCTTTATTGGTGCAGCCGCGCATGACAGCTCCGATCACATCATCTACGACAGTGCAACCGGGGCGCTCTCTTTCGACAGTGACGGGGCCGGCGGCGCATCTCAAATACAGTTCGCCAGCCTTTCCCCACATCTGTCGCTCAGCGCAGCCTCGTTCTATGTGACCTGAAGGACTACGCGGGGCTGCCATGGCCAAATAAGGACTGGATGAACAGCACCTCAAAGCCATGGTGCCGAACCGAAGTCAGCGTACCAAAGGCGGGAGCCCGGTTTTCGGCGATGATCTGCTCAAGCAAAAGAGATGGGGTTCCATCCCGATGCCATCGGGATGGAACCGCTCTAGTTGTGAGCTTTGCGCAGGTTGTCCATTCGGACCGAACCGAGGAGACTGGAGTTACCAAGCTTCGAGTCCGAATGAACATCCCAGACTGGCATGCGCAGCATCATCAGCTACTTTCTCTCGCCAATGATGCGATACAAGCAGGAAACACTGCGAGAGCGGTAAGAAGCCGGTTTGCAGCCGACGAAAGTTCGCCCTCCGGCTTCAACTCGAGAGCGCCGCAATCTTGTCGAGGCGATAGGTCAAAGGCGGGAAGCGGTCGGCTCGAAGCTGGATGACCATAGCCGGTTGTGGAAGGTCGAACTGCAACAACTCACTCGCGAGACAGGCCTTGCGCTCCACATTGCATCACCATCCGACGGGCACATCGACGTGGCGCAACATCGAACACCCCTGTTCTGCCGCATCACGCAAAGCTGGCGCGGACGGCGCCTCCTCAATCGCGTGGCCCTGGTCGAGCTGATCGCAGTCACGACAACCAAGCGGACCCGAAGCGGGCGCGCGGTCGATTCCGCGGCCGACGAAAAACGGGATCAAATGAACGATGTCGAGATGGAGGCGCTCGCCATCTAAGGCGACGCATTCATCCGGAATGGAACTGCACCATCCGCCCGAGATCAGTGGCAATTCGGAGCAGTTGACGGGTCCTAGCCCGAGCTCCCTTCCCTGCGCAATAAAGACCAATGCTTGCAGGTGACGCCAATTTGGGAAACTATTGACCAGCGAGGCCTCTCACGCGGTTGATGTGGTCCAGGCTGCCGCAGCTGAATACGCAGCGATCTCTAGTACCAACCTAGTTCTGCTGGAAAACACAAGTGCTGACGTCGCGGCGCTCATTCCTGAAGCTCTTTGGCGCCGTGTCGCTCGCGGCATTCGGTCTGGCGAGTTATGCCATCGCGATTGAGCCTCGGTTTCGACTGAGTGTCACGCACTACAAGCTCCTTCCGCCGCGCTGGCCGACCACTGCCAAGCCCCTGCGCATCGTCGTGGTCGCTGACATCCATGCCTGCGAGCCTTGGATGCCGGTTTCCAGGATCGACGAGATCGTTGGTGTTTCGAATAGCCTGCAGCCCGACATCATCCTTCTCCTTGGCGACTACGTGATGGGCGTGCTGCCACGCTATGCCACCGGGATCGTGCCCGACACTGTTTGGGGGAATTCTCTTTCGAAACTTTCGGCGCCACTCGGCTGCCACGCCATTCTCGGCAACCACGACTGGTGGCACGGTGTCGATAGTGTCCGCGCAGCCCTCGTCGACAATGGCATTCCGGTCCTCGAGAACACCGCCACGCTTATCCGTCAGCAGGATGGCCCAGCATTCTGGCTCGCGGGTCTTGGCGACCAGTGGGCCATGCAGTTTTCTCGCGGCGTGTACAAGGGCGTCGACGATCTGCCTGGAACAATGGCCGGAATACCCAACGACGGCAATCCGATATTGCTCCTTGCGCATGAACCGGACATCTTCATTACTGTCCCTGACCGTGTCAGCCTGACGTTATGCGGCCATACACATGGCGGACAGGTGCGCTTGCCATTCGTTGGCCCCCCCATCATCAATTCAGCCTACGGACAGCGCTTCGCTTATGGGCATGTCGTCGAGGGTGGGAGGCACATGATCGTATCCGGGGGTTTGGGCGTATCATGGCTGCCGGTGCGGTTCGGCGTGTCGCCGGAGATCATGGTCGTCGATATCGGCCCCAAAACGTCCTCTCGTCCTGTAGACGAACCATCCGCTGTATCACGAGACCTGCCGTCCGCCGTTGATCGTTCGCACGAGGGTATTGATGGTTGTGTACATGCCGTATTCCCATCGCATCCAAGACGAACGCGGCACAGTCTATCATCCCTTTCTCCGACGGGCGGAGTCGGCGGATAGCTCTCGATCCACTAGAATGCCTTTAAGAAGCTGAGCCAGGCGTCCCGAAACACCTTTCTTCGACACATTCTCGGGGAAGGGAAAACCTGAATGGGTACGGCATCTTGTAGCCCCATCCTTGTCGTTGGCGCCCGAGCAGAACGCATCTTGGAGCATGCAAATGGCCCTGGTTGCACGAGATCTCCTTTGGGCCATCGGCGAGCATACTCCTATTGGATGAGGCGGCGCGAACCAGCGTTTCAGGACTACTCAAATTCCTGAAGGGGCCTGCGCCCGGCAGCATGCTAGGACTGTTGCACGCAATAGCGGATCAAAACCGTGATCCTGGACATAGTCGGCCGAACCACGCCGAACACATTCCTCTTTGAAATCCAGCGTTCCGCAGTGGGCTGTCATTCAGCCGAGCCAAGCCGCAGATGGCCGATGGCGTGTAGGCAAGCGAAGAAACATACGGCAGGTCAATATCCCTGTATGGCATCGACCTCGATATAGAGAGGGGCTGCAATTCAGCCCCAGCTATAGACCGTTGCGGCCGGATCAGACGGGCTCGCGGGTGAGATAAACCGCAATTGAATTGCGCTCCACCAAGCGGGCCGCAAGGACACGGTGCTCGAAAGGTAACGTGGCCTCCGCCAGCCTCTTCAAGAGAAGCTCCGCTGCCGCCGCTCCAATCAAATGTGCCGGCTGCGCGATGGCTGTGATACCCTGGGCCACGAACTGCATCCAGTCGAGATCGTCGAAGCAGAGCAGCGAAACGTCTCCTGGAATCGCAAGCTTCAATGCGGAAATGGCCTCCAGAACCCCTGTCGACATCACACCATCGGCCGTAAACAGAGCGGACGGTGCATTGCGCATTGTCAGCAGATCGAGCGCCTCCTTGCGGGCTGCCTCGCTAGAATAGAGCGCCACGCGACGGATCAATTGCGGATCCGGCGTAATGCCCGCGGCGCGATGGGCTTCGAGATAACCCAATAGCCTCTGCCAGCTTGGATGATGGTAGCGAAGATCAGCGCTGGAGAGATCAACGTTTGCCACAAACGAGCCAACATCGTCGCGTTGGCCCGGCCCGAGTTCCGCCAATATTCCGATGCGGCTGTGTCCGGCCGCTATCATCGCCGCGATGCTGCTATGCGTTACAGAAACGTTGTCGACCACGACTGAATCGGTTTCCAGGCCCGCTACCATGCGGTCGAACTGCACGACGGGACAGCGAGCCGCGACTGCTTCACGAAGGTGATCCGGCTCGTCCACGAAGGTCGATGAGACAATTAAACCGTCGACCTGCTTTTCCAGCAGCAGTTGCACCGCCTCTTGCTCGAGTTCGGCATTTTCATCACTGTTCGTAACGATAACCCCGAAGCCGCCACGGCGCGCGACATCCCCTATTCCGCGCAGCACGCTGGCGTAGAATGGGCTTTCGATGTCGCCAACCACTACGCCGATAGTCTGCGTTTTGCCGGTGATCAGACCTTTGGCAAGGCGATTGGGGCGGTAGCCCAGCTCAACTGCTGCGGCGCGCACCTTCTCCTGAACCTCGGGGCTGCTGTAGCCGTAGTCACCAAGAACACGCCCGGCCGTGGCGGAACTCACCCCGGCCCGGCGAGCGACCTCTATGATAGTTGCGTTTTTGGGTGATCTTTGAGTCACTCGGCAAACCTAGCGCCCATGCGCGCGTTGTGCCGGCGACCTAGCGGCAGTTAAGCCCGTCCGCAAGGGCGAACACCGCAACAGCCCCCGTTGCGCACACCATTGCAATCACAGCACCTCGGACAAAAAGCGCCGAAGACGCGGGCTTTGCGGGTTATCGAATAGGTCCTCTGGTCGGCCTGCCTCGACAATCCGCCCCTCGTCCATAAATACGACCTGGTTCGCGACCTTGCGAGCGAAGTTCATCTCGTGTGTAACGACCACCATCGTCATCCCGCCCCGACCAAGATCGGCCATCAAGTTCAGGACGCCTTTGACCAATTCCGGATCGAGCGCGCTGGTGACTTCGTCGAACAGCATAATCTCGGGTTCGAGGGCCAGGGCGCGCGCGATGGCCACCCGCTGCTGTTGCCCGCCCGAGAGATTGGCTGGCCGATGGTCCTTACGCTCCAGCAGTCCGACTTCATTCAGCCTCGCCAAGGCCGCGCCCTCAGCCTCCTCGCGCGACATGCGTTTAACTTTGCGAAGCGCCAAGGTGATGTTGGCGAGCGCGCTGCGGTCGGGGAACAGATTGAACTGCTGGAAAACCATGCCGACGCGCCGCCGGAGTTGGTCAGGGGTCTGTTTGTAGATGCTTTCGCCATCAAGCAGAATGTCACCGGCTCGACACTCTACGAGGCGGTTGAGGCAACGCAGCAAGGTCGACTTGCCCGAGCCCGACGGACCGATGAGGCAGGTGACAGTCCCCGGCTCCACTTTCAGACTGACGTCATGGAGGACCTGGACGACACCATAGGCCATGTCGATATTCTTGACCTCAATACCGCCACCCTTGAAGCGTGTGGGCGCTGCTGCAGGCAACGTCTCTGTGCCCGGCACGACCGCTTCGGCAAGCTCGGCGACTTCCTTGAGGCCACTTTGCACAGCGGTGATGCGTTTGCCGACGCGCATGCGCGCGTCGATGTAATTGACGAGATGGGTCAGCGGCACCGTGATCACGAGATAGAACACGCCGGCCAGCAACAGCGGCGACAAGTTGCCGGTCAGCACGGCCTGGTCCTGGCCGACGCGGAACAATTCGCGTTCGGAGGCGAGCAGACCAAGAAAATAGACCAGGCTGGAGTCTTTGACGTTGCCGATAAACTGGTTGACCAGTGCAGGCAGGACGCGGCGGATGCCTTGCGGGATCACCACCAGGCGCATGCCTTGGCCATATGTCATGCCGAGAGTGCGCGTGGCGTCGATCTGACCACGCTCGACGCTCTGAATGCCGGCGCGGAAAATCTCCCCGATATAGGCGCCGGCGATCAGGCTGAGCGCCAGAATGCCCAGCGGATAAGGCGATGGACCGAACAGATCTCGGCCCAACCGCGCGAAGCCTTGGCCAATGATTAGGATTGTGACAATGGCAGGAAGCCCGCGGAAGATATCGGTGTAGACCCGGGCAAGGAGTTTCAGCGGCTGGTTCTCGGAAATCCCCATCACGGCGAGTACGATACCGATCAGCGTCCCGAAAAACGTCGAGGCAAGGGCCAGGATCAGGGTGTTCTTGAGGCCGACCATCACCATGTTCGGCAGAACTTCTGCCATCGCCTGGAAATCAAGAAAGCTGCGGGCGAAGTTGTCGAACCAGCTCATATCAAGTCCATCTATAACTCGGCCGGGCACCGTTGCTCACGGACCCGGCCGGAAACGATAGCGAATGCGCGCGAATTTACTTCTTTGGCAGATATTGATCCGGCATCGGGGTACCCGGGAACCATTTCTCGTGAAGCCGTTTCCAGGTGCCATCGTCCATGGCCTCGCGCAGTGCCTTGTTTAGCGCTTTTCGGAAAGCGTCGTTGCCCTTCTTGACCACGAATCCGGCAGGCGCGTCGAAGGACGGCACATTCATTGTTATCTTAAGGTTGTTGTAGCGCTCCACATACTGCTTGGCCGACTCATAGTCGGTGAAATGGCCATCGATCGTCCCGTTGTTCAGCGCCGCCACCGCAGTGTTGTTGTCGGGGAATTTGACGATGTCGCCCTTCAGGTTCTTCTCAGCATAGATTTCCTGCAGCGTTCCCTGGATCACGCCGATGCGCTTTCCGGCGGTGCTCTCATTGGTCGTCAGAGCCGGATCAGCCGAAATGATCGACAGGTAGCCAGCGAGATAGCCGTCGCCAAAATCCACGGTCTTCTTGCGCTCCGCGGTCGTGCCAATGGCGGCGACAGCGACGTCGAAGCGGCCGTTGGCGACAGACGGCAGCAGCGCCGAGAATTCTTGGCCGGTGAAAACGACCTGCTCCTCCTTGAACCCGAGCCGGCGCGCCACGTCGCGGAAGAGTTCAGCGTCGAAGCCGGTGAAGTTGCCGTTGGCGTCGGTGAAGACATAGGGTTTCGCATCGCCCATGGTTCCGACGCTGATCATCGTCGGGTCGATGAGGTTGTAGGGGTTGTCGGCCGCTTTTGCCTGCGTTGATGCGGCCAACGTGCCAAGTCCTGTCACCAGCGCGATCGTCAGCGCCAGACCGGATTTCACAAATTGGCGCCTGCTCGAATTCGTTTGCATGTCTTCTCCTCTTACGATTGGCCGAAGTCGGCCTGCGGTCCCACTCGACGACTCATCCATCAAAACGCTCTTTCATGGCGTTGGTTGGATGAATGAGAACGTTATCACTTGAACTAGCATTGTCCATTTCTCGCGTCAATTGCTCAATGAATTTCGCAGCTAGACGGTTCTCTCGTCTTGAATGCGCCGAGCTCCGCGGAGGGCCTCCGGCGTGATCTTTCCTAGATCGATTGCCGCCGCATAGCCGATGGCCCCGTAGTACCGGCAGGTAGCAGCCGCCGCCTCCGCGGCTTGGCCAAGAATGTCCTGAGGCGTCTCTTCCTTAAGCAGGCCGAATAGCGTTCTCGCGATGAAGGTGTCGCCCGCGCCCAGGGTGTCGACGGGTTCGACCAACCGCGCCGGGGTTCGGTAAGAGACGGTGGCGCCGTGAAGCACCGCGCCGGCCCGACCGCGAGTTACAAGAACCCACTTTGAACCAAATGCAAGCAATTCGGCTGCGATTGCGGCCAATTCCTTGTCGTCGAGACCGTCACCCGAGACGCAAGCCAGATAGCAATAGGGCCCAATCTCGCGTCGGTGTCCCGGTTCCCGCCGGGTGGAAAAATCATAAGACAACAGTGACTTACTTGATACAGCGGCAACCCAGGGGTCCAGACCGCTGGACTGGCCGATGTGGACGGCCTGAAAACCCGAGAGAAAATCCAGATCTTCTTGCGTCGGCGTGAACGCCGAAACTCCGAGATCGAAGTCCAGGAAAATCCGATCGGCGTTGCGGTGACCTATGAGGCAGTAGGCGGTCGGCCCTTCAAGGCGCCGCAATCGGGTGACGTCCACGCGCTCGGACTTGAGTGCGGCGTGAATCAAGTCCCCTGCCCGGTCTTTGCCGATCGCCCCAACATAGGCCGACTGCCCGCCGAAGCGGCTGACATAGACCGAGACATTGAGGCAATTTCCGCCAGGATACATCTCGCCGCGAGCGAGATAACAATCGACCACGTTGTCGCCCATCGCGGCAATCTTGACCATCGCAGGACTTTCAGTTTAAAGGGTGTGATAACGTTCGCACAATGGCCCGCCATTGTCAATTGTGCGCCGGCCCAAGCTCTGTCAACGAGAAGAGGAACCTCATGATTTTCGCCCTCCCCGCCGACGTTGAACGCGCCCTGGCCGCTACGGCGGGCAGGCAGTTTTCGCATCTATTCCTCGTGGCGTGCGGCGGCTCGCTCTCGATCATGATGGCAGGCAAATACTTCGTCGACCGTCACAGCGGCACATTCGCCTGCGACATCTACAACGCGGATGAGTTCGTCTGCCGAGATCCGCGGCGGTTGGGACCTGACGCGCTCGTTATCCTTTGCTCGCAGACAGGCACCACCCACGAGACCGTGCGAGCGGCCAATCATGCAAAGGATCAAGGCGCGACGACAATCGGCATGACGCTCGACCAGATATCGCCCCTCGCGCAGGCGGTCGACCACGCAGTCGCCTACCAGGCCTCCTACACGACGGGCAAACCGATCGATGCAGCCCGCAGCAACTACGGCGTGCTCTACATGTTGCTCGCCGGCCTAATCGATGCTCGGGAGGATGCCGGGCTGACCGCCGATCTGCTGATGAGCCTGAGCCATCTTCAGCCGGCGATCGAACGTGCGCACCGGACCTATGCCGACCGGTTTAAGGCCTTCGCACCCCGTTTCGCGCCGTGCAATACGATCTACACACTGGCCAGCGGTGCAAGCTACGGTGCGGCGTATTCCTACGCCATCTGCGTGTTGATGGAGATGCAGTGGTACGACTCGCAAGCCATACATGCCAACGAGTTCTTTCACGGCCCATTTGAGGTGGTGAACCGGGACGCTTGCTTCGTGGTCTTGCTGGGTTTGGACGAGACGAGGCACCTTACGGAACGCGCTCGCGATTTCCTTTTCAAGCACGGCAGCCGGGAAAACATCCTGGTGCTCGATGGAACGGAACTCGACCTCAGTGGTATGTCAGAACACATCAAACCCTATCTCGTTCCCTTGGTCTTTTTTGACACACTATGGCGTTTTGCCTACGAGCTGGCCGGTCTGCGCGGCCGGCCAATGCTTGAGGGCCGGCGCTACATGAAGAAGCTCACCGACTACTAGTTCCGCCGCGCTCTGCAGCGATCCAACAACCCTCAGCCCGTCTTCTGCGAAGAAGGATATCTCTATGACTGCCTCCCCAAAGCTGCGCCATGTCGTTGTTATCGGCGCGGGCATCTTCGGCATCTCTTCCGCGTTGCACCTTGCTCGTCTTGGCGTTGATGTAACCATTGTCAACGACGGCGCGCCGGCTAACGGTGCATCCGGCCGTTCACTTTCCTGGCTGAACTCAGCGCGACGTGCTGACTCTGCCTACCACCGCTTGAGGCTTGCAGGCATCGACCGTTATCGGACCCTGGCGGCCACAAGGCCGGAAACCGCGTCGTGGCTTCGCTTTGACGGCGGCCTCACCTGGGATGCGGATGATGTGGCGAACCAGATCGCGTCCATCTGCCAGCTGGAGCAGGATATTGGCTATGACGCGCTTCTGCTCGGCCCTGCCGAAGTCGGCGCAGTGACGCCCGGCGTCAACGCCAGCGCCATCACCCCGCAGGGTGCCATCTTCAATCCTGGCGAAGGATGGGTTGACCTGCCCTGCCTGATCGATCTGCTGCTCAATGAGTTCCGCTCCCGCGGCGGCAAGCTCGTCCAGAACGCCGGACGCGTGCGGATGGATGCCACAGGTGGTCGCGCGCGTGGCGTCGTCACTGCCGATGGTGTGCCGGTAAAGGCGGATGCAGTGATCCTTTGCGTTGGGCCAGCGACGCCTGTTATGCTTGCTGAGATCGGAGTCCATATCCCCGACGCTACGCCGATTTCACTCCTCTTGAAAACCAAGCCGATCAGGACCGAGCTCCGTGCCGTGCTGAATACGCCGCGCGTGGCGGTGCGCCCGACGCCGGATGGCGAACTTGTTTTGGATTCGGCGTGGTCGGAGGAAGAAGTCGTGGTCAACTCTGACGGAACTTACATCGTGCATGACAAGACCGTCAAAGGACTGCTCGACGAGGCTAGTGCGGTGCTCCAGGGCAATCCGCGGCTCCAACTCGCTACCTATGCAGTTGGCCCGAAGCCCATCCCGGGCGACGGCGAGCCAGTGCTTGGCTCCGTCGAGACCGTCGCCGGGCTTCACGTCGCCTTTAGCCACAGCGGCGCCACGCTTGGATTGATCGTCGGCGAATTGCTTGCCAAAGAAATCGCCTCAGGCAATCCGCATCCCATGCTTGCGACCTTCCGCCCTAATCGTTTCAGCTGAAAGGGCAATTGGGGCAAGGCCGAACTGTCCAGATGGGCAGCGGGCCTGGGGAAGAGATGGGTGACATGATCGTGTGATCGGGTTGTCGTCTTGCGGCGACAGAGACGGCGACGAGTGTCAGCGCCGCGCGTCCAAGCGCGAACGCGCAGGGGAGACATGAATGCCCCGCAAACTATGGTCAGATAGCCGCTCGCGATCCACTGGAGTGCGCTGAGCGCGACAAGTTGCGGAATCCTCAATTCAAAGCCAAGAAGATCGAAAGGCAGACTGCACCGAAGAGCCCGGCGGTCTACCTTGTGGGAATCAGGTGCAGTGCAGACTTCCCGCCCTTCACGGCCGCCGCTGACAGCTTGCGGTCAAAGCTGGCAAGTTGGCCGCCGCGCGCCTTGGCGAGCGCGAGAAGGTACGTATCCGTGACCTGTGCCGAGGTCAGGATTTTCGCTGCATCGATGTCGCCGGAGCCAACCAGGCTCACATCGTCGGGCCAGAAGCTGTGCCCGTGCAGAGCCCGCAACTTGGTAACGATTTGCGCAACGATGGCGGGCGAACCGGGAGAATTAGGATATCTTTGGTTGCCGACGATGCGCAGGACGCCGTTTTCGGTAATGGGACACGTAGCCCATGCCGCGTTACCGGTCTCTTCGAACCAGCCATGCGCGTCGTCATGGGCGACGTGGCCAGGATCTATCAGTGCGATCAGCACATTGACATCGAGCAGGAACGTCAAGGCAGTTCGTCTCGCAAGGCATTGACCGTCTCAAGCGTGACAGGAGGTGCATCCGGCCGAGGCGACAATAGAGGAATCCCGTTACGCTCGCCGCCGGCTTGTGGCCGGCGCAGCGAGCGCCGGGCGAGATCGGTGATGACCTCGCCGAGGCTGCGATCCTGCTGCCGGGCCATGGCCTTGGCCGCGACCAGGACATCGTCATCGATCGCCAGTGTGGTTCTCATATCGCCCTCCTTGGCGCGCATCAAACATCACGCATCATATAGAATACCGACGTCGGATACTCAAGCGGTGCGAATACCCGGTGGACTTTGCATGGAACACGTTTTGTGCCGGAAGGATCGTCGCCTCACGGCTTCAACCTTTGTATGCGACGAGAACTGCGCCCGCTGCAATCAGTGAAACGCCAAGCCAGTTCGGCAGGGACAATTGTCACTGAGGAAAACCACGCCGAAAACGTGTCAAGCGCGACGCTTAGCCTGGCGTCACCGAGCCACTCCCCCCTCCCTAATGCAGCACCAGGGCTGCGATGACATATCTTGATTGTGTTGCCGACGTCAGCCAGATCTCCCTACGTCGATAATGGCCTTGATCAGACCAGACTTCTGCTGCGCCCAGATCGCAATATCGCGTGGGCTGTCGCGCAGGGTGGTGCGGTGGGTGACGAGCTGGTCGATTGGTATTTTTCCAGCGCAGATCGAGGCAATGACGTGCTGGAAATCGCTACGCGTCGCGTTGCGACTGCCGATCAGCATCATTTCCCGTTTGTGGAACTCTGGATCGGAGAAGGTTATGTCGTCCGGCACGACGCTGACCATCACCATGACGCCGCCATGGGCAACATAGGCAAAGGCGGACTGGATCGAACGGCTGTTTCCCGTTGCGTCGAAGACGACGTCGAAACCTGTTCCCGCAGTGCGCTCCGCTATCGTTTCGATGATCGATCCCTTCGACCCGTCGATCACCAGGAAGCCCAATTGCCTTGCGGCAAAGGCCAGCCGCTCGGCATCGACGTCCATGACGGTCACGTTCTGTTGCGCTATGCGCGCAAAGAGCGCGGTGCCGAGGCCGATCGGCCCGGCGCCGATAACCAAGGCGCGAATGCCCGGCCCCGCCATGGATCTGCGGACCGCGTGAGCACCAATGGCCAGAAACTCGACCGTGGCCGCCTCGACCGGTGACAGGCCGGCCGCTGGTATCAAGTTCTGCGCCGGCACGAGAATCTGCTCACTCATGGCACCGTCACGGTGCACGCCAAGCACCTCGATCGCCATGCAGCAATTAGGCTTGCTCTGGCGGCAGGCGGCACAATGTCCGCAGGCAAGATAGGATTGACGAGGATTTGCTCTCCGACCGACAGGTCCACGGGCGCGTTGATTGCCGCGATTGTTCCCGAAACCTCATGGCCCATGACGCGCGGATAGGCGAGATAAGGATGCCTGCCCTCGAAGATGTGGTAGTCGGTTCCGCATATCCCGACATAGCCGACATCGACCAGTGCCCACCCCTCCGGCGGAGTGCCTGGCGCCTGCTGCTCCTCAAACACCAGCCTGCCGGGCTCAGCGCATCGCACGACTTTGATGGTGGGGCCCATGATTGTAATTCACCCTTGCTAAGCTGGAGTCCGGCAGGAAGTGGGGGGGGGGGGGGCCGCCCCCCGCCCCCCGGGGGGGCGCGCACTAGGAAGTAGGTGGGGAGGCGGGCCCCGGCCGCGGCCGCGGTTAAGGTTGGGGGGGGCCGGGGGGTTTCTTATCTCATCCTCCGCGCGCGGCGGCCGCCGCCCCCGCGGGGCGCGCCCCCCCCCCCCCCCCCCACCACTGGTGGATCACTCGAAGTCCTTGACGTTCTGCAGCGTCACCAGTCCGGCGCCGGTATTCACGTTGGCCTCGACGGGTTCCCCACGGATGGCCTTGATGACAGTGTCGATGCCAAGCTCACCCATTTTCGCGGGAAATTGAGCTACGCTGGCGTCCTCCGCTCCCGACTTGATCGCTTCGATCTCTCCGCAGCAGGCGTCGAAGCCGACCACTATGAGGTTGTCGTTGGCAATACCGGCATTGCTGATCGACTTGACGGCGCCAGGGATCGGCGGGCCGCAGGCCGAGTAGATTGCCTTGAGATCCGGATTGGCGGTCAGGATGTCTTCGGTCACTGACGTACCAAGCTCCAGCGTGCAGTTGGTTGCACCCTTGCCGACGACATCGACCTTGACGTCGCCCAGTCCCTCCATCATGCCCGTGACCCGGTCATCCAGAGCCGGCACGCCGGGAACGCCTTGCAAGATACCGATCTTGTCACCGCTCTTGAGCACCGTCTTGAGGTATTCTCCGGCGATCTTGCCGCCATTGAGGTTGTTGGTCGATACCAACGCAGTCTGGCCTTTCCAGTTGGGGATGCTGTTGTCGACGAGAACCACCTTGATGCCGGCGGCCACCGCCTTGTCGAGCGCCGGCGCGACCGTCGGGTCGACCGGAGTGATTGCAAGCCCCTTGACGCCTTGCGTGATCATGGATTCGATCAGAGCGATCTGGCCTTCAATGTCGGTAGCCGCCTGGCCCTGGCCTGTGACCAGTTCGATCTCCGGATGAGCGGCCGCATATTTCTTGGCAGCGTCCTCCATGGTCGAGTAGAACGGCACCGGGAATTTCGTAATCAGGCCGACCTTGATCTTGTCTGCGGCCGAAGCCGGCACGGAAAACGCAACGGCGATCGCCAGCCCTGCGAACAGTTTTCGGTTCATTGGCATTGTATTCCTCCCTTGGATTGAGACGCCTCCCGGCGGAAGACGCTTCAGGCATTTGCGGACCGGAAAGGTCTCCAAATTTCGAACGGGTCAGGCTCCAACGATCATGGAAACCAGTTCCTGTTTGTTGCCCTTCGTCGGCACCAGTTCGCCGACCCTGCGGCCCTGGCGAAGCACCACCGCGCGATCGGCGAGCTCGACGACGTGTTCCATGTTGTGAGTGATCAGGATGACGGCATTGCCCTGGTCGCGGAGCGCAGCGACCAGATTGAGCACCTGGCGTGATTCACGCAGGCCGAGTGCGGCGGTCGGCTCATCCAGAATGACAACCTTGCGGGCGAACACGGTCGAGCGGGCCACCGCGATCGCTTGCCTTTGACCGCCAGACATCATGGCGACGACGGCATCCAGCCGCGGCAACGTAACCTTCAGGTTTGCCAGCAGAGCGCGGGTCTCGGCGTCCATCCGGCGCTGCTGCAGAAATCGCAGGCCGCGCGGAAGCCATTGCGGGCCAGCCAGCTCGCGGCCGGCGAAGAAGTTCTGCCCCGGCGTCAGATTGTCGAACAGCGCCAGATCCTGATAGACGGTCTCGATGCCGGCGAAGCGCGCATCCGCAGGGGGAGCGTATCTGCGTTGGCGCACCATCCAAAAAGATCGCGCCGGCATCGAGTTGGTGCACCCCGCTGATGCATTTGGTCAGCGTCGATTTACCCGCGCCATTGTCGCCGAGCAGGCCGACGATCTCGCCTCGCCGCACCTCGATGCTGACATCGTCCAGGGCCAGAACCGAACCGAAACGCTTGGTAGCACCGCGTACCGCCAGCACGGGATTGTCCGCCGTGACCGCGTGATCGACTTTGGCCGCAACGGCACTCATGACTGCCTCCCGGCTTGCAGGACACGCACACGCCCTTCGAGGTAATTGCGCAGCACGTCGGACTCGACCGCTATGACGATAACCACGCCGATGACGATGAGCTGGAAAAAGACATTGACGTTGAGCAGGTTGAGCGCGTTGCGGATAACGCCGATCATGATGGCGCCGATAAAGGCATGGCCGAGGTGGCCGCGTCCGCCAAGAAAACTGGCGCCGCCAATGATCACCGCCGCAATCGTATCCAGTTCCAGCAGATTGCCGAACAACGGCGAACCGGCGTCGGTGCGGCCGGCAAGGATGACGGAACCGATGCCGGCACACAGCCCTGAGATGACATAGACGGAAACCAGCACCCAGGACACGGGAATACCCATGCGCAATGCAGCGTCGGGCCGGCCGCCGACCGCATAAATCCAGCGCCCCCAGACCATGGTTTTAGCCATGATGAAAAGAACCGCGGCAACGCCGGCAACGACGAACACCGATCCAGGCAGACCCCAGACCGCGTCGCGGCCAAGCGCATCGATCGAATCCGGCATGCCAGGGATGGCCCGGCCGTCGGCCAGTTGCAGCGCCAGCCCCTTGGCGATGCTCAACGTCGCCAGCGTGATGATGAAAGGATGCGGCAGCCGGCCGAAGACGTAGAAGAGCCCGTTGATGGCGCCGACCGCGGCACCGCAGCCAACCATCACCGCGATCACGACGATGGTGGGGGCGCCGGCATGAAAGCTCAGCGCGCCGACGACGGAAGCCAGCGCAAGGTTCGAGCCGACGGAGAGATCGATGCCGCGTGTCAGGATGACCAGATGCTGGCCCATCGCGACAACCGAGATGACGGCCGTTTGGGCGAGGATGT
Organism: Mesorhizobium sp. M0074; assembly: GCF_040322975.1. Taxonomy (NCBI): domain Bacteria; kingdom Pseudomonadati; phylum Pseudomonadota; class Alphaproteobacteria; order Hyphomicrobiales; family Phyllobacteriaceae; genus Mesorhizobium; species Mesorhizobium sp. M0074. The sequence continues at coordinate 212,031 of NZ_JAMYUM010000009.1, forward strand.
TGCTGAGATTGCGTCCCGTCAGGAAATAGGGCGACAGAAAGCTGAGAACGGCGATCAGCAGCACCAGGATGACGACCGGACCAGCGCTCAGCAGCATCAGGCCAAGCGCAAGGCCGGGGATGGCTTCTGGCTTCCTGGATGCCGGCAACGCGGCCTCGCCGACAGTCGTGCCGGTGTTTCTCGTTTCAGGCAAATTTCCCCTCCCCGCCGCGGCTTGTGCGAGCCGCGTCGTCAAGAACTCAATTCGTGTTCAGGTCCTCTTCTTATCGAGAAAAAACAACCGACCGAGGCGGGTCAAGTTGTTTTTTATGGATAAAGTTCATGCTAAAAAGGACAAGGTATTGTTCCCAAGGAAAATCCGATGAGAACCGACACCGTCTACAAGAAGGCCTTCAATCGAGCTGCAAATATGCTGCGCGACGGGCAACTGGCCGGTGAACTTCCTTCCGAAAATGAGCTTAGACGGCGAATGTGCGTCAGCCGCACAACCGTCAGAAAGGTTTTGCGGGAACTTGTTCACCGCGAACTTGTCATCGAACGCAGCGGCCTCAGGTCGACGGGCCGCCCGGTCAGCGACAACGACTACTATCCGGACGCCGAAACCACGCCTCGCGCCAAGCATGTCGAACAACAGTTCATGGAGTGGATGCTGCGGGGTGACACCAGGCCCGGAACCAGCATCAATGAGCTCGAGCTTGCGCGCCAATTCGGTGTTGCGACCAACGGAATTCGCGAATTCCTGATCCGCTTCAGTCGGTTTGGACTGATCGAGAAAAGGCCGAATACAGGCTGGCTTTTCAAGGGTTTCACCGAAGACTTTGCACTTGAGCTCTTCGAGATCCGGGTGATGTTCGAACTGCGTTCGGCACAACTGTTTTCATTGCAGCCGGACAGTTCTCCGCTATGGTCGAAACTCGCAGCGCTCAAGATGGCGCATGCCGACCTGCTGGAGCGAATTGAAGGCCGTTTTCACGACTTCTCCGGCCTGGACAACCGGTTTCACCGGCTCATAAACGAGGCCTCACCGAACCGCTTCATCGATGATTTCTACGACATCATCACGTTCATTTTTCACTATCACTATCAGTGGAACAAGCAGGACGAAAAGCAGCGCAACCTTGCCGCAATCCACGAACACATTGCCTATATCGATGCGCTTGAGAGCCGCAACTCCACACGGATTGAGGTGGCCTGCCGAGCGCATCTGGCCTCAGCGAGGGAAACACTTATGCGTTCGCTTACGGGATTTGATGAAACGAGCATCAATGCATAACGAAAGACCTCCGCCCATGGGAGGCAAACTCAGCGTGATGCAGGCGTTTTATGATCCGGGCCGAACTGGCGGTGACAAGTTCCCCTTCCAGAAAGGGAACCGACGCACCCCTTTAAGATGCGTCGGAAGAAGGTCTAAGCGTGGCGGATTTCCGTTCCCAGCACCTTCAGGCATTCGCGGATGAACGCAGCAAGCGCCGTCCAGCCTTTTGCCGAAACCATCGTCCCATCCACATATGCCTCCGTTGGAGACAGGTCGATATAGGTGCCGCCCGCAAGCGTCACTTCGGGCTCGCAAGCCGCCAGCGCGCCGACCTTCTTGCCACGCACGACGCCATCCACCGCAATCAGGATCTGCACGCCGTGGCAGATCGTGAAGATCGGCTTCTTGGTTTCGTGGAAGTGGCGCACCATCGCCTGTACGCGCTTGTCGGTGCGGATGTATTCGGGGCCACGGCCGCCGGCGCAGTACACAGCGTGGTATTGCTCCAGCTGCTTCTCAGCGTCGGAAAAGGTCTTGTTGATCAGCGCATAGTGGCCGAGCTTTTCGGTGTAGGTCTGATCGCCCTCGAAATCGTGCAGCGATGTTTTGATCAGGTCTCCGGCGCTTTTGTCTGGGCACACGACGTGCACGGTGTGGCCCACCGCTTCCATCGCCTGCTGGTAGACGAAGATTTCGTATTCCTCGGTGAATTCACCGGTCAGCATCAGGATCTTTTTGCCTGGCATGGTACTTCCTTTCCTGTGACAACGGCCGGGCGAGACCTGTACTCGCCTGGTAGGTTTGAGTTTCTAGAAGGGTGAAACGGGGAAGTAGTCTTCGTTGGCACTGGCCTGCGTGATGACCGTCAACGGCGGGTACGGGGACATCGGGACAGTCTCAGTCGAACGCCAGCAACAAACGGTCGCGGGAATGCTCGATATGGCGACGCATCGCCTGCTCGGCAGCGGCAGGATCGGCCGCAGCGAAAGCGGCCAGGATGGCCTCATGCTCGTCAAGCGCCTCCTCGGTGACGCGCGAATGGAACATCAGGCGAAATATGTGGAAGTGGGTATGCTGGTGCGCCAGTGTCTCGCGCACGAGTTCGTTGTTGGCGAATTCCATGACCTTGTCATGGAAAATGGCATCCTGGCGGGCGAAGTTGGAATACCGCAGGCGCTCGTCCTTGCCCTCACGGCGCGCCATGACGCCGGCCGATGTCTGAAGCTGTGCGAGCTTTACCTCGTCCATGAGCACCGCTGCCTTGGCTGCACCATGAGGCTCGAGCAGCAGGCGAAGCTCGTAGAGTTCATCGAACCGCCGTTTCGTAATCTGCGGCGCAGCGCGGTAACCGATCAGATGCGTCTTCAGCACCAGGCCTTCGCCTTCGAGCCGGCCGAGCGCCTCGCGAATCGGCGTGTGGGATACGTTGAATTCCTTGACCAGGCTGTCGACGGTGATGCGCGAGCCCGGCGCAATCTTCAGGGACATGAGTTGCGCAAAGATCGCTTCGTAGACGTCCTCAACCAGGCTGCTGGAGCGCTGGATACGCCCGCCGGCGAGGTTCGCTTCGTCTAGGCTGGGTAAGTTCATGGCCTGCATGTTTTGCCTCTTGACACATTGAGTTGCTAACACGATGCTCCGGCCAATGCAATCCTATATCCTATACGATTTTATAGAGGATATCATTTGCGGCAGCTAGGAGACAAAGCAATCGAATTTGCAGTGGCCCTGCTGGAACAGCGTGCCGCCCTGGCAGCCCGTGCTTCCTCACCTGCTGAACGGACCGCCAGCGTTGCGGGCGATGGTTCGGCACGTCGATACGCAACCGCGCTGCGAGACGGGTTTATATCGAACCCGGCCTTGGGGCCGAGTTGAACGCCATCTCGCATTCCAATCCAGTCATCATCACAGGATGCAGGTCATGAGCCTTTTCGCTGCCCTAAGGCTGCCGCGCGAAATCCTCTTCGGGAAGGGCCAACGCCACGTCATCCCGGTTGTCGCGGCCAGGCTCGGGCGTCGCGCACTCGTCTGCACCGATGAACGTTTTGCCGCAACGGGCCTGTTCGCAGAGATTGTCACGGGGCTGCGAGCCGCCTCGATAGACGTACTGGTGCATGATCGTGTGCTGCCCGACGTTCCTCGGGACACCGTTGCCGTCTGCGTCCAGGAAGCACGGAAGTTCGCGCCCGACGTGGTGATCGGCATTGGCGGCGGCAGTTGTCTCGACATGGCGAAATGCGCCGCGTTGCTCATCAGTCACGGCGGTCAGCTCCAGGATTACTACGGCGAGTTCAAGGTGCCCGGTCCGACGCTGCCGTTGATCGCGGTGCCGACGACAGCCGGCACGGGCTCTGAAGTGACCCCGGTCGCCGTGATCTCCGATCCGGATCGCACTCTGAAGGTCGGCATCTCCAGTCCGTATCTGATCGCGGCCGCGGCCATCTGCGATCCTGAACTGACGATGACATGCCCGCCGGGATTGACGGCAATGGCAGGCGCCGATGCACTGACGCATGCAATCGAGGCCTTCACCGCCGCCAGGCGTGGGACCGATCCCGGCCTTCCGCAGAACCATGTCTTTATCGGCAAAACCGCCTTGACCGATCACTTCGCCCTGCTGGCGATCAAGCTGCTTGGCCGAAGCCTTGAAATGGCATACCGCCGGCCCTCCGACGAGGACGCCCGGGCCGACGTCATGATGGGTGCACTTGCAGCCGGCTGCGCGTTCGGAACGGCCGGCACGGCGGCAGCGCACGCCGTGCAATATCCGGTTGGCGCGATCACCCACACCCCTCACGGATTGGGTGTCGCCACCATGCTGCCATACGTCATGAAGTACAACAGAACAGCCGCAGCGACCGAGATGGCCGAGATCGCCAGCGCGCTCTGCCTCGATGGAAAAGGCCGGACGCCCGAAGAGTTGGCCGACGCGACCATTGGCGAGGTCAGTCGGCTGTTTGGGGCAATCGGGATCATCCCCACGTTGGCCGAGCTGGGGCTGCCTGCCGACAAGCTCGATTGGACGGCGGAACAGGCGATCGGTATCGAGCGCCTCATCAAGAACAATCCGCGGCCATTCGATTTGAGGTCCATGCGACGTCTGGTCCAGGCCGCCTTTGATGGCGACCTCGCCAGCTGCGTCATGTAAACAATCGGGAATATCGAGATGAACACGTTTTCACAGGTTCTGTCGGATGATCAGGGCGTCAGCGACTTCCACACAATTTCGCACCGGCTGTATATTGGCGGCCAATGGCGGCAGTCCGCGGATGGCAGGGTAATTCCGGTCATTGATCCGTCGACGGAAGCCATCATCGCTGCCGTACCCGATGCGACCTTGGAGGACGCGGCCGCCGCCGTTGACGCCGCTGCCAAAGCAGCCCATGGCTGGCGGACAACGTCGCCGCGAAAGCGTTCCGAGGTCCTCAGACGCTGCTTTGAGCTGATGACGGAACGATCGGAGGCACTGGCTACTCTCATCGCACTGGAAAACGGCAAGGCCCTGCGGGATGCCCGCGGCGAGATCGCTTATACCGCGGAATTTTTCCGTTGGAATGCCGAGGAGGCCGTTCGCATTACCGGTGAATTCGGTACTGCGCCTTCCGGCACCAATCGCATTGTGGTCGACTACGAACCGATCGGCATATGCATCCTGATCACGCCCTGGAATTTTCCTGCCGCGATGGCGACGCGCAAGATCGCGCCGGCACTTGCCGCTGGATGCACGGTGATCCTGAAGCCAGCCAGTGAGACACCCCTCACCGCCTATGCGCTGGCCGCGCTCTACCAGGACGCAGGCGTTCCACCAGGGGTGGTCAACGTCCTGACAACCTCCAGTCCCGGGCCTTTGACAGCCGCCATGCTGGCCGATCCGCGGGTGCGCAAACTCTCCTTCACCGGTTCGACGGGTGTGGGTCGCGCTCTGCTGGCAGAGGCTGCCAGGCATGTGATCTCGTGTTCCATGGAACTCGGCGGCAACGCACCGTTCATTGTGTTCGACGACGCCGATCTCGAAGCGGCGCTCGATGGCGCAATGGTGGCCAAGATGCGCAACGCCGGCGAGGCCTGCACGGCCGCAAACCGCCTCTACGTCCAATCTGGCATCTACGAAGCCTTCTGCGAGGGCCTCGAGAAGCGGATGTCGTCGCTCAAGGTCGGCGCCGGCACCGACCCGGACACGGAATGCGGGCCTATGATCACGAAAAAGGCGATCGAGAAGATAGACCGCCTTGTCGTCGACGCGGTCACACGCGGCGCGCGGGTCTTGTGCGGCGGCTCAGTCCTGTCCGGACGTGGTTTCTTCTACCCTCCGACAGTGCTTCGCGACGTGCCGGGCGACGCAAAGATGGCGCATGAGGAGATATTCGGGCCGGTGGCGCCAATCTCCAGCTTCGAAACGGAGGCCGAGGTCATCGCGCGCGCCAATGACACCGAATATGGGCTTGCTGCCTACATCTACACGCGCGATCTGGCGCGCGGCATGCGGGTGGCCTCCCGGATCGAGGCCGGAATGATTGCTCTCAACCGCGGGCTGATGTCCGATCCGGCAGCCCCCTTCGGCGGCGTCAAGCAGAGCGGGCTCGGCCGCGAGGGAGGGCAGCATCACGGCATTGCGGAATTCATGGAGGCGAAATACCTCGCCATCAGCATGTGAGCAGAAGAATGCAAGGCGATCCCTTTCGCATCCGCGACCACGTCGCGGATTTTGACGAAATCGTGCAGGACTTCGTTGATCGCAGCGAGGTCGCCCGCGCCACCATTGCGATGACCGCTGACGTGGCCTACGGACCGGATCCGACCGAGACCATGGACCTGTTCTTTCCCGCGGGCAAAAGAACGGCGCTTCCGGTGCACATCTTTGTCCATGGCGGCTACTGGAGAACGTTCTCCAAGCGCGACTATTCATATATGGCGACGACGATTACCCAGGCCGGGGCCATTGCCGTCATCCTTGATTATGCTCTGATGCCCAAGGTCCGAATGGCGAGGATCGTCGACCAGGTGCGCCGGGCCAAGCACTGGGTCCTGGCCAACATCGCCGATCATGGCGGAAGCCCGGCGGCCCTGACCGTCAGTGGTCATTCGGCTGGAGCCCATCTTGCAACGTTTCTGTTCGACGGCGAGCATACCCCCTCGAATGTGAGGGCAGCCCTTCTGCTGAGCGGGCTCTACGATTTGAAACCGCTCCAGGATTCCTTTCTCGCCGACGAGATTGGAATCACCGACGAGGAAGTCGCCATGTTTACGCCGCTCGCCTGTCGGCATGATCCTCAAACCAGGGCGGCGGTTCTGGTCGGAGCCAATGAGACGCCACCCTTCCATCAGCAAGCCGATCGATTCATAGCGGGCTTGCTGCGGCAGGGATCGTTGGTAACATCGCTTGTGCTCACGAACCGCAACCACATGGACAGTGTCAGAGATCTTGGCGTGCCAGGGACGGACGCTGCTGATTGCCTTACAGAACTGATCGCCAAGGCCCGCTGACTAACTCGGGTTCTCCAGGCGGTTTGTTTTGCGCCACTCCTCGTACTCCCCGCGGGCATCGTCATGCAGCGGATAGTAGCGTTGCAACGGGCCGCCCTCCATGAGCTTCGCTCGCGAGAACTCCTCCCAATCGTGATGCTTTTGTGATTCTTCGATCACCTTCGGGGCCATTGCGACGGGAAGCACCACCACCCCGTCGTCGTCGGCGACGATGATGTCGCCGGGGATCACCGTGACACCGCCGCAGGCAATCGGAACGTTGACGGCATTGGGATAGATGCTGGTTTGCACATGATAGTTTGGCGTCCAGCCGCGCAGCCATAGGGGCAGGTCGAGCTTTTCGACATTGGGCCGGTCGCGCATGCACCCATCGATGACGATACCCGCCCCGCCCCTGCCCTTGAAATACGTCGACATCATATCGCCGAAGACGCCCGAGCTCATATCGCCGCGCGCGTCGACCACGACCACATCGCCCTCCTGCGCGTGATAGAGCACGTGTCGGTGCAGCTGCGTCTCCGGATCGGCATATTCTCCTTCGGTGAAGAGGTCAGGCCGCTGCGGCAGGAACTGCAGCGTCAACGCCGGCCCGACGATCGACTTCCCGTGGTTTTGCGCCACCGGACCAACCATGTGCGGATTGCGGAAGCCCATGTGGCCAAGCGTGCCGGCTACCGTCGCGGCGCCGATCTCCCTTAGCGCGTCGATCAGGTCTTTAGGCGGCCGCATGATGTCGGAAGTATGCGTCATTGTGGACTCCGATTGAATGGAACTACCAGTTCGTAACAGAACCATCGCGGCGCTTAAGGTGAGGCGCTTCCCAGAAACGCAAACTCTGCGCCTGGACCGCAACTTCGTTGACCTCGACGCCGAGTCCCGGCAGATCGCCGACCGGGTAATCGGTCCCGTCGAGCCGTGGTTGCACGGGGAAGAAGTCGGAATTGTCGAAGCCCAGCTTTGTTTCGGGCGCCCTGGTCTCGAGCCACGCGAAGTTGGGTACCGCGGCAGCGAGATGCACGGTCGCGGCCGTGCACACTGGGCCAAGCGGATTGTGCGGCATCAAGTCCACATAGTGCGCCTCGCTCCAGCCAGCGATTTTCATCGCCTCGGTGAGCCCGCCGACATTGCAAACATCGATCCGGTTGAACTGATGGATGCCGCGCTCAATGTAGGGCAGGAACTGCCACTTGCTGGCAAATTCCTCGCCGATGGCAAAGGGGATGTCGGTCATCGTGCGCAGCGATTCATAGGCCTCCGGCGTTTCGGCCCGTATCGGCTCCTCGAGGAAATCAAGCACGCCGCGACCGAGCTTGTTGCAGAAGCTCGCCGCCTCTGCCACCGACAGCCGATGATGATAGTCGAGGCCGAGGACCACGTCGCTGCCCAGCGCCTCGCGCGCCTTGTTCAGCATACTCGCGGTAGCGCCGATGGACTCGCGCGGCTCGAAGATGTCCTTGCTGTTTTGCCCGAAGGGGAAGAAGCGGATCGCCTGCCACCCCTGCGCGCGAAGTTCGCGGGCGCGTTCGATGGCAACGTCGCCCTCGGCCTCGTCGCCGGTCGAGGCAAAGGTGGGAACGCGGTCGCGCTGCTTGCCGCCCAGCAGCTCGTAGACCGGCACGCCCAGCGCCTTGCCCTTGACGTCGTGAAGGGCGATGTCGATGGCGGAAATCGCCGCCTGAAGGACTCGCCCGCCTTCGAAGTACTGGCTGCGGTAAACCTCCTGCCAGATCCGCCCGATCTGCATCGGGTCGCGGCCGATGAGAAACTCGCGATAGTGCTCGACCGCGCCGGCCACGGCCCTCTCGCGACCGCTCAAGCCGCTCTCGCCCCAGCCGAAGATGCCCTGGTCGGTCTCGACCTTGACGAGCATCTGGTTGCGCGTTCCTACCCACACCGGATAGGGCTTGATGGCGGTGATCTTAAGCTTCTCAGTCATCCACGCCCACGTTTCACGCGCATTCGCCCTATCTCAGTTGGCCTTGAGGGCCATTTCAGTTTCGCCATCGAACAGATGCATCCGCTCCTGGTCGAACTCGAGCCAGATCTGCTCGTCGGGCGCGACGGCAATGTTCGGCGGCACGCTGACGTTGACGATGGCGCCGGACAGGAACGCCTGAACGAAGGTGACGTCGCCGGTCGGCTCCACCGTATAGGCTTTGGCCGGGACGCTGCCTGGCACCGCACTCTTGTGGAGCTTGATCGTCGAGTGACGTGCGCCGAGCACGACTTTCCGGGTCGTCGCTTTCGCCACCTTCTGGGCATTGCGCGGTGAGAGCTCAAGGCGCCAGCCCTCGGCGCCGGTCAACACCGTGTTGCCGTTTGCCGTCGAGGCCTGCAGCGGAATAAGGCTCATCGCCGGGCTGCCGATGAAGCTGGCCACGAACATGTTCACCGGATGGGCAAAGACCTGCGCCGGTGAATCGTATTGCTGCAGGTAGCCGCCATTCATCACCGCCATCTTGTCAGCCATGGTCACGGCTTCGAGCTGGTCGTGCGTCACATAGATGATCGTCGCCTTGAGGTCCTGGTGGAAACGCTTGATCTCCGACCGCATCTGCACGCGCAGTTTGGCATCGAGGTTGGACAGTGGCTCGTCCATGAGGAACACTGCGGGGTCGCGAACGAGGGCACGGCCAAGAGCCACACGCTGCTGCTGCCCGCCCGAAAGTTCGCGCGGCTTGCGCTCGAGCAGGTGCGTCATGTCGAGCACTCGCGCCGCTTCCTTGACCTTCTTGTCGATCTCGTCCCTGGGGAGTTTGCGCATCTGAAGCGGGAACGCCAGGTTCTTGTAGACCGATTTCTGCGGGTAGAGCGCGTAGTTCTGGAACACCATTGCGATGTCCCGGTCCTTGGGGTCGAGGTCGTTGACCACGCGCTCGCCGATGATGATGTCGCCCGATGTGATCGGGGTCAGCCCAGCGACGAGATTGAGCGTGGTTGTCTTGCCGCAGCCTGAAGGGCCGACGAGCGCAACGAACTCGCCGTCATTGACCGTCAGCGAGACGTGGTTGACAGCTTTGAAGCTGCCATAGCTCTTGACGAGATCTTGGAGGACCACGTGGGCCATCGGCAACTCCCTAGTGCTTGACCGCGCCTTCTGTAAGGGCGCGTACGAAGTATCGTTGCAGGACCAGGAACAGCACCACGACGGGCACACTCATCATGAAGCTGGCCGCCATCAGGCCCGGAAAGTCCGTCGTATTTTCCGAGAAGAAGCGTTGGATGCCGACCGGCAGGGTCAACTGCTCGTTCTTGGAGAGGAAGGTGTAGGCGTAGATGTACTCGTTCCACGCGCCGATGAAGGAATAGATTGCGGTGGCGATGATCCCCGGCGTCGAGAGCGGCATCACGATCATGATGAAGGCCTGGAACCGTGTTGCGCCATCGATGCGCGCCGCCTGCTCAAGCTGCACCGGGATATTGTCGTAAAAGCCCTTGAGCAGCCAAATCGCCAGCGGCAGGCCAAAGGTGAGATAGGTGAGTATCAGTGAGCCATGCGTGTTTATCAGACCGATCGCGCGCATCAGGATGAAGAGTGGCACGAGAAAGATCACCGCCGGGAACATATTGCGCAGCAGCACGGCAAAAAACAGGAAATTGCGGCCGGGGAAACTGAAGCGCGAAAACGCGTAGGCCGCTGGGACAGCCACGATCACCGAAAGGATTGTCGTGACGGTCGACACCAAAAGGCTGTTCCAGAAGAAGCGGAGGAAGTCCTGGCCGACGCTGTTCTGCGGATCGAGCAGTTTCTGATAGCTGGCGAGGGTAGGTTCGTCCGGCCACCATTGCGGCGGGAATTGCGTCGCCGCGAATCCGGACTTGATCGAGGTGATCAGCATCCAGATCATCGGCAACGCGGTATAAAGCAGCATGAACACGAGGAATATGCGCCCGGCCCACCGCCATCCGTCGACGCGCATGCGGCGACGGGTCTGGGCTCGAGGGGCTGTCTCGGCAATCGTGCTCATGCGCTGCCCTCTTTCCGCTCGTTGCCGCTTAACGCACGGACGTAGAAGTAGCCCAGCGTCATCAGCGTGAGGAACAGGAGCACCGAATAAGCCGATGCCACGCCCCAGCGCTGCCGTCCGAAGGCGAGCTCATAAATGTAGGTTATCCAGATATGCGATGCGTTCGACGGCCCGCCGCCGGTCATGATCCAGGGGATGATGAAGGAATTGAAGTTGGCCACCGCGAGCAGCAGCATCGTCACCACCGAGACGTTGCGCAAGTGCGGGAAGGTGACGTGCCAAAAGCGCTGCCATGCATTGGCACCATCGACTTTTGCGGCGCGTAGCAATTGGTCGGGGACTGTCTGCAGGCCGGCCATCATCATGATCATGGCAAACGGAAACTCGCGCCAGATATTGACGACGATCAGGGAGGGCAGCACCGTGCTGACATTGTCGATGAAATTCGGCGGCTGGGCGGCCAATCCGAGGCCGACCAGCACCGCGCCGATGATCCCGAAGTCCGAATGGTAGATCCACTTCCAGATGTAGGAGGCGGCGACGGCGCTGATGACCCAAGGGATGATCAGGACGGCGCGCAGGACACCACGGCCGATGAAGTCGCGGTGGAGCGCCAGCGCTGTGGCAAACCCCAGGACAAAGGAGATGAAAGTTGACCCCAGAGTCCAGATCAGTGTGTTCCAGGTGACCTTCCAGAACACCTGACTGGTGAGGATGGTCGTGTAGTTGTCGAAGCCGATGAAGGTCTTGTCGCGGAGTTGCAGGCCAGGCGGTGTCTTAAAGAACGACAGCTCGACCGTGTAGTAGATCGGATAGGCGATGACGATGAGCATCACGGCGATCGCCGGGAGCACGTACGCGTAGTCCGCGCGATGCTCCCAGATCTTCCGCAGCGCGCCGGACCAACCGGGTTGCAATCTTCGGCGAGCCTCGGCCTTGCCGGTCACGATCGTCACTTGTGGCGTGCCCTTTTTCTTCGGAACGAGGCGGCTGCGCCAGCGGCGCAGCCGTCAGTCGTAGGTCCGGCCTGGACTAGAGTCCGCCCATCAGGTCTTTTACCTTCTTGGCCGCGTCGTCCGCTGCCTCGTCGACGGTCATCGCTCCGGTCAGGGCATTCTGCAGCATGTCCGGGATGATGATGTTCATGATCTCGGGGGCCTGCGGCAGAGCTGGGAACGGGATGCCGTATGGCAGCATCGAGGTGGTGACGTCGAGGAACTTGATGTTGTCCAGACGTTCCTTCATCCACTTGGTCTTGAAGCCGTTGAGGTTGCCCGGGTTTGATCCGGCGTAGGCCATCTTCAGCGACCATTCAGGGCTCGTCCACATGCAGATGATAGCTTTCGCGGCCGGCTCGTCTACCTTGCCGCCCTCGACATATTCGGGTTTCAGGATGTGAATGTTCGAGCCGCCAAACACGACGGCGCGCTTGCCGTCGGGACCAGTCGGGATCAGGCCGTAGCGCATGTTGTCGATGACCGTCTGCGCCTTGTCCTTGTCGGTGCCCGTCGCCTTTTTCTGCAGGTCGAGCATGACGTTGTAATCGGACGGGTGCGAGATCATCATGCCGAGCTGGCCGGCGACGAACAGGGGCTGATTATCGGCCTGCTGATTGGTGAGTGCCGAAACCGGAACCGACTTGTCGCGAACATACATGTCGTAGGAGGCTTGCAGCGCTGCCTTGCTCTGCGGGCTATCGAGCTGGACCTGCTCATAGGTCGGGTTTGCCGTCGCTTCGTCGAAGACGCCGCCGCCATAGGCCCATAGCTGTGGCATGAAGCGGTACGGCGTATTGCCGGCATTCTTGCGAGCCACGAGGCCGTAGCCGGCAATGCCAAGCTTGTCGTGGATCTGCTTGGAATATTTGACGACGTCGTCCCAGGTTGCCGGAGCCTTGTCTGGATCGAGGCCCGCACGCTTGAAGATGTCGGCGTTCCAGATGAACGCCATCGTCTCATTGTTGGTCGGAATGCCGTAGGTCACGCCCTCCCAGGTCACGGCCTTCATGGCGCCGGGCCAGAAATCCTCGGTCGAATACCCCACGTCCTCTGGCTTGAACGGCTGCAGATAGCCCTTTGAGGCGAACTCGGTACCACCCAGGATTTGCAGGCGGACCGCCATAGGCGCGGCATTGCCCAGGAGCGCGGTGCGGAACTTGTCGAGAAGGTCGTTATAGGTGAGGGCTTGTTCCTCGAGCTGGATGTTCGGATATGTCTTGCGGAAGGTCTCGAAGAATTCCTTGTAGTACTGGCGCAGGAGGTCGGGGTCGCCCTCGAACACGCCCTGATACCAGAAAGTCAGTCGCCCCTTGTAGTCGAGTGGTGTGACCTTGGCGCAATCGGCCGCCGTGTCAAAATCCTGTGTGCCCGCAATCGAGCGCACATATTCCGGCGACCACTTGCTCAGGTCGACCGGCGGTGCACCCAGCGCCGATGTAGACGTCAGGGATGCCATCAAAGCAGTGGCGACAGTGCCGCGCAGGACGGCACTGCCGAGCGCAATTCTCGTCATAGGTATCCTCCCTGGTTCTCCCATGCCGCCCTAAAGCGGTCCTTGCTCGTTTCGATCGCGAGGATGCTTCTTTCAGCTCAGTGTATCCTCTCGATCGCTTGGTACGTTTTCAGATCATAGATTGCCTGTCAACGCGCAGAATCGTACATTGTTTGCGAAAGCCGTGTGTGATATCGGGCAACGTATGTATTAAATTGGGGAGCCGGCCTTGGCCGAAATAAGCGATTTCAAAGCGATGCCACCGGTGGGGACCGATCCCATCGGGGCCTCCAGCGAGGGCGCCTCGCTTTATGAATTGATCAGGGAAGATATCATCGAGGGACGGCTTGCCGCCAACGAACGGCTTGTCGTCACCGATCTCGCCCGGCGTCACGGCACTTCGACCAATCCTGTGCGCGAGGCCCTGCAGTTGTTGCGCGGCGAAGGGTTTGTCACCTTTGTCGCCAACCGCGGGGCGCGCGTCCGACCCATTGATCAAGATTTTGTCCGAGATATCTACGAGATCGGTGTTCTGATCGAGCCAGCCCTGACACGATGGTTTGTGAATATGGCGACCGGCGAGGACATCGCCGAACTCGAACGTCTCCAAGGCCTGATCGAAGAGAACAATTTCGCCGACACATTCAGGCATAGTGAGCTGGATACCGCTTTCCACACCGTGATGTACCAGCGGCACTACAACCGCCACGCAGCCGAGCTTTGGTGGAAGCATCGCGAAGTGCTGCGAGCCGTGAGCCGTCGTTTCAATTTCACGCTGGCGCGACGTGCCGCGATCATGCGCGAGCACCGCGAACTCATCGCGCTTGTGAAGGCGGGAGAGGCCGACAAGGCGGCCGAACTCGTTTCCCGCCATGTCGAGGGTTCGGGCCGGCATATTCTCGAACAGATGCGAGCGCGCAACGCCGCTCGGGCCGGATAGAATGTCCAGTCCAGAACATCGTTAGCTGACCATTTTCAGGCAAAGGTAGTTGAGATGAAAATCACGAGCATTCGGCCGTGGCTGATCAAGTCCGATGCTTCCTACTGGGGAGAGTTCCTGTTCGTCGAAGTGACGACCGACGAGGGAGTGAGTGGCTGGGGAGAGATCACCACCACGACAAGGCTCGCCAACCGCGCTCTCTGCACGATCCTGCGGCAGATCGGCGTCGCCGTGACAGGCGAGGATCCGGCGCGTATCGAGCATCTCTGGCACAAGATCTTCCGCAGCTTCACCTACATGGGAAGCCGCGGCGCCGCCGTCGAATGCGTGAGCGCCATCGATATTGCCCTCTGGGACATCCGGGGCAAAGTCCTCGGCAAGCCGATTTACGAGCTGCTTGGCGGGCCGGTACGCGATGAAATCGCGCTCTACACCCATCCCAACCAGGCCAAATTCACCAGCAAGGAGGCTGTGGTCCGCGAAATTCTAGACATTGTCGAGTCCGGACACACTGCGCTCAAGTTCGATCCCTACCCCCACCAGGGCCGCAGCGCCGATGGCCTGCCCCGCGAACAGCGAGACGGCTACCTCGATGGCAGCATGACTCGCAAGGACGAGCGCGAAGCCGCCGAACTCACGGCTCTGATCCGCGAAACGGCAGGACCCGATGTCGACATTCTCATCGATGCGCACGGCCGCTTCGATGTCCCCACCGCCATTCGCCTCTGTCGGAGCCTCGAGGAGGCCGGCCAGATCGACTGGTTTGAGGAGCCCTGCCCGCCCGAGAGCCTTAACGCCCTCAAGCAGGTACGTGAGAAGGTCAATACCGCCATCTCGTGGGGCGAGCGCGGCCACACGAAATGGGATTTCGTGCCGGTACTCGAGAACAGGCTCGCCGACTACATCATGCCCGACGTTACCTGGACCGGCGGCATTACCGAACTCAAGAAGATTTCTGCGCTGTGCGAAGCCTACTACGTGCCGGTCTCGCCACATGACGCCGCGGGACCGATCAACGTGGTTGCGGGAGCGCAGGTGATGATGACCGTTCCCAACTTCTACAAACTCGAAACATCGGAGTGGAACCTGGGCAAATACGATCACCTGATCGACAGACCACTCGACATTTCGAACGGCAGCCTCAAGCTGACGTCGAAGCCTGGTCTCGGTATTGAGATGGACCGCGACTACCTGCAGGCCCACGAGATTGAGCTGGGCTAGCAACACTCTATGCCGGCCCAGGGGGCGGGGCGACAAGCCGAAAATGAGGATAAGTCATGGCAAAGACAAGTGGCGC
The DNA here is from genome assembly GCF_040322975.1 of Mesorhizobium sp. M0074. Taxonomy (NCBI): domain Bacteria; kingdom Pseudomonadati; phylum Pseudomonadota; class Alphaproteobacteria; order Hyphomicrobiales; family Phyllobacteriaceae; genus Mesorhizobium; species Mesorhizobium sp. M0074. The sequence goes on from NZ_JAMYUM010000009.1 coordinate 227,465, forward strand.
CGACGAAGCGCTCAATCGGGTGAACGCGAACTCCAAGCCATCCCAGCTTCGCATCACCGACATGCGGGTAGCCGAAATCGTCGGCGCGCCGTTCACCTCAACCCTGCTCAAGATTTACACCAACCAGGGCATCGTCGGGCTTGGCGAGGTGCGCGACGGCGCCAGTGCCACCTACGCGCTGATGCTGAAGAGCCGGCTGCTTGGCGAGAACCCTTGCGACATCGACCGCCTGTTTCGCCGGATCAAGCAGTTCGGTGGCCACGGCCGGCAAGGCGGCGGCGTCTCGGCGGTCGAGATCGCGTTGTGGGATCTCGCCGGCAAGGCCTATGGCGTTCCCATCTACCAGATGCTCGGCGGCCGGTTTCGGGAGAAGGTGCGCGTCTATTGCGACACCGACGCTACCGTGCCGAGCGGCACCGAGACCGGCAAGCGCCTCAAGCAGCGCATGGCGCTCGGCTTCACCTTCCTCAAGATGGATCTGGGGCTGATGCAGATCGCGGATGTACCCGGTGCGGTCGTCTCCCCTGCCGGTTCACTTGAAGGGTACCGCATCCATCCCGGCCGCGGCCCGGTCAAGACCATGGACGAGCGGCGCGCCCGCAATGCCGCTTACGATTTGCATAACGTCCCCCATCCGTTTACCGGCCTCCACTTTTCCGACAAGGGCCTCGACCTGCTTGAACAATACATTGCCGAGGTTCGCGATGTTATCGGCATGGATATTCCGCTCGCCATTGACCATGTCGGCCACATCTCGCTGCAGGACGGCATTCGGCTCGCCAGGCGGATTGAAAAATACGTGCCGGCCTGGCTCGAGGATGTGATCCCATGGCAGTACACCGAGCAGTTCCGGCAACTGCAGGCCGCCACCACGGTGCCGATCTGCACCGGCGAGGACATCTACCTTAAGGAAGGCTTCGAGCCTCTGCTCAAGAGCGGCGGCCTCTCCATTATCCACCCGGACCTGCTCACCAGCGGGGGCATCCTCGAGACCAAGAAGATCGGCGACATGGCCCAGGACCACGGCGTCGCAATGGCCATCCATATGGCCGAAAGTCCGATCGCCGCAATGGCCGCGGCACATGTCGCGACCGCGACCGAAAACTTCATGGCGCTCGAATACCACTCTGCCGATGTCGACTGGTGGGACGATATCGTCACCGGCGTTCCCAAGCCGCTCGTGAAGGACGGCTTTATTACTGTTCCGGACAAACCTGGCCTGGGGATTGACGACGTCGTCGACGAGGTGATCTCGCAACATCTGCAGCCGGGTGTCACCGGCATCTGGCAGCCCACGGATCACTGGGACAACGAGTATTCCTGGGACCGTACCTGGAGCTGAGGCGAAAGGAACCGAAGATGAAGATCACCGATCTCCGCTGCGCCGTCATCGGCAAACATCCCATCGTCCGCATCGTTACCGACGAGGGCCTCTATGGCCTTGGCGAAGTCGAGTTCACCAAGACCTATCTCAAGCCTTGGGTGCTGCATTTCCGTGAGGCGCTGATCGGCGAGGACCCTACCGACGTCGAGCGGGTGATGCTGAAGATCCGCCAACGCGGCTCTTTCAAGCCCTATGGCGCGGCGGTAAGTGCCATCGAGCATGCGCTGTGGGACATTGCCGGCAAGGCTGCAGGCGTGCCGGCCTACAAACTGCTCGGCGGCAAGGTGCGTGACAAGGTGCGCGTCTATAACGGCTCGATCCGCCAGAAACGCACCGGCGACCGGCCGGAGGATTACGCCGCTGACGTCAAATGGATGATGGAGCAGCCGCAGAATTTCTTCATGATCAAGCAAGGGATCTCGTTCCACTCCAACATGAAGGACACCATCGAGGACTTCCATTACGGCGTGAAGCAGAATAAGGCTGGCTACCACGGTGCCATGGATCAGGGCGTCATCAGCGAGCGCGGTTTCAACCACATGCTCGACTGCGTGATCGCGATGAAGGAAGTGCTGGGCGACAAGGTCAGCCTGGCGCTCGACTGCGGCCCGGGCTGGATGCTGCCCGATGCAATCAAGTTCGCTCGCGCGGTCGAGAAGTACAATTTGATGTGGCTCGAGGACATGCTGACCGGCGACTATGTGCCGTGGGTCAATCCGCAGGCCTATCGGGAACTGACCACCTCAACCTCGACGCCAATTCATACCGGCGAGCAGATATACCTGCGGCACAATTTCAAGGAGCTGATCGAAACGCAGGCGGTGCGCGTCATCGGCCCCGATCCGGCCGATATTGGCGGCATTGCCGAGCTCAAATGGGTCGCCGAGCACGCCTGTATGCACTCGATCCTGATGGCACCGCACGGCACCGCGAACGGCCTTCTCGGCCTCGGCGCGCTGATCAATGTCTGCGCCACCCTGCCCGCCAACTTCATTGCCTTCGAATACCCGAGCGCCTCCGACCCCTGGTGGGAGGACCTCGTAATCGGCCTGCCGTCGCAGATCGTGAAGGACAGCATGGTGGACCTGCTGCAAGCGCCGGGGCTGGGCCTCGATATCGACGCCGAAGCAGGCAGGAAGTATCTCCGGGAAGAGGATGCAGGCTTCTTCGACTGAACCATCCTTCTTGCGCCACCCAGCACCACGCGGACCGCTTCACGCAACCTGTCATCCGGAATGACCGTTTCGGGGCTGGACGCGGACTGGCAGCTTTTCAGCTGCGGAGGGTCCAAAGCTGACATTCAAATCGGTGCATCCTGAAAGCAACTAACGACGCGGGGAAGGATACTGCACGCCTGTACTCCGGCTTCCAACCGAAACTACTTCGTTGGCAGTCCCGCAGCGACGAGGTCGGCTACCTGTCGATCAATCACTGCAGAATTGATATGGAACGTCATATCGCGCCACCGCGTGGCCTTAAGCCACGGCTGCATGGCAAGCGCCTTGAGGACTTCACTGCGTGCATCGTCAGTTTTTCCAAGATGGACATCGTTGATGGCACGTAGCAGCGGAACGGTGATCAGGAAGTCTGACGCCTTCGTGATCAGTGCAGCAGATTCGGCGTACTTTTCGATATCCGTTAGGGCATTTGCCTTCATCACGAGATAGTAATCGGCGAAGTTTGGATCGTTCCTGAGCCCGTATTCTGCTCGCTCAATGGCCTTGTCTGTCAGGCCGCTGAAGCGGGCTGCTGATGAAAGGTCGCCGATGAGAAACGCGTCTCCGGGCGAAAGCGCAATCACCTCGTCGGCCCTGCGCAGAGACAGATCGAAGTTGCCCTCATGAGCGCTGACGTAGACGTTTGACCACAAACAGCTTTTTCTTGCGTCGGGTCCGAGGTTGGCCCGCGGAAGAACCTTTGCTTCCAGTTCGGACGCCATGCGCCAATGTTCGTCAGGCTTTTCGTCAAAGCCGAGGTTGGCCGCCAAGACGTGATCCCAAGCCAGTCCGCACGATAACAGCGACGAGTCGGGAAATTTGGCCAGGCCCTCAAGAATTATGTCCGTCGCCTTCACCAGGCTCTCGGGCGTGAACTGCCCGAAGAAGAAATTGGAGCGAAGGAAGAAGTCGTACTCTTCGAGATCCGGCGTGTCCTTTTCCCAGACCTTCTTGTATTCGCTGTCGTACATTTTTCCGCGCTGACCTCCGAGCGTGCCAATGATGCGTTCGATCGCCTCGTCCTGCATCATAAGCGGATCGCTTCCCGAGCGATCGAACTTTTCCGCCCAGAGATTTTCGCCTGTGCGCGCGTCGATCAGCTGCGCGGTGATCCGCACCCGCTCCGTCTCCTTCCAGATGCCGCCCTCGATCACGTAGGCCGCGTTCAACTGTTGGCCGATCTGGCGGACATCGGTTGGCTTGTCCTTGTAGACAAAGGTAGAGCTACGCGAGAGCACCTTAAGTTCGGTGACGCCTGCCAGCATCGAGATCAAATTGTCTGTCATGCCGTCGCTGAAATACTCCAGCTTCGGGTCGCCGCTCATGTTCTTGAACGGCAGAACCGCAACGGTCGGGATACCACCCTGGTCTATCTCGCGCTTTGTTCCATAGAACTGCCACCACGCCAGGACCGCTGTGACTGCTAAGACCAGCACCAGGAAGCTCGCCACGGCTGGCAGCCGCGAGCGGTTGCGGCTCGCGCGCCTGGGCCTAGCCTTGCCGCCGATCGTGACACGATAGGCCTCCACCGGCTCCGAGATATTCTTGACCTTCTGCGGGCCCATCGACTGAAAGCCGAAAGCCAGCTTCTTCTCAACCTCGCGCGCGACCTTTGCAGACACCCAGATGCCGCCAGGCTCGGCAAGTTGTTCTAGTCGCGCCGCGATATTTACGCCCTCGCCAAACCGATCGTCACCCTCGACAATCACCTCGCCAAGATTGACGCCGATGCGCACTTCCACGCGCTGGTCTTTCGGCAACGATGCGTTTCGCTCGGCCAGCCCACGTTGCAGCCAAACCGCGCATTCCATCGCCTCGACGACAGAAGAAAACTCCGCCAGCAGGCCGTCGCCCATCAGCTTGAAGATAGTGCCATGATGACGCGCTACTGTCGGTTCGAAAAGTTCCTTATGATCGGCGCGCACCCGTTCATGCGTACCCGCCTCGTCGCGCTCCATCATGGCAGAGTATCCGACAACGTCAGCAGCAAGGATGGCGGCGAGCTTGCGGTCCATTTCGGAGCACTCTGTCGGCGGCCAACCTCGGAGGCGAGGTGGCAAACCCTCCCGGTTCCAATCAGTTTCGCCTATCAGGACCTTACCCGCAAGCGGCTGCCGGTTACGAAACGACTTGATTGGGGCCGGACGCGGACTGTCGGCTATGGGAGAATCCGCCCGACTCCTTCCGATAGGCGAAAGTCGCTCTGGAAAAGCACCGCGGGGTCTTGAAATGGCACGACCGAGCCGGCGGGCGCATCGGCTCGGACTATTCCGCGTGGGAGCGCTCTAAGTCTCGATCGGGCGGAAAGTGGTCGCACACGGGAGCGGCCCAAGTAGGCTCATCTGCGCCAACAGGCGACTTGTGGATCAAGCTTGGAAGGCGGCTCCACCGAGCTTCGACACTAGGCCCAAATTAGCCCTCGCCGATGCTCCGGCTGCGCCAAAGGCTTGTTTGGATGCTTCAGCTTGGACCTGGTGGCTTGGCAACCGGGGGCAGTTCTAAACCGGTCGGGCGCGGCCAGACTTTCGAGTTTCAAGGTAAGCCGCCATGGATTTGCAATGATCTCCACGACGAAGCCATAGCGCTGGTTGCTCGCGCAACGCTAAGGGCGTCCTGGTGGCTGCTCCTGCGGAAACTTGTCTTCATGGACGATTGCCACGGCCCGCTCAAGATTGCCTCTCACCTCGAAACCGATCCAGTGTCCGTCCATCAGGTGCGTTTGTCTCGGACAGGCGAGGAAATAGTTCCCCGCCTGCTGGGCAACAAAGTTGAGTTGTCTCCTCTCATTAATTTTGATCCCCTCTAGCGGCGCGGTGTACGCCCCCCAAATCGCATCCTCAGCCTCCAACTTCACTGGCATCTCTGACCGAGCATAAACCCTGGTCACCATCAGACCGTGCCATTGATGAACTCGATCTGGACCGACCATTCTTCTGGCACGATGATCGTGAGATTGCCGTCCCAGTAGCCGTTGAAGTCGATAATGTCGGTCCGGATGTTGTCCCTGCGGTACCGCTCGACTTGGTTCCAATCGGCGACAATCTCGATAGCCACCGTCTTCGCTGCCGGATCGTTTTTGATCCAGCTCGGGACGAAAAGCTTCCCAGCCAGCGCAATTCCAGGCAACAATCCAAAGGCGAGAAGGGCAAGGTGGGCAAAGCGCGCCATCGCAATCAGAGGCTCCTCCCGAGCGGAGCGGCCGAGCTAAAGCGACCGCAATCGAAGTCGACTAGGCCCATCCTTCAACGAAGAGAATACCCCAAAACAAGATCCACACCAGCAAACCCCCTTTGGCGGAACGGAACAAAACTCGCCGTCGCCGGAGTCGCCTCCAAGTGAACGCCCCACCTCGCGCAGGCCGATGTCTGCCGCCGAAAAGCGAAGGAGGGGTAAGGTTATCGCGCCAAGCTGATCGCCGCTCGGCAAAGGTCTGTTTCTGGGCCTCGAGCCGTCGGTCTGCTTCGGATCAGCGGCTGGCCAAAGCCGACGTAGCTTGTCGGAAGCTCCCTAGCAAATGCCGGCTTCCTGATTTCCACGCCCGGAAGCGAACCGTCACAAATCCGCCATCTCAGGCATCACCTTGCAGACGGCCGGTTCGCCTTTTCGACGGCATAGGGTGTATGGAGCACCCGACGCCCCCACCCCTACCTCTGAAAATGCCCCAACCCGTTCTCATTGAGATAGTCCACCGTCATCACTCGCGCGCGAATGCCGCCGGGGGAACCGACGAACTTCACCGATGACAGCGAGCCGGTCGGCGCGTTCTCTCCGCGGGGCGTGAGGGCGTAGGTATCGCCGTCCCAGTGTTCGAGCGTGAACTGCATGGGCTTGGGGCCGAGTTCGAGCATCAGCTTGTCGCCATCGGCCCGCACGGTGGCGGTGTCGAAATAGTTGCTCGTATATTGGCCCTCGTAGAAGGATGGACTGCGCGCCTTGGCGGGGTTCGTCGGCTTGTCCTTGCCGGCGAGGTCGCCCACCGGCTTGTAATAGGCCATGAACCGCGGCTTGATGTAGGGATACCAGTCGCGGGTGACCTGGCCATATTGCACGATGTCCATGAAGCTGGCGGCGACCGCCTCGGCGGCGCCGACGGGGGAGCCGTTGGTGAGCACGACGATGCCGACATCGGCCGAGGGCAAGATCTGGAAGGTGGTGCCGGCGCCGAGCAGGAAAGCGCCGGAATGGCCCATGGTGGTGCGCCCATTGGCGTTCACCCCCACATTGAAGCCATAGCCATAGGTGCTGGCCCGCGTATCGGGCGTCTCGCCGCGGTAGGTCACGCTCTGCGGTGTGATGGCGGGCTGCAGGATCTTCGGGTCGATCATGGGCTGACCGTTATAGGTGCCGTCGCCAAGCAGCAGGATCATCCACTTGGCAAGATCCTGGACGCTGGAGGAGACGCCGCCCGCCGGCGCCTGCTGGTCGGGGTCGCGGTCATAGAGCGGCTCGAACACATTCTCCGCCACGCGCGCATGCAGCAGGGCGCGGTTCTTGCCGGCGGCAATGAAGTCCTCGTGCCGATAGCTGCTGGAGCGCATGCCGAGCGGATCGAACAACAGGCTCTTGGCCAGCGGCTCCCAAGGCTGTTTCTCGGCGTGGGCCACTGCCTCGGCGCCGATCGTCGTGCCGAAATTGGCGTAGTGATAGGAGATGCGGAAGGGATCAAGCGGCACCATCCACAGGCTCCCGACGATCTGCTTGCGCTGGAAGCCGAGATCCTCGAGTTCGTCGCCCGCCGCCATCGGCAGACCCGAGCGATGGGCGAAGAAATCGCCGATGGTGGCGTTGCCCGAGACATAGTCGAGATTGAGGCGAAAGCCGTCCCAGACCTTGCCGACCGGGGTATCCCAGTCGAAGCTGTGGTCCTTCGTCATGGCGATCGCGGCCACCGTGGCCGAGATCGACTTCGACACCGAGGCGACCTGGAAAATGGTGGTGCTGCTGACCTTAGAAGTGTCGTCCCGGTTGTCACGAAGGCCATAGCCCTCGTCAAAGATCATTTTGCCGCCATGCACCACCGCCACGGCGCAGCCGGGAACGTCGGATACTTCCTTGACTTTCTTGACGATGTCCGGCAGCGCGGCCAGCGCCTTCTCGACACCGCCGGGATACAGCTGCATAGCATCCTGCGGCGGCGATGGCCCAAGCTCCGGCACGTAGGACTGCGCGGCTGCCACGGCGGGCAGCATGGTAACGAGGGAAAGTACCAGGAGAGCTGCGACCTTCTTCATTCCATGTCCTCAAACTTGCACCGGCAGATGATCGGACCATACGCGGCAAGATGAAAGATGGTTGCGGCTATTTTCCAATGAAATGTTTAAGTTCAAAGATTAGACAGAGACGGCGGCTGCGTGTCATGTGATTTCGGAGTGGTGAAGTATCCGCGTTACCTACGCGCCCGGCAATTGGATGGGATTGGGCGGGAGAACGTCAACTTTCCAAGCCCGAGCGGCAAATGGCATCCGATCACGAGTTGTTCGCCAACGGGCTGGCGGCCAACCAGAAAGTCATCGAAGCCAACTATATGGCCCATCGCGAGGCCCTATGGCCTGCTGCATGGAGTCCGAGGGCCGAGGGGCCGGGACGCTTCGTCTTCGCCGATCTTGCCTGCGGCACGGGGCCGTTTGCTGTCCGTCCGGTTATTGCGGCGGGACCAGTTAAAGCCGCCGTTCGGCTCACGTGAAGAGTATCGGGCGCCGGCAGGCGTACGAAAGTCCCCGAGGAAGGAACCCGCGGGCCGCAGACGATGGCTATGGGGATTTCGGATTTCGGCAGATGTCGGCGATGGCGCGACCGCCGTCGGGAAGCGCTGGGGTGAATGCGGACAGACCGCTTCGTTGCGCCCCCGCGCGGTGTTGTCGGCTTGGTCGGCAGCTGGACGCGACCTCTTCAGCATCGAGGATCATCATGGACGTGCGTCGATCCGTTGCCGGAGGCTGAGTGCCTGCAGCTGAAGGCTGAACCATTCCATGCCGGGTCATGGCGTGCTGCTCCCGGTCGACCGGGAGCCGTGTGGTGGTCCGCGCGGTTGCCTCCACCGTTCAAACAGCTCGATGACGATGATGCGGCCGCCGCAGCACGGGCACGGCGGGCGGAAGTCGTCCGGTTCGTCGGGGTCGCCGTCGTCGGGCGGCGCGGCAGGGGCGATCGAGGGTCGCCCTCACTGACCCTCCTGGGTAAGTTGGAAGATACTGGCCGTCCGAGTAGGACCAACGTTAGTCAGCTCACAGTACGCGAAAGAAGCAAAAGAACCCGGTTGCGGCGGAAGAAATTCCCCCTGGTGCTTCCATGCGAGGCAGGTTTTGATCGTGTCGAAAGATTTTTGTTCTCGGCGTTCATCGATGCGGCCATCGACAAATACAAGAGAAATTACATGCGCGGTTGCATTTAGAGATTGAGGATCTGCTTTCGCAGCCGTTGGCACTGCCAAGAGAAGAGCCAGAGCGATGATGAGCTTGGTGCGATTCATGCCGTCCTCTGTTCATCCGGTGCTGCTGGGATCGCTTGGAGGCGAAGGCCGAATGGGCTAAACTAGGAAGCGCGCCAGGAAGGTGAAATGTCCCGAACGGCTCCTGAAATTGACCTGAAATCTGCTGAAACGATCACCTTCCGCGGTTTCGTCTTCCTGACCAAAAGCAAAGAACTCCGAACCGTCGAAGGCAAAGCGGTCAATCTTCGCAGCCAGTCCGCCGAGGTGCTCTCGGTGCTCGCGGCGCGACCGGGCGAAATCGTCTCCAAGGATGCGCTGATGCAGGCGGTTTGGCCCGAGACCTTCGTGACCGACGACAGCCTCACTCAATGCATTGCCGATATCCGCCGCGCGTTGGGGGACGACGCGCACGTGATGGTGGAAACCGTCCCAAAGAGAGGCTACCGACTGAACGCCGATCTATCGGACGCGGCGGACCCAAACGCCGCAGCCGGCACGGAACGTGCCAGGACACGATTCTCGCAGCGCGGCTTCATTCTTGCTGCACTCGCTCTCCTTGTGGCAGCGATCGGCGCATACTACGGCGCGGAAGCCTGGCGAGCCGCTCCCGTTCGTTCGAGCGACATGCCCAGGATTGGGATCCTTCCCTTCGACGACTTCAGTGCCGGTGTGGACAAGGGATATCTCAGCGATGCCGTTGCCGAGGGGATCATCACCGAGCTGGCGCGGAGCAAGACTTATGCCGTCATCGCCCGGAACTCGAGCTTCAGGTACCGCGGTAAGCCGATCGACGCCAGACAGATTGGAGATGAACTCGGCGTCGACTACCTGCTCGAAGGCAGCCAGCAGAAGATCGGAGACCGGCTGAAAGTGTCCGCCCAGTTGCTGAATGCGCATGACGGATCACATGTCTGGGCCAACTCCTACAACCGAGAGATTGGCGATCTTTTCGTCGTCCAGGAGGAAATCATCCGCACGCTTGCGGATCGGGTCGGAATAAGGATCGAGCGACCGTTGCCACAGAGCGATGCCGCGCAGGTCAGCGCGCTCCGCTATTACCTGATGGGGAGGGCCAAGATCGGAGAGGATATCTCAGCCGAGGGGAACGAGCTGTTAAGGCAGTTCAGCCTCAAGGCGATCGAAGAGGATCCGAACTCCCAGTTCGGCTATATCGGGCTGGCCTGGTACTATCGCAATGACGCGGTATTCGGGTGGCACGCGCAGGAACACAACCGGAACGAGGCGTTGAAACTCGCTGCCGAATACGCCGACAACGCCATCCTGCTCGCTCCTGATGACGCTGAAGCGCATGAGGTCCGCGCCAGCATCCACACCGAAGCCGGAGAGGTCGAGCAGGCCCTTGCCCAGTACGATCAGGCGATCGCCTTGAACCCGAGCAACTCGCATATCCTCGTCATGAGTACGAACGTGCTGCTGTATGTTGGCCGCGCCGACGAAGCGATCGATCGGATCGAGCAGGCCAAAGGCATCGATCCCTTCCACCCTAACTGGTTCCACTGGCAGATGGGCTGGGCGCTCTGGGAAAAGAATGATTGTGGGGCGGCGCTGGCTGCGATGCGGAAAATGTCCAGGATCCCGAGCGGCGCACAGCGCATGCTTGCGGGGATCCACGCTTGTCTAGGAAACAAGCGAGAGGCAAAGGAAGCGCTTGCGGTTTTCCTCCAGAACACTCCCAGTGAATCCATCAGTAAAGAACGCAGGGAGTGGGACAAGATTTGGACCGCACCCGGAAGCCTCAACCGCTGGATCAAGCAGATGCGGTTCGCGGGGTTGCCGGAGTGACGGCCGACCGTATGCGGCCCAGCAGAAGTCATGGGCTGCAAACGACCCTTGAAGTGGGCCACGAGCGCTGGTGGCCCTCACGCTCAGGGCGCCGATGCGTACCAAACACCTTCATTTCCTCAGTTTTATGTTGCGACTTGCCAGGCTGGCCGATGGCCAGCCTGATGCGGCCGCGGAGACGATCGCGGTAATGCCCCAGGCCCATCCGCGCTTCACACTCAAAGTCTTTCGTCGCTAGGAGCCCTACAGGGAGGCGGAGGTACTCGATTAGATTGTCACGCTCCTGCGCCGTGCCGGTATTCCGGACTGACCTTGGTCGTCTACTTGCCGCCTTGCCTGAACCAGTGACAGCTGCGTCCGCAATTACTATCCTGGCGACGCATGCCGCTGCGTCCGCTTCGGGGAATCAAAGAACGCGAGCCAGATGACCGACATTAGGCGCAAAGCAGCCATGCCGCCGTCGCCTGTGAGACTCTGCTTCGGGTCACAAGCAGAACAGCAGTCCCCTACGGCTCGTCCCTCTCATCGCGCAAATTAGACACAACGCGGCGGTTCTGCGACCTGCAGGCGGTGTCGGGGCACTCGCGGACGAGCCTGTCCTTGCCGTAGCCCTTGGCCCACATGCGGTTGCGGTCTATGCCGCCGGCGGCGAGGTAGTCCATCACCGCATCGGCGCGCTGCTGCGACAGCGCCATTTCACTTGCGCCGGGATCGTCGGCGAAACCCTGCAGCTTGAGCAGCCAGCGCGGATGCTTTGCTAGCCAGGCGATCTGGGTGTCGAGGGTGGCCTTGGCGACAGAATCGAGCGCGGCCGAACCTTGCGTGAAATAGGTGCGGCGGCCGACATTGAGGATAAAATCCTCCTCGCTGCCCGGCTGCACGTTCTGGAAGCCGGCAACCTCGGTGTTGGTGACGTCGGGCGTGGAAGGGGCCAGCGTGTTGCTGGTCGAGCAGGATGCGGCCAGCACCAGCAGGCCCGCGGCGAGCAGCCGGCGCGTGTTTTCAATCATGCGGTTCATGAGGCGCCAATCATTCGACAGTGGTGGAAGCGGGCGCCTGGTCGGCGATGTGCGGCAAGACCTGCACCGCGGTGCCGATCGGGCAGCGCTGGTAGAGGTCGATGATGTCTTCCGGGAACATGCGGATGCAGCCGCTAGAAGCGTCGGTGCCGATGCTCCACGGCTCCAGCGTGCCATGCAGACGGTAGCCGGTGTCGGCGCCGTTGCGGTGCAGATAGAGCGCGCGCGGCCCGAGCGGATTGTTGGACGCGCCGCCTGCGACCATGGGCGGTAGGTCCGGCTTGCGCTTACGCATTTCGGGGGGCGGGACCCATTGCGGCCACAGTGCGCGGCGGTCGATCGTCGCGCGGCCGTACCATTTGAAGCCGTCCTTGCCGACGCCGACGCCGTAGCGGATGGCGGTCTTGTTTTCCATGATGACGTAGAGGAAGTGGTGGCGGGTATCGACCACGACGGTGCCGACCGGCTCGCTGCTGAAATACTTGACGATCTGGCGATGCCATCTCTTGTCGATCTTGGCGAAGTTGGTCTTGCGATACACAAAATTGTTGTCGCTGGCGGTACCGGCGAAAAAGGATTTTGCCGCCGCTGCTTGAACAATATTGCTGGTTGCACCCACCGCGACCAGCGCCAGGCCGCCGAGCACGACATCCCTGCGTGATAAAACCATCGGCAATATTCCCCCCCATGCCAAAAGCCTGGCGGACCATAGTTGAGAATTACTTCGCCTCAAAGTGGAAAATGCTGCGTTGCTTCAGTCCGCCGTGTCCGGACATTCGGCAATTTGGCGGCGAGGGACCGAATTGTGGCAATCTTGCCGAGGACGAACGTCTAACCTAAACCCCATCCAGGATCTTAACCAAATTGGCGCGACTGTTTGGGACCGGGCGTAGTTGCGACATTTGCCCTATCCGGACGTGTGAGCGATGCCATGGGCATGATGCATGCTTTTTTTCGTTCGGTTGCTGCGATGATCGTGATGTCCGGCGTGGCAGGTTGCACCAGCATTTCCTACTACGCACAATCCTTGAAGGGTCACGTGGAGATCATGGCGGCGCGCCAGGATGTAGGAGAGCTGATCGACAATCCTTCGACCCCTGGGACATTGCGCGCTCGAATGGCATCGGCGAGCGCCATCCGACAGTTTGCGATAGATGAACTAGCGCTGCCGGACAACAATAGCTACCGCAGCTATGTTGACGTTGGTCGGGACGCGGTGACATGGGCCATCTTCGCAGCGCCGGAATTCTCGCTGACGCCACGAACATGGTGCTTTCCAGTGTTCGGATGCGTTCCGTACCGAGGATACTTCTCCAAAAGGTCTGCGATTGAAACCGCTGTCGAACTTCAGAGACAGGGCCTGGACGTCTATGTGACGGGCATCACTGCATATTCCACACTCGGCTGGTCAAGTGACCCGCTGCTAAGCACCATGCTCAGCCAAGATGAAGCGGGTTTTGCAGGGCTGGTGTTCCATGAGCTGGCCCACCAGCGCGTCTACGTACAGGACGATTCCGGGTTCAACGAAGCGTTCGCTACCGCTGTCGAAACAACCGGTGTAAGAAAATGGCTGCGCGCGAATGGGGATACTGCCGGTTTGCGCCGTTACGAAGCCGACCGGAGGCGCAGAGCTCAATTTCTTGCGCTGGTGTCGCAGACCCGAGACGAGCTAAGGCACGTCTATGACGACAGCGCTACCTCTGAGCAAAAGCGGGCCGCAAAGATAGCCGCGATCGAACGGCTGCGGATGCGCTACCGAGAGATGCGCGACAGTCGCTGGCGTGGATACCGGAGATACGATGTCTGGTTCGATTCTCCGATCAACAACGCGAAGCTCGCCGCGACTTCCGTCTACGGCGATCGGGTGGCGACGTTTCTCCGCTTGTTCGATTTGTGTTCGGGCGACTATCCACGATTCTTCGCGTCGGTTCGATGGATAGGAGCGTTAGACAAATCTGACCGCGCCGAAGCGCTCAAAGCGGCAGATTCATGCGATTGAGCCGGTCAAATCCGCAAGCCAGAAGCGGCGAATCGGTCGCTGATGTACTCGGCAGCCGGAGCAGGTGATTGAATTGACCATTTGTCGGCCGATTTCCTAGATGCTTTGACGTCGGCGGGGCCGGAAGCTGCATGCCGGCCTACAGAAGCCAAAAGCGGACTTGCCTGAACTCCCCGCGGGATCTTGGACCACAATGATTGCCGGCGGGCCGTGGCACCTCAGCGTGCGCCCCTACGAGGCCGAAAACCTCACGCTCACGCCGCGCTGCCGAAAATAAGCCTGCATTAGCTTGCGGCCCGAACGGTTGTTCTGCGCCAGCCTGGTCGGATCGAACACCGCTTGTTCTATCCCCTCTCGCGCCAGCGCTGCTTTGAGCGCCGCGATATGTGCGTCGATGTCGGCATTGTTCACCCGGAGCGATGCATAGATGCTGTCGGTCGCCTCGGCCACGGTCGGCTCGCTCACGGGTGTACTCCTTTGGCTATTCGGGCGGCGGCTTAGCACAGATCAGCGGCTTCGCCGATACCGATAAGACGGCTAGATGGGCGGCAACAGTGTTCCTTGGGGTCGGTTGTGAATCATGGGTTCCGCCTGAGTCGGAGATCGCAAGCCATGTCGACAGGAACGAGTCAGGAGGATTGGACGCACACGTTAGAGTATCCGGGCTTGCCTGCCGCGACGCGGGCGGGCGATGGCTCCGCCCGGGCGTGGCCTGAGGAAGTTCACCTCAAATTGCTCTTCGGAAACAGCACGCGATCGGGTTTTGCATCCATTCGCGCCAGCATTTCCTGGGCGACAGGGTCGGCCTGGCGCTCGACTGCGGCCCCGGCTGGATGCTGCCCGATGCAATCAAGTTCGCTCGCGCGGTCGAGAAGTACAATTTGATGTGGCTCGAGGACATGCTGACCGGCGACTATGTGCCGTGGGTCAATCCGCAGGCCTATCGGGAACTGACCACCTCAACCTCGACGCCAATTCATACCGGCGAGCAGATATACCTGCGGCACAATTTCAAGGAGCTGATCGAAACGCAGGCGGTGCGCGTCATCGGCCCCGATCCGGCCGATATTGGCGGCATTGCCGAGCTCAAATGGGTCGCCGAGCACGCCTGTATGCACTCGATCCTGATGGCACCGCACGGCACCGCGAACGGCCTTCTCGGCCTCGGCGCGCTGATCAATGTCTGCGCCACCCTGCCCGCCAACTTCATTGCCTTCGAATACCCGAGCGCCTCCGACCCCTGGTGGGAGGACCTCGTAATCGGCCTGCCGTCGCAGATCGTGAAGGACAGCATGGTGGACCTGCTGCAAGCGCCGGGGCTGGGCCTCGATATCGACGCCGAAGCAGGCAGGAAGTATCTCCGGGAAGAGGATGCAGGCTTCTTCGACTGAACCATCCTTCTTGCGCCACCCAGCACCACGCGGACCGCTTCACGCAACCTGTCATCCGAAATGACCGTTTCGGGGCCGGAAGCGGACTTGCGGCTTGGAGGCTTGGAATGTGAGAAGCGGACGTTCAGGCGCCCCCATGCATCGACGCGATCTGACCCATTCACGACAGTCGAAATCACGGTGA
>NZ_JAMYUM010000010.1:0-230013 GCF_040322975.1 Mesorhizobium sp. M0074
AGCAACGCTTTCAACTCGCCTCTGCTCAGTCTAACGTCTCGATTGGTCATGGCACTTCCCCTTCCACGGGAATCGGTGATCGCAATGTCACCACCGTGCCATGGCCGCTCGCCCCTCAGAGCAGGCGCCGTTCTCTCTCCAAAACTTTTTGCAGAACCTCCAGCACACTATCTCCTTCGCGCCCCTCTCTGTCCTGCCGGACATCTCCCCCACTTGGGGGGAGATTGGCTATCAGCCCCGCTTTCGCCAATCGCCACCGTCGCCTGCGATTCAACCGCTCAGATATGGATCGGCTTGAAGAACGTCGCCAGTGCCGCCTCCTTCACCGCTTCCGACATTGTCGGATGGGCGTGACAGGTGCGGGCTAGGTCTTCCGACGAGCCGCCAAATTCCATCAGCACGGCCGCCTCGTGGATCATCTCGCCGGCGCCGAAGCCGACGATGTGGACGCCGAGCACACGGTCGCTGGCCTTGTCGGCCAGGATTTTCACAAAGCCGTCGGTGTGCAGCATGGCGCGCGCGCGGCCATTGGCGCTGAACGGGAATTTTCCGGCCTTGTAGTCGACGCCGGCCTTTTTCAATTCTTCTTCGGTCTTGCCGATCGAGGCGATTTCCGGCGTGGTGTAGACGACGCTCGGAATCACGTCATAGTTCACATGACCGGCCTGGCCGGCGATGGTTTCGGCCACCGCCACGCCCTCGTCCTCAGCCTTGTGTGCAAGCATCGGCCCGGCGATGACATCGCCGATGGCATAGATGCCAGGCACGTTGGTCCTGAGATGGCCGTCGGTCTTGACCCGGCCGCGCTCATCGACGTCGACGCCGGTCTCCTTCAGCCCGAGAGCGTCCGAATAGGCCCGTCGTCCCGTCGAAATCAGCACCGCGTCCGCCTCGATCGTCTCGGCCGCACCGCCTTTGACCGGCTCGAAGGTGACCGTCGCCCCCTTCTTGGCCTTGGCGACGCCGGTCACCTTGGCGCCCAGCCTGAATTCAAAGCCCTGCTTCGACAGCAGGCGCTGGAATTGCTTGGAGACCTCGCCATCCATGCCGCCCAGGATGGTGTCAAGGAACTCGACCACGGTGACTTTGGCGCCGAGCCGCGCCCATACCGAGCCGAGTTCCAGACCGATGACACCGCCGCCGACCACCACCAGATGGCCCGGCACCTTGTCCAGCGACAGCGCGCCGGTCGACGATATGATCACCTTCTCGTCGAAATCGACCTTGACGCCGGGAATGCCGGCGACGTCGGAGCCGGTGGCGATGACGATGTTCTTGGTCTCGATCTCCTCGACCTTGCCGTCATCGGAGGTCACCGACACCTTGCCGGCCGCAACTACCTTGCCGGTGCCACGAAAACTGTCGATCTTGTTCTTCTTGAACAGGAAGGCGACGCCATTGACATTGGCCGTCACCGTCGCATCCTTGTGTGCCATCATCTTCCCAAGATTGAGCTTGGGCGCGCCGATCTCGACGCCGAGCGCCTCGAAGGAATGGCCGGCCTCGGCAAACATCTCGGACGCGTGCAGCAGCGCCTTTGACGGGATGCAGCCGATGTTGAGGCAGGTACCGCCGAAGGTCGGGTTCTTTTCGACTACCGCCGTCTTCAGACCGAGCTGCGCCGCCTTGATGGCGCAGACGTAGCCGCCTGGTCCCGATCCGATGATAACGACGTCATAGGCCATGATACTGTCCCTTTTGCTTTAGCGGCCGCCGCCGATTTCCAGATTGGCGCCTGTTGTGTAGGACGCCTCGTCCGACAGCAGCCAGAGAATTGCGGCCGCGACTTCCTCGGCGGTGCCGACGCGCTGCATGGGCACCACCTTGCGCATTCTCTCGACGCGATCCGGCTGCCCGCCGGAGGCATGAATTTCGGTGTCGATGATGCCCGGGCTGACCGCGTTGACACGAATGCCTTCGCCGGCCACTTCGCGGGCAAGCCCGATGGTGAAGGAATCGACCGCGCCCTTGGAGGCGGCGTAGTCGACATATTGACCCGGCCCGCCAAGCCTTGCCGCGATCGAAGAAACATTGACGATGGCGCCGCCCTTGCCGCCATGCCTGGTCGACATCCGCTTCACCGCCTCGCGGGCGCAAAGCATCGGCGCGATCACATTGATGCGCATCATGCGCTCCAGCCTTGCAGCGCTAAGCTCGTCGACGCACGCGCTCTGGTCGACCACGCCGGCATTGTTGACGAGCGCGTCGAGCCGACCGAAACGGCCATCGACAGCCTCGAACATGGCCAATACGTCCGTCTCGCTGCCGACATCGGCCTTGACTGTGAAGGCTTCTCCGCCAGCGGCCTCGATGTCGGCGACCACCGCTTCGGCGGCTTTTGCATTCGACGCGTAATTGACCGCAATGCGATAGCCGGCCTTGGCGGCAAGCCTGCATGTAGCGGCACCAATGCCGCGGCTGCCGCCGGTCACCAGCAGGATCTTTCCGCTCGCGCTCATTCCTGACATCCCTTCAGGGCAAAGACGTCCCAGGGCACCTTGGAAAAGCCGTTGGCGCCATAGGCCGCCGACATCTGCAACGACGCTCCCAAGTCAGGCAAGATCAGCTTCTTCGGCGCATCCTTTCCTTCGCCCGGCAGCAACGCGATATTGCCCTGGTCGTCGGCAGTGTAGATGACGCCCTCCCACACGGTGCAGGCGGCGAGCTCGTCGCCGGTGACGTCGCCGGCCGGGCATTTGTACATCAGCGAGCCATGCGGCCGCGCCGCGCCCTCGGTCCACATGACGATGCCGTCGAGCACGACGCCCTTGTCGAGCACCATCTTGAAGCTGTTGGTGACGGCGGCCGACTCGCCGGTCGGCCTGAAATCGATCTCGGCGGCGTTTTCAGGATCGCCATAGACGGCGAGCTCGAGCGGGCAGGCGGCGAGGGCCGCGGAGACCGTCTGCACGCCGAGTGCGCAGATTGTGACAAACAAACCGGACCGGAAACGAGACGAACTCATCCGGCGGCGCAGATCCATGCTCCGGCTCACGTCGGCCGCCCCTAGAGGTCGAGCACCAGCCGCTCAGGATCCTCCAGGCTTTCCTTGACCCGCACCAGGAAGGTCACCGCTTCCTTGCCGTCGACGATGCGGTGGTCGTAGGATAGCGCCAGATACATCATCGGCCGGATGACGATCTGGCCGCCGACCACCACCGGCCGCTCCTGGATCTTGTGCATACCCAGAATGCCGGACTGCGGCGCATTGAGGATCGGCGTCGACATCAGCGACCCGTAAACGCCACCGTTGGAAATCGTGAACGTGCCGCCTTGCATATCGGCGACGGAGAGCTTGCCGTCGCGCGCCGCAAGCCCCAGCCTGCCGATGTCCTTCTCGATTTCGGCGATGGACATCTGGTCGGCATTGCGCACAACCGGCACGACAAGGCCTTTCTCTGTACCGACGGCAACGCCGATATGCGCGTAGTTCTTGAAGATGATGTCGGTGCCGTCGATCTCGGCATTGACCGACGGGATCTCCTTCAGCGCATGGGTGACGGCCTTGGTGAAGAAGCCCATGAACCCGAGCTTCACGCCGTGCTTCTTCTCGAACACGTCCTTGTATTTGCCCCTCAGCGCCATCACCGCGCTCATGTCGACCTCGTTGAAGGTGGTCAGCATGGCGGCGGTCGATTGCGCTTCCTTGAGGCGGCGCGCGATGGTCTGGCGCAGCTTGGTCATGCGCACGCGCTCCTCGCGCGACGCATCGTCGGCCGGGGACGGCGCGCGCGCGGCAACGGGTGCCGGTACAGGCGCTGCCTTCGGCATTTCGGCCGGCTGCGACGGTGCGCCCCTGGCGATAAGGTCGAGCACGTCGCCTTTCAGCACCTGGCCGCGCTTGCCCGAGCCCGACACCTGGTCGACTGCAAGATTGTGCTCGGCCAGCAGCTTTGCCGCCGACGGCGCCGGCGGCATGGTGCGCGTCTCGATCGCGCCGGCGTCGCCGGCGATCTTGGCCGTCTCGGCAGCGGCCTGCTTGACGCTCGAGGCCGCAGTCGGAGCCGAGGCCTGCGACACCGCCTCCTGCTTCGTTGCCGGAGCGGCGGCATTGGCTGCCGCGCCGGCGCCTGCCGAAATCGTGCCGAGCAGTGCGCCGACGCCGACCGTCTCGCCTTCCTTGACGGCGATCTCGGCGAGCGTGCCCGCGGCGGCGGCCGGCACTTCCACCGTCACCTTGTCGGTTTCGAGCTCAACCAACGGCTCATCGGCGGCGATCGCGTCGCCGACCTTCTTGAACCATTTGCCGATGGTTGCCTCGGTGACGGATTCACCAAGTGTCGGGACGCGGATTTCGGTTGCCATTGTGCCTGTCCGTTTCTTTCGGTTCTGTTCTATTCACCAAGCGCGTCGTCGAGCAAGGCGGCAAGCTGGGCGAGATGCTTCGACATCAATCCGGTCGCCGGCGAGGCGGCGGCCGGCCGGCCGGTATAGCGCACCCGCTGATGCTTGGCGTCGATATGCGCCAGCACCCATTCGAGATACGGATCGATGAATGACCAGGCGCCCATGTTCTTGGGCTCCTCCTGGCACCAGACCATCTCGGCATTGCGGAAGCGCGACAGTTCGGTGATCAGCGCCTTGGCCGGGAACGGATAGAGCTGCTCGACGCGCAGCAAGTAGATGTCGTTGATGCCGCGCTTCTCGCGCTCCTCGTAGAGGTCGTAATAGACCTTGCCCGAACAGAGCACGACACGGCGGATCTTCGAATCCTTGGTGAGCTTGATGGCCTGGCCCGACAGCAGCTGGGCATCGTCCCACAACAGCCGGTGAAAGGCGCTTTCGCCCGACATCTCCGGCAGCGTCGATACCGCCCGCTTGTGGCGCAGCAGCGACTTCGGCGTCATCAGGATCAGCGGCTTGCGGAAGTCCCGCTTCAATTGCCGGCGCAAGATGTGGAAGTAATTGGCCGGCGTCGTGACGTTGGCGACCTGCATATTGTCTTCGGCGCAAAGCTGCAGGAAGCGCTCGAGCCGGGCCGATGAGTGCTCCGGCCCCTGGCCTTCATAGCCGTGCGGCAGCAGGCAGACGAGGCCCGACATTCTGAGCCATTTGCGCTCGCCCGACGAGATGAACTGGTCGAACACCACCTGGGCGCCGTTGGCGAAGTCGCCGAACTGCGCTTCCCACAGCGTCAGCGCCTTCGGCTCGGCCAGCGAGTAGCCATATTCGAAGCCGAGCACGGCCTCTTCCGACAGCATCGAGTTGATGACCTCGAAACCGGCCTGCGCCGCCGACAGATTGTTGAGCGGAATGTAGCGTGTCTCGTCGCGCTGGTCGTAGAGCACGGAATGGCGTTGCGAGAACGTGCCGCGCTCCGAATCCTGGCCGGACAGCCGGATCGGATTGCCGTCGAGCAGGATGGCGCCGAAGGCCAGCGCCTCGGCCGTCGACCAGTCGATGCCTTCGCCCGACTCGATCGCCTGGCGGCGGTTGTCGAGGAAGCGGATGATCGTCTTGTGCGCCTCGAAATCCTTCGGCACCTCGGTCAGCTTCTTGCCGATCTCCTTCAGCGTCTTGACCGGCACCGCGGTCTTGCCGCGCCGCTGTTCGTCCTGGTTGTCGGCCGAGCGCAGGCCGGACCAGGCGCCGTCCAGCCAATCCGCCTTGTTCGGCTTATAGTGCTGGCCGACCTCGAATTCCTGCTCGAGATGCGCCCGCCAATCGGCCTTCACCTTTTCGAGCTCGGCCTGGGTGATGTGGCCTTCCGCGATCAGCCGGTCGGCATAGATCTGCATGGTCGTCTTCTGGTTGCGGATCTTGCGATACATAATCGGCTGGGTGAAGGCCGGCTCGTCGCCCTCATTATGGCCGAACCGGCGATAGCAGAACATGTCCACCACGACAGGCTTGTGGAACTTCATGCGGAATTCGATCGCCACCTTGGTGGCATGGACCACCGCTTCCGGATCGTCGCCATTGACGTGGAAGATCGGCGCTTCGATCATCTTGGCCACGTCGGACGGATAGGGCGACGAGCGCGAGAAGCGCGGGTTGGTGGTGAAGCCGATCTGGTTGTTGATGATGAAATGCAGCGTGCCGGCGACGCGGTGGCCGCGCAGGCCCGACAGGCCGAGGATTTCGGCAATCACGCCCTGGCCGGCAAAGGCCGCGTCGCCATGCAACAGCAGCGGCAGCACCTTGGCGCGCTCTTCCAGCGGCACGATCTCCTCGCGGCTGCGGCCGAACAGATAATCCTGCTTGGCACGCGACTTGCCCATCACCACCGGGTCGACGATTTCCAGATGCGAAGGATTTGCGGTCAGCGACAGATGCACCTTGTTGCCGTCGAACTCGCGATCCGACGAGGCACCGAGATGGTACTTCACGTCGCCCGAGCCTTCGACCTCGTCGGGCGCGGCGGAGCCGCCCTTGAACTCATGGAAAATGGCGCGGTGCGGCTTGGCCATCACCTGCGACAGCACGTTCAGCCGGCCGCGATGCGCCATGCCGAGCACGATCTCCTTCATGCCGAGCTGGCCGCCGCGCTTGATGATCTGCTCCAGCGCCGGGATCAGCGACTCGCCGCCATCAAGGCCGAAGCGCTTGGTGCCCTTGTACTTGACGTCGATGAATTGCTCGAAGCCTTCCGCCTCGACCAGCTTCTGCAGAATCGCCTTCTTGCCGGCGGCGGTGAAGGAGATCTCCTTGTCGGTGCCCTCGATGCGCGCCTGGATCCAGGCCTTCTCCTCGGGATCGGAAATATGCATGAATTCGACGCCGAGCGTCGAGCAATAGGTCCGGGTCAGGATATCGAGCATCTGCCGGATGGTGCCGAATTCCAGCCCGAGCACATTGTCGAGGAAGATCGGCCGGTCGTAGTCGGCTTCGGTGAAGCCGTAATTCTCCGGCGACAGCTCGTTATAATCCTCGAGCGGCTTGGCAATGCCAAGCGGATCGAGATTGGCGTGCAGGTGGCCGCGCATGCGGAAGGCGCGGATCATCATGATGGCGCGGACGGAATCGCGCGTCGCCTGATGCACGTCGGCGTCGGAAAGCGCTGCGCCGTTGCCGGCGGCCCTGTCCTTGACCTTCTTTTCGATGTGCTTTTCGACCAGGCCCCAATTGCCGTCCAGCGCCGAGACCAGCTCGCCATTGGCCTGCATCGGCCAGGAGGGCTTGGCCCAAGAGGCGCCCTTGGCGTTCCTGCGCACGTCGCCGGCGTCGTCCTTCAGCGCCGCGAAGAAGTCCTGCCATTCGGGATCGACCGAAGCGGGATCGTCCTCATAGGCGGCATAGAGCGCGTCGATATAATCGGCATTGCCGCCATAGAGGAAAGAGGTAAGCGAAAACTGGTCGTTGGCCTGATCTTGTCTTGCCATTTTTTTCCGCGGAGCGCCTGCCCCGTCTCCTTTTCAGAAGTGAATGGTGAATAGTGATTGGTGAATGGGAAAAAGGGGAGGTCCCTCGCTCGCCCCATCACTCATCCGTTCCTCACCCATTCACCATTCACTATTCACCATTCCCTAACCCTTGATCGCCTCGACCAGCGTCGTGCCGAGCCGGGCCGGCGACGGCGAAACCTTGATGCCGGCCGATTCCATCGCCGCGATCTTGTCCTCGGCGCCGCCCTTGCCGCCGGAGATGACCGCGCCCGCATGGCCCATGGTGCGGCCCGCCGGCGCGGTGCGCCCGGCGATGAAGCCGGCCATTGGCTTGCTGCGGCCGCGCTTTGCCTCGTCCTTGAGGAACTGCGCGGCATCTTCCTCGGCCGAACCGCCGATCTCACCGATCATGATGATCGACTTGGTCTCGTCGTCGGCGAGGAACATCTCCAGCACATCGATGAACTCCGTGCCTTTGACCGGATCGCCGCCGATGCCGACGGCGGTGGTCTGGCCGAGGCCGACATTGGTGGTCTGGAACACCGCCTCATAGGTAAGCGTTCCCGAGCGGGAAACAACGCCGACCGAGCCCTTGCGGAAGATGTTGCCGGGCATGATGCCGATCTTGCATTCGTCGGGGGTCAGCACGCCGGGGCAGTTCGGCCCGATCAACCGCGACGTCGAGCGGTCGAGCCTCGCCTTGACCTTGATCATGTCCATCACCGGTATGCCCTCGGTGATGCAGACGATCAGCGGGATCTCGGCCTCGATCGCTTCCAGGATCGCTTCCGCGGCCCCTGCCGGCGGCACGTAGACGACGGAGGCATTGGCGCCGGTCCTGGCCTTGCCTTCGGCTACGGTGGCGAAGATCGGCAGTGCCTCGCCCTTGGCGCCGGTCCAGGTTTCGCCGCCTTTCTTGGGGTGGATGCCGCCGACCATTTTCGTGCCGTGATAGGCCAGCGCCTGTTCGGTGTGGAACGTGCCGGTCTTGCCGGTCAGGCCCTGCACCAGCACCTTGGTGTTCTTGTCGACGAGAATGGACATGATGGTCCTTTTTAAAAACCGTTGATCGGGGAAGGCCGCGCGCTCATGGTCACAACCGCTTCAGCTCGGCGACGGTAAGGTCGCTTTTGGCATTGCCGGTGTTGAGCGTCGTTGCCGGCTCGAACATCAGCACCACCGGCTCCTCGCTTAGCGAGCGCGGCCGGTGCTCGACGGCGCGCGGCACGACAATGAACTCGCCGCTGGAAAGCTCCACCGTGCCGTCGCGGAAATCGATGGCGATGCGCCCGCGCAGCACCAGGAACGCCTCGTCCTCATTGTCATGCGCGTGCCAGTCGAAGACGTCGCCGAACTTGGCGATCTTGACCTGGCTGTCGTTCACGTCGCCGGCGATATGCGGATCGAAGACCTTCTTGATCTTCTGATCCGCCGCCTCGACGAGGTTTATCTTGTGCGGAGGCATCGCCTATCGACCTTGACCCTGAAGTTCTGTTTTCAAGCTGGGCATTTTTGGTTTCCGTGAACGACAGCACCGATCCATCGGCCCCCGGCGCGCCGGATCGTCACGATCTGCACCGATAAATTGCCGCCAGACGTTCTCAATTCACCAAGGGACTTGGGGTCATCATCGGCTTGGAAACTGCTGCCATATTTGGTCAGAAGCCTTTTCAGGATCATGTTGGCGGCCAGCTTCGGATCGTTGGTGCCGAAGGAGACCAGGCAGTCGCAGCGACCACTCGAACTCTTGATTGAGGCAACGATTTCCGTAGCCTTGTAGACTTGCAGCCCGTCGGATCCGGCCTTGAACCCGCTTTGCCGGGCAACCGCGTTGAACCGGCCGAAGCTGGGCGCCGTTGCCGGACATAAGTTCATGAAGAGACTGACCCTCTTGCCGATCCAGGCGGGCGACTTCGAACTATCCGCGGCCGCAGCAGCGCTGGCCCAAAGGGCCATGCCGGTCAGCGCTAGGGCCAGCATCCGCTGCATCAGACGCCCTTCACCGCCGCGACGATCTTCTTGGCTGCATCGTCGAGATCGTCTGCCGACACCACGTTCAGCCCGCTGTCGTTGATGATCTTCTTGCCGAGCTCGGCATTGGTGCCTTCCAGCCGCACCACTAGCGGCACTTGCAGGCCGACCTCCTTGACCGCGGCGATCACGCCCTCGGCGATGATGTCGCATTTCATGATGCCGCCGAAGATGTTGATCAGAATGCCTTTGACCGCCGGATCCTTGGTGATGATCTTGAACGCCGCCGTCACCTTTTCTTTCGACGCGCCGCCGCCGACATCGAGGAAGTTGGCCGGCTCGGCGCCGTAAAGCTTGATGATGTCCATCGTTGCCATGGCAAGGCCGGCGCCGTTGACCATGCAGCCGATATTGCCGTCGAGCGCGACATAGGCGAGGTCGTATTTCGACGCCTCGATCTCCTTCTCGTCCTCTTCGGTGGTGTCGCGCAATTCGAGCACGTCGGGGTGGCGAAACAGCGCATTGTTGTCGAACGACACTTTGGCGTCGAGAACGCGCAGCCGGCCGCTCCTCATGACGATCAGCGGGTTGACCTCGAGCAGGCTCATGTCCTTCTCGACAAAGGCCTTGTAGAGGATGGGGAACAGCGTGGCGCCATCCTTGGCGGCGTCGCCGTCGAGCTTCAGCGCCGCGTTGAGCTTCTTCACGTCGTCGGCCGTCACGCCCTTTTCCGGGTCGATGGCTACGGTGATGATCTTTTCCGGCGTGTCGTGGGCGACCGCCTCGATGTCCATGCCGCCCTCGGTCGAGACGACGAAGGCGACGCGCCCGACCGAGCGGTCGACCAGGATCGACAGATAGAGCTCGCGCTCGATGTCGGCGCCGTCCTCGATATAGAGCCGGTTGACCTGCTTGCCGGCCGGGCCGGTCTGCTTGGTGACCAGCGTGTGGCCGAGCATCTCATTGGCATTGGCGACGACCTCGGCCACCGACTTTGCCAGCCTGACACCGCCCTTGGCATCGGCGCCGAGCTCCCTGAATTTGCCCTTGCCGCGGCCGCCGGCATGGATCTGGCTCTTGACCACATAGAGTGGGCCGGGCAGCGCCTTGGCGGCAGCTTCCGCCTCGCTCGCCTTGAACACCGGCACGCCCTCGGCCACGGGTGCGCCAAAGCCTTTCAGCAGCGCCTTGCCCTGATACTCATGGATGTTCATGCGCTATGTCTCCAGCTTGCTTGGCGGGCTTGGTTACCGGCTTACTTGGCCGCGAGATGCGGAGCGATCTTGACGCAGGCGTCGCACAGGCCCTGCACCGCCGCGACCGAATTGTCGAACATCTTCTGCTCGTTCTTCGCGAGCTCGATCTCGATGATCCGCTCGACGCCGCCGGCGCCGATCACCACGGGAACGCCGACATAGGTGTTCTTGACGCCATATTGGCCGGAGAGATAGGCAGCACAGGGCAGCACCCGCTTCTTGTCCTTGAGATAGGCTTCGGCCATGGCAATGGCCGAAGCTGCCGGCGCATAAAAGGCAGAGCCGGTCTTGAGCAGGCCGACGATCTCGGCGCCGCCGTCGCGGGTGCGCTGCACGATCTGGTCGAGCCGCTCCCTCGAGGTCCAGCCCATCTTGATGAGGTCGGGCAGCGGGATGCCGGCAACCGTCGAATAGCGGATCATCGGGACCATGGAATCGCCGTGGCCGCCGAGCACGAAGGCAGTGACGTCCTCGACCGAGACCTTGAATTCCTCGGCAAGGAAATAACGGAAGCGCGAACTGTCGAGCACGCCGGCCATGCCGACGACATGGCTCTTGGGCAGGCCGGAAAACTTCTGCAGCGCCCAGACCATGGCGTCGAGCGGATTGGTGATGCAGATGACGAAGGCTTTCGGCGCGTATTTCTTGAGGCCGGCGCCGACCTGCTCCATCACCTTCAGATTGATGCCTAGAAGATCGTCGCGGCTCATGCCGGGCTTGCGCGGCACGCCGGCGGTGACGATGCAGACATCGGCGCCCTCGATGCCGGCATAGTCGTTGACGCCGGTCAGCCTCGAGTCGAACCCATCGACCGGCGACGACTGCGCGATGTCCAGTCCCTTGCCTTGCGGGATGCCTTCGGCGATATCGAACAGCACGACGTCGCCGAGATCCTTGAGGCCGACCATGTGGGCGAGGGTGCCGCCGATCATGCCCGAGCCGATGAGCGCTATCTTGTTGCGTGCCATGTCAGGATATTTTCCCTTTGACTATGACGGCGCCCAAATCCTTGACGATTTGATGACGGCGTCGGAGGAAGAGGCCGGAATGCTGCGGAACCGCGAAATTCGCCGCACGCAATAGCCCCGGCCGCACAAAAATTCAAACGATTATTTTGGAGTGAATAATTTCAATCGGTTAGAAACAATGGGAATTACGTAAACGTCAAAATTATGAAGCCGACTAGAGGAATTCTACACAATGGCACTGGAAATCAGAAGGCTGTTTCCTGGCGATGACGCCCTTGTGATGCGGGTTGCCGGCGAAGTCTTCGACGAGCCGGTCAGGCCGGATCGGCTCTCTGCCTATCTCGCGGAGCCCGGTCATTTCATGGTCGTGGCC
This sequence comes from Mesorhizobium sp. M0074, assembly GCF_040322975.1. Taxonomy (NCBI): domain Bacteria; kingdom Pseudomonadati; phylum Pseudomonadota; class Alphaproteobacteria; order Hyphomicrobiales; family Phyllobacteriaceae; genus Mesorhizobium; species Mesorhizobium sp. M0074. The sequence continues at coordinate 11,894 of NZ_JAMYUM010000010.1, forward strand.
CTCGCCGACGGCATCGTCGTTGGCCAATGCGCAGCCGTCATCCACTGCCACCCGGACAAGGTGAGCGAACTCTACGTAGACGAGGTCGGCGTGGCGCCGGCCTTTCAACGCCAGGGCATTGCGACGAGGATGCTCGGCGCCATGTTCGCACTCGGTCGCGAGCATGGCTGTGAGGAGGCGTGGGTCGGCACCGAGCCGGACAATGTTGCTGCTCGCGCACTTTACGAGTCGCGAAAAGAGCCGCATGGGCCGGCGGAGGGGTTCGTCATGTATGTTTATCGATTATAGGCGCCGGCGGCAGCGCCCCCTTCGGTACTATCCCTCACGCCTGTGCCTGCCGTGCCTCCGTCGATGATCCCTGCGCCCTCTGCCTCTTCGCCCAGTCCTCCAGCCAGTCGTGGCTCTGCATCTCGATCAGCCGCGATGCGGTGCGCTCGAACTCGAAGACTTCGTTGCCGCGCTTGGCCGTATAGAGCTGCGCCGGCGGTGCCGCGGCGCTCATCACCAGCCGTACATGATGATCGTAGAGCGTATCGACCAGCAGGATGAAGCGCTTGGCTTCGTTGCGCTTGCCTTCGCCGAGCACCGGCACATGGTCGATGAAGATGGTCGAGAAACGGCTGGCAATGCCAAGATAGTCGCGGGCGCCGAGCGGCCTCTCGCAGAGATCGGCGAAGGAAAAACGCGCCGCCTCGCCGGCAGCACGCGGCACTACGACGTGCCGGCCCTTCACCGTCAGCATCGTCTCGGCCGTCGGCCTGCCATGCGTCATCACCGCCCACGCTTCGTCGAGCGCATGGTCGGCGGCGGCATCGGCCGGGGTGACGTAGACCGGCATGCGGCTGAGCTTGTCGAGGCGGTAATCCTTATCGGCATCAAGCGCCAGCACCTGCGCGTGGCGCTCCAGGATAGCGACAAACGGCAAAAACAACTGACGGTTCAGGCCGTCGCGGTAGAGATCCTGCGGCGCGACATTGGAAGTGGCAACCAGCACCACGCCATTGGCAAACAACGCCGAAAACAACCTTGACAGGATCATCGCATCGGCGATGTCGGTGACGGAGAACTCGTCGAAGCATAGCACCCAGGCTTCCTCGGCCAGCGCGCGCGCCACCGGCGGGATCGGGTCGTCCTCCTTGGCCGTGCCGTTCTTGCGAGCCTGCCGGTGCTTCTGGATGCGGTCCTGCACGTCGGCCATGAAGTCGTTGAAATGTACCCGGCGCTTGCGCCGCACCGGCAGCAGCTCGAAGAACATGTCCATCAGCATGGTCTTGCCGCGGCCGACGCCGCCATGGATATAAAGGCCCTTGACCGCCTCGTGCACCTCGCGCTTGCGGGCGAACAACCACCCCAGCGCGCTTGATTTCTGCGCCAGCCGCTTTGCCGATATCTCTTCGATCAGCCGGTCGAGCGCAGCGGCGATCCGCTCCTGCGCCGGATCGCGCCCGATGGCGCCCGTCTCGACCAGATGGTCGTAGCGCTGCTTGACGGTTGCATGGGTCTGGAGGCCGTCACGCAGATGCATTGGTCACGTCGTTCCGGAGCAATTCCAAGAAAAGTGTGTAGCGGTTTTCTGTCCGGAATTGCGTAAAAACAAAAGAGGCAATTCCAGGAAAAGTGTGTAACGGTTTTCCGTCCGGAATTGCGTAACAATGGGGGCCGTTCTCTTACCTTGTAAGCGAGATCGGCAGGCCGTTGGAAGTCTGGCCGTCGAATTTCTCGCCGCCCGAGGAATAGAGCCGTGCCAGCGTGCCGCCATTCTCGTCAAAGAGCGTCAGCTGTTTGCCGGCGACGTTCCAGGATTTGATGCCATCGAGCGGCGCCGGGCAATGCAGCGGTCCGGCGCGGTAGCCCGAACCGAATTTGGTCTGCGGCGTCGCCACCTGACAGCTCTGGCCGGACACGCTTGCCTTCCACACACCGGCGACGCTGGACGCGGTCAGATCGGCCGCACCGGCCGGCGCCGTCCCATCGGGCGGCAGCGAGGCGACCTGCGTGTTCTGCGGCGCGGTCGGAAATTTCGACGGGTCGGCCGGGCCGGGTGTCGCCGGTGGCGGCAGCTGGTTTGCAGTCACCTTGCCGGCGGGCGCAGCTTCCAGCGGCGCCGGCTGCTGCTCGTCCATCGATGAGAACCGTGAGGTTGAACAGCCGCTCGCAACGAGCACGGCCAGCGATACGGCCAGCAGGCCGGTTTTCGAAAATTTCATTCTTCAACCTCCGTCGGATCGGGCTGGGGATGCCGTCCGCGCAATGTCCCCCTCACCAAGATGGAGAAGGTGGCGAAATTTCAACCCGATATGGTTAAAATACGGTTTGCGCCGGTAATGTTGCAAATTTGTCGCAAAATGCACATTGCCTGAACTTGCGTTACGCCTTGGCCGTTTGGCCGACACCTCCGGTTGATTCGATACGGCGCGCTGGCGCCAAATCCTTGGCGTTCACCTCAAATGCTTGTGCGGGCCGGCTCCGGCATTATCTCTTGGGATCAGCAAACTGCAGGGAGCCGATTTCTTGGCCGCGAGAAAGAGAGCCGCCAACCGCTATTACAGCGGGCCGCCCAGCGATCATTTCGACGGCACCTTGTTCTTCAATCCCAACGGACGGCCGCCGGGTCGCTTTGCCGATCTGTTGAAATGGCAATTGAGCCGCGAGCGCTCGAAATGGCCGGCGGCGGATCCGAGCCCGTTTCCACCGGCAAGACCGGTCGAGCGCATCGATGGTTCTGCGCTGCGCCTCACCATGGTCGGTCATTCCTCGCTGCTCGTCCAGACAGCCGGCCTGAACATCCTGACCGACCCGGTCTGGTCGCGGCGTGTCTCGCCGCTCTCCTTCGCCGGTCCGAAACGCGTCAATCCGCCGGGCATCGCCTTTTCGCATTTGCCGCCGATCGACCTCGTGCTGGTCAGCCACAACCATTACGACCATCTCGACCTCGCCACGCTGAAGCGCCTGAAGACAAGACACGACCCGCTGCTGCTGACGCCGCTCGGCAACGACACGATCATCGGCGCTGCCGTGCCCCGTATGCGGCTTTCCGCGCATGACTGGGGCGACCGGGTCGATATCGGCGATCGCGTCGCCGTCTATGTCGAGCCGGTGCACCACTGGTCGGCCCGCGGTACTCGCGACCGGCGCATGGCGCTGTGGGCGGGTTTCGTCGTCGAGACACCCGACGCAAAGATCTATTTCGCCGGCGATACCGGCTTCCACGGTGGCATCAATTACCGGCTGATGGCGCAAAAGCACGGCGGGTTCCGCCTCGCCATCCTGCCGATCGGCGCCTACGAGCCGCGCTGGTTCATGGCGCCACATCACCAGGATCCGGAGGAGGCGGTGCAAGGCATGCTTTTGTGCAACGCCGCCTATGCCGCCGGCTGTCACTGGGGCACGTTCCGGCTCACCAACGAGCCGATCGATGAGCCGCCCAGAAAGCTCGGCGAAGCGCTCGATGCTGCCGGCCTGCCGCGGCAACGTTTTCGCGCCTTGCGGCCGGGCGAAGTCTGGGACGTGCCGGCGGTCTAGCCCGGCGACCGGCCTGACGGCGCAGGCGACCCCAAGGCTTCCATACACCTGGCTATGTGGGCGGCGTCGCGGCCTACATATGAGAGAAGGCCGGAGCCAAAGGTATGCATCCAATGGAGGCCAAGAAAATACAGGCCAGGAAAAGCCGTCACGCCACGCTGTTGAACGGGTGCACCGCGCGAATCGAAAATTGGCAAATCTATCCAGTTGTAGTCGAAGAGGTATCCCGTCCCCCAGATAACCGAGCTGACGTTCTCGCTGCTGATATCCATTGACCGGGCACCGCCGACTTCCGCCAGGATTGGGGTTACTGAATGTTCATTGCCATCGCTGATATGGTCCGAGACTTCACGTTTCTCTGCCAACGCCTCCGCAGCGGAAACAAAATCGTCATAGGATTTGTCGGCTTCAGCTAATATCTGGAAGGCATCAGCGGCCACCAACAGTTTTCCATCGGCGCATCCGAGCACACGTCCCAGCACCGTTCCGCCATCGCGGGCAAAACGGCGGACGTTCATATCGTAACCGCCGTTGACACCGGTTACGACCGTCGAGGGGGGATACCGCTGCTCCGGGAAACTGTCGATGGTGATCTCGAAACGTCCCATTTTGTCGAACCACCACAAAACATCCTTGCCGCGATAGCGCCGAGGCACCCGACGATGGGGGCTGACCGAAAGATAGACATTGCGCCCGGATTGCTGGAGCTCATCGGCTATCTGGCTTCCAGATGCGCCGCTGCCCACCACCAGCACCGCTCCGGGGGGAAGTTCGTCGGGGCTGCGGTAGTTCGAGGCGTGAACCTGGTAAACGGATCGAGGCAAATCCCTTGCGGCCGCCGGTACCATCGAACGCTGGAACGGGCCCGTCGCCACTACGACGTTGCGGGCTCTCATGCTGCCGGTGTTTGTCTCCAATGCATAATCGCCGGTATCCCTGTGCCGGAGCCTCGTGACCTCGACACCCTGGCGAACCGGAGCTGCAATTTTGGCCGCATAGTGCTCGATGAATCGCGTGACAGCGGTGTGATGGGCGAACCCCTCCGGTTCGGGGCCCTGATAAGAAAGCCCAGGAAGCTCTATTGCCTGGTTGATGAATTGAAATCGGAGCGAATCCCAACGCTCCGTCCGCCAGCGTTCGGCAATACGAGCGCGTTCCAACACAACATGCTCACGTTCATGTTGTTGAAGATAGTAGCTCATGGCGAGCCCCGCCTGGCCGCCACCAATAATGATTGTGTCCCAACGCTCGGTCATTGGAAATTTTACCAAGCCGTCGAGACTCAAATATGCAAGTCCCGACTTTCCTATCCGCCGGCCGCAGCTCATGTGCCAGCGAACACGTCGTTTGGATCATTCAATACTATGACACATTGCATCCGTAGCTGCATATCCCAGCCGGGTTCTCCGACCCGCCCCAGCCACCGCCGGCGGAACCCAAGGCCTCGCTGAAGCGTTTGTACGTGTTCAAACCTGTCGGCTGCGAGGTAATCTCATGATCAGGTGGATCATCATTCTTTTGATTATCGCGGCCGCGGCGAGCCTGCTCGGCATGCCGGCACTGGCCGGAGCCGCCGCCACCGGCGCCCGCATCCTCATCGGCATCGTGCTGATCATCTTCCTGCTGATCGTGCTTGGCGTCTTCGCGGTGACCTGAAAATCACGCCGCGCTGGTAATTTCTGCCGCTATCCGCCATATAGGCGCCAAACCGGCAAGAGACCTTTCGATCGATGGCAAGCGCGGCCCCTTTCGCCAAGATGAACGGCATCGGCAACGAAATCATCGTTGCCGATATGCGTGGCCGTGCCGATCGCGTGACGCCTGCGGCAGCCGTCGCGCTTAATGCCGATGCGGCGACCAGGTTCGACCAGATCATGGCAATCCACGACCCCAGGACGCCGGGCACCGCCTTTTTCATCGACATCTTGAATTCCGACGGAACCAGGGCGCAGGCCTGCGGCAACGGCATGCGTTGTGTCGTCCAGGCGCTCGCCGCCGAGACCGGCCAGAAGACATTTGCCTTTGAAACAGTCGCCGGCATCCTCAATGCCGAGGAACATGCCGACGGAATGATCTCGGTCGACATGGGCAGGCCGCGCTTTGGCTGGCAGGACATCCCGCTGGCCGAGGAATTCCGCGACACCCGCATGATCGAGCTGCAGATCGGCCCGATCGATGCCCCGGTGCTGCATTCGCCCTCGGTCGTCTCGATGGGCAATCCGCACGCCATCTTCTGGGTCGACCGCGACGTCTGGTCGTACGAGCTCGAGCGCTTCGGCCCGCTGCTCGAAAACCATCCGATCTTCCCCGAGCGCGCCAACATCACCATCGCGCAGGTGACTTCGCCGGAGACCATGGTCATCCGCACCTGGGAGCGCGGCGCCGGCCTGACCAAGGCCTGCGGCACGGCTGCTTGCGCCGCTGTGGTCGCCGCGTCCCGCACCCGGCGTACCGGCCGCGGCGTCACGCTGATGACGCCCGGCGACGGCTCGCTGCATGTTTTGTGGCGCGACGACGACCACGTCATCCTGACCGGTGCCGCCGAATGGGAATTTTCCGGCAGCTTCGATCCGTCGACCGGGGCGTGGGCGCGCGACACCGAAAGCGCCGCCTGATGGCTCCTCTTGGCAACAAGGGTATCGAGGTCGTCACCTTCGGCTGCCGGCTGAACACCTATGAATCCGAGGTGATGCGGCGTGAAGCCGAAAGTGCGGGCCTCGGCGGGCTCGAAGGCGGTGCCATCATCTTCAACACCTGCGCCGTCACCGGCGAGGCTGTACGCCAGGCCAAGCAGTCGATCAGAAAAGCCCGCCGTGAGAACCCGGCTGCCCGCATCATCGTTACCGGCTGCGCCGCGCAGACCGGCCCGCAGGATTTCGTCGCCATGGACGAGGTCGATCTCGTCCTCGGCAATGAGGAAAAGCTGAAGGCGCATTCCTATCGCGCGCTGCCGGATTTCGGCGTCAACGACACTGAGAAGGCGCGCGTCAACGATATCTTTTCGGTGCGCGAGACGGCCGCCCACATGGTCGACGCCATCGAGGGCCGGGCGCGCGCTTTTGTCCAGGTGCAGAACGGCTGCGACCACCGCTGTACCTTCTGCATCATTCCCTACGGTCGCGGCAATTCGCGCTCGGTGCCTATGGGCGCCGTGGTCGAGCAGATCAAGCGACTCGTCGGCAATGGTTATGCCGAGATCGTGCTGACGGGCGTCGACATGACCAGTTTCGGCGCCGATCTGCCGGGCGCACCGAAGCTCGGCAAATTGGTCAAGACCATCCTGAAGCAGGTGCCAGACGTGAAACGCCTGCGGCTTTCCTCCATCGACTCGATCGAAGCCGACGACGATCTGCTGGACGCCATCGCCACCGAGCCGAGGCTGATGCCGCATCTGCATCTATCGCTGCAATCGGGTGACGACATGATCCTGAAGCGGATGAAGCGCCGGCACAGCCGCGACCAGTCGATCCGCTTTTGCGAGGATGTGCGCAAACTGCGCCCCGGCATTGTTTTCGGCGCCGACATCATCGCCGGCTTCCCGACCGAGACGGACGCCATGTTCGAAAACTCGCTGGAGATCGTCGAGGAATGCGGCCTGACGCATCTCCACGTCTTCCCGTTTTCGCCGCGCCAGGGCACGCCCGCCGCGCGCATGCCGCAGCTCCGCCGCGACGTCGTCAAGCAACGCGCGGCACGCCTGCGCGCCGCCGGCGAGGCCGCCTATCGCCGCCATCTTGCCTCGCTCGCTGGAACGCATCAGTCGATCCTGGTCGAGCGTGACGGCCTTGGCCGCACCGAAGGGTTTACGCTGGCCGCGGTCTCTGCCGGCGCTCCGGGCGACATCGTCGAGGCTGATATCGCCGGCCATGACGGTATCCGACTGATCGCCGCGCCGCTTGCCGCCCGCGCCGCCTGAGAGCGCAAGACATGGCTGGTTTTTTCAAGAAGATATTTTCGTTCGGCAAGAAGGAAGTCGTCGAGGAGCGGCCCGACGAGACCGCACCGCTGCCGCCGATCAAATGGGACGAACTGGAGGCGCTGAAACCGGCCGCCGAGCAGGCCGTCCCGGAGTTTTTGAAACGCGAAGAGTCGCGACCCGAAGTCGAAGCCGTACCTCCACCGCCAGTCGAACCAGAGTTGCCTCCGGCACCCCAACCGGCGCCGGAATCGCAGAAGCCTGAGCCGCCGCCGACCGTTCCACCCGAGCCGGAAACGCCTGCTGAGGAACCGGAGGAGATCCGGGCCGAGCCGCAGCAGCCAGAAATCGTCCCCTCCCAGCCAGAACCTGCACCCGTCGAAGTGCCGGTAGTGCCCACCGAGGCTCCCTCAGCAGCGCCAGCGCGCGAAGTCCCGCCCGCCGAAATACCGCCCCCGATCCGCCAGCCAGCGCCGGCCGAGACGAAACCGATCTTGACCGAGATCGCGCCCGAACCGGAGGTCGTGCCGGCGCCCCACCCTCCCATCGAGGGGGAGGTAACGCCCGAGCCAGAAGCCGTTCCGCAACCATCGCCGGAGCCAAAGCCCGCCCCCGGCAAAGTCACCGTGACCAAGAAGGTCGAGCAGAAAGCCGAGCCGCAGAAGGCGCCCGAACCGGCGCCGAGGCGCTCCTGGTTCCAGCGCATGCGAGACGGGCTTGCCCGCTCTTCCAAGGAGTTGTCGGGCAACATCGCCGGCGTCTTCACCAAGCGGAAACTTGACGAGGACACGCTGCAGGACCTGGAGGATGTGCTGATCCGCGCCGATCTCGGCATGGAGACGGCTTTGCGCGTTACCGACGCGCTCTCCGCCAGCCGCTACGGCAAGGACGTCTCCGACACCGAAGTCCGGACCATCATGGCGGCCGAGGTTGAGAAGGTGCTGACCCACGTCGCCATGCCGTTGGAGCTCGACCTCAGCCACAAGCCGCATGTTATCCTGGTGGTCGGCGTCAACGGCACGGGGAAGACCACGACCATCGGCAAGCTGGCGGCGAAGCTCACCGATGGCGGTCTCTCGGTGATGCTCGCCGCCGGCGACACCTTTCGCGCAGCCGCGATCGAGCAGCTGAAGATCTGGGGCGAGCGTACCAACTCGCCGGTCATTGCCTCGAAGCTCGGCGCCGATGCCGCCGGCCTCGCCTACGATGCATTCGAGCGCGCGAAGGAGGCCGGCTCCGACGTGCTGATCATCGACACCGCCGGGCGGCTGCAGAACAAGACCGAACTAATGGCGGAACTGGAAAAGATCGTCCGGGTGCTGGGCAAGCTCGATCCGGAAGCGCCGCACACCGTGCTGCAGACGGTCGATGCCACCACCGGCCAGAATGCGCTCAACCAGGTCGAGATCTTCCGCAATGTCGCCGGCGTCAACGGCCTGGTGATGACCAAGCTGGACGGCACGGCGCGCGGCGGTATTCTGGTGGCGATCGCGGCAAAGCATAAATTGCCGGTCTATTTCATCGGCGTCGGCGAACAGGTCGACGACCTCGAACCCTTTTCCGCAAGCGAATTCGCCAGGGCGATCGCTGGCGTGGCTTGACGAGCATGATCCCAAAAAGTTGCAGGCTTTTTGGATTGAATCATGCGTAAGAAGGACCCTATGAGCCCACCCATCCTCGAACGCGACCTGTCCGATCCGCGCCGCAAGGCATTGAACCCCGGCCTGAAATTCCTGCTCGAACTCGGGCCTGGCCTGGTGTTCTTTTTCACCACCATCCGCGGTGCGTGGCTTGTCGGGAAGTTTCCGATCCTCGGCCATATCGGCGAGCCTATCCTGATTGCCACAGCGTTCTTTATGGTGGCGACGGCGCTATCGCTCAGCGTTTCGTGGATTTTGACGCGCAGCTGGCCGATCATGCCGTTGGTCTCGGCCATCGTGGTGTTTGTGTTTGGCGCGCTGGCGCTGTGGCTGCAGGACAAGACCTTCGCTTTCATGAAGCCGACAATCATCAACAGCCTGTTCGGCATCACGTTGCTTGGCGGGTTGGCGTTTGACAGATCGCTGTTGGGCTATGTCTTTGATTCCGCCTTCAATCTCGACGCCGAAGGCTGGCGCAAGCTCACTTTCCGATGGGGGCTCTTCTTCCTTTTTCTGGCTGCGCTGAACGAGGTCGTGTGGCGCAACTTTTCTGAGGAAGCCTGGCTTTATTTCAAGGTCTGGGGCACGATTCCCATTACCCTTGTCTTCACGTTAAGCCAAATGCCGTTGATCCTGCGCCATTCGCTCGAGGACAAGACCGGCAAGGAAGAGAAGGCCGGCAAATAGAGCAATTCCAGGAAAGTGTGTAGCGGTTTTCCCGGGAAAAGCGCGTAGCGCTTTCCCTAGGGAATTGCGTCAGAATAAGAGGAGAGGGGCATGGAATTCATCACCACACGCGACGAGTTGAGGACGATCTACAAGACGCCTCGGCCGACTGACGGCTCGATCCGCAAGGAACTGAAGGCATTGGACGGCCACTGCCGTTCCTTCATCGGCAAGAGCCCTTTCGTGCTGATCGGCTCGTCCGACGGCGCCGGCAATGCCGATGTGACGCCCAAGGGCGACAGGCCGGGCTTCGTAACAGTGCTCGACGAGAAGACCATCGCCATCCCCGACCGTCCCGGCAACAACCGGCTCGACACGCTGGAGAACATCCTTCTCAATCCCTCGATCGGGCTGCTCTTCCTCATTCCCGGCATGAACGAAACGCTGCGTGTCAATGGCGATGCCCGCATCACCGTCGATGCGGCATTGCGTGAGCGGCTGGCGGTCGACGGCAAGGCACCGCAAAGCGTCGTCGTGGTAACGGTCAAGGCCGCCTATATGCATTGCGCCAAGGCCTTCATGCGCTCCGAACTGTGGAAGCCGGAGAGCTGGTACGACCGCGCGACGCTGCCGACGCTCGGCCAGATCCTGCGCGACCAGCTGGCGCTCGCCGATTCGGCCGAGGCGACCGACCGCTGGCTGGACGATGAATACAGGAAGACCATGTGGTAGCGTGATCGGCAACGAATCGCCCAAGCCGGTCTCCATTCCTTTGCTGAACATCCTCGCCATCTCCGGCAGCCTGCGCGCCGCCTCGACCAATTCGGCCCTGGTCGCGGCACTCGCGCAAAACGCGCCGCCGGACTGTCACGTCTCCGTCTATGACGGGCTTGGTCGGCTGCCGATCTTCAACCCCGACGACGAAGGCGAGCGAACGCCGCCGCAAGCAGCGGCGCTGATCGATGCGGTCACCGCCGCCGACGGCGTCATCGTCTCCTGCCCGGAATATGCCCACGGTGTGCCAGGCGGCCTGAAGAACGCGCTTGACTGGCTGGTGTCGCGCGATGCCGCCGTTGGCAAGCCAGCCATGCTGGTGCATGCCTCGCCGCGCTCGCTGTTTGCCCGCGCCGCACTGGTCGAGATCATGCGGACAATGTCTTTTGCGCTCCATGAGGAAGCAGCGCTCGAAATAGCGCTGCTCGGCAAGAAGCTGCTGGAGGTGGAGGATATCTTATCGCAGCCTGAAAACCGGCTGACGATGCGCGATGCCCTATCCGCCTTCGCGGAGTTCATCCGCTCGCGGTGAACGCCGGACCGTGCTTTCGTCATCCCAGGGTCTCCGCGACGGAGCTTCGCTCCTGCTCCGCCCTGGGATGACGACGCTAGGAGCTGCGGCCAATCTGTGCCGGGAACTATCCCTTGCCCCTCCGCGTCTCGACGTCGGTCTCGCCGACGAACCAGTCGCGTGCAGCGACCTCCTCGAAAACCACCCAGACATCATTGTTGGTCAGGCCGGTGACGCTGGTGATGGCCGCTGTCACTTGGGCGGCGATCGCGGCCTTTTTGCCGGCCGGGTCATCGGCAATCACCTCCTTGACCAGGCGGATATTCACGAATGGCATGGTTCCCTCCCTTGCATATGCTTGGCGGCCGCTCAGTAGGTTTTGGCGCCGTTGACCATGAGCCGGACCATGTAGAGGGATGTGGTGCCGGCGATGTAGAGGCAGTTCAGCTTGTTGCCGCCGAACACGCAATTGGCGACGACTTCCGGTACCTTGACCTTGCCGATCAGCGTCCCGTCCGGATCGTAGCAATGGACCCCGTCGGCGGCACTGGTCCAGATGCGGCCGTCCGCATCCAGCCTGAAACCGTCGAACAGGCCGGCGGTGCAGTCGGCAAAGACCTTTTCGCCTGAGACCGTCTTGCCGCCCTGGTCGACATTGAACACCCGGATGTGCGCCGGGTTTTGCGCGCCATGGGTGCGGCCGGTGTCGGCGACATAGAGCTTGCTTTCGTCGAGCGAGAAGGCGAGCCCGTTGGGCCTGACCATGTCGGTGATCACCGCCTCGGTCTCGCTGGTGCCGGGATCGACCCGGTAGACATGGCAGGCGCCGATCTCGCTTTCGGCCTTGTCGCCCTCGTAATCGGTATCGATGCCGTAGCTCGGGTCGGTGAACCAGATCGAGCCGTCGGACTTGACCACCGCGTCATTGGGCGAGTTCAGCCGCTTGCCGCGCCATTTGTCGGCGATGGTGACTACCGACCCGTCATGCTCGGTGCGGCTGACGCGGCGGCCGGAATGCTCGCAAGTAACCAGCCGGCCTTGCCGGTCGACCGTGTTGCCGTTGGAATTGCCGGACGGCTGACGGAACACGCTGACGCTGCCGTCGGTCTCGTCGTAACGCAGCATGCGATTGTTCGGGATGTCGGACCAAACCACATAGCGCCCGGCCGCGAACCAGGCCGGTCCTTCCGCCCATCGGCAGCCGGTAAACAGCCTGTCGACCTGTGCATTGCCGTTGAACAGCCGCGAAAAGCGCGGATCGAGAACTTCGTAGAATTCGCTGGCCATGGTTCCTCCCGGTAGCAGTCGCTTGGCAAGGCGCGATCAAGCCAGCCCACGATCGATATGGCAAGATCGATGATGCGTCAGAGGCATTATGGAAGCGAATGCTGGCCCGGACGGCAGGTCACATCCCGCTAACCGGCTATGCGCCCAGCGCAATGGTGCATTGCAACATCTTATTTTTGCAATGCACCATAACTATGTCATGCTCCGTATCGATCAAGGGAGGAACAACTGGCCGCGAAACGCGGCGCAAAAAGGAAACTCGCTATGATCATCGACAGCCTCATGAGCCGCGCTCGCGCCAGCATCGCCAAGCGCCGGCATTACAACCGCCTCGTCGCCGAAATAGACAGCTTCAGCAGCCGTGACCTCGCCGACATGCGCGCCGACCGCTCAGAAATGCTCTACCAGGTCCACAAGCAGATCTACGGCTGAGTCTTCGGTCGACCTATCACGTTCGTCATCCTTGGGCGTAGCGACGCAAAGCGGAGCAAAGACCCTAGCATGACGAAACGGCGGGCCATCAGCCCGGCATGGCCAGCGCCTTCTCGATTTCGGGCAACAGCAGCGTCCGCGCCGAGTCCGGCGTCAGCGGTCCTACATGCTTATAGGCGATCTTGCCATCCTTGCCGATGACGAAGGTCTCCGGCACGCCGTAGACACCCCAGTCGATCGCCGTGCGTCCGGCCTGGTCGACGCCGATCGCCTGGAATGGGTTGCCGAGATCGCCAAGGAACCGACGGGCGTTTTCCGGCTGGTCCTTGTAGTTCAGCGCGGCCATGACGAAGCGTCTGTCCTGCGACAGCGCCAGCAGCACCGGATGCTCTTCGCGGCACGGCGCGCACCAGGACGCGAAGACGTTGACCAGCGTCACCTTGCCGGCGAACTGTTTTGAATCGAGGCCCGGCAAATTGGTGCCTTCGAGCGCCGGCAGGTTGGTCTGCGGCGCCGGCAGGCCGATCAGCGCTGACGGCACTTCCGACACGTCGCGCCCGGACAAAAGCTGCGCCAGGAACAATCCCGCCAGCCCGAGAAAGACCAGCAGCGGCAGCAGCACGATCAGGCGGCGGCGCGCCGGTGTTTGGGTTTCCGTGCTCATGATTTTACTGCCTTATCGGAGCGCCGGCGCACGCCGGATGCCTCCAGCTCGGCAAGCTCTCGCTTGCGGCCGCGCTGGTCGAGCAGAATCCAGCCGATCAGCCCGCCCAGCACCACGGCCGTGATCGCATAGGCGGCGGTGACATAAAGCGCATGTACGCTCATGCTTTTCGCTCCGCGGCGCTTTCCAACCGGTCCGTCTCACGCCGTTCCAACATGTCTTCTCTTAACGCTGCGCCATCGGCTCCGCAATTGTTCGCCGCGCCGCAGGCATGAGCTGAAGCCAACGCATCAATCCGTTCCGTGCCGTAGCGCCAGCGCCGCCGCCACAGGGCCGAGCACGGCAAGAAACAAGGTCAGCGCGGCAAGAATGAGGAAGGGCTGCAGGAATGGATCGGGGTCCGCCACCGCGCCATAGCTTGCCGATACGCCGAAGATCAGCACGGGAATGGTCAGCGGCAGCACGAGCACCGAGATCAGCAGCCCGCCACGCGGCAACGCCACTGCCACCGCTGCACCGGCAGCACCGATGAAGGTGATCGCCGGCGTGCCTACCAGAAGCGTCAACGCCGTGGCGCCGATGCCGGCCGGCTCCATGTTCATGAACAGGCCGAGCAAGGGAGCGGCGATGACCAGCGGCAGCACGCTTCCCGCCCAATGCGCCAGGCATTTCGTCAGAACGGTCAAGGCCAGCATGTGCCGGTCGTTGCCAAGCACCAGAAGATCGAGCGAGCCGTCCTCGCGGTCGGCCTGGAACAGCCGGTCGAGGCCGAGCAGGCAGGCCAGCAAGGCGGCGATCCACAGGATCGCCGGGCCGATGCGGGCCAGCAGCTTCAGCTCGGGACCGACGCCGAAGGGGATGGTCGCGATAACGGCGAGAAAGAAAATCACGCCGGTAAGCGCCCCGCCGCCGGCGCGGATACTCAGCCGGATGTCGCGCAGGAAGAGGGCTAGCATGATGTGAGATGCTTTCGCCTGTGAAGGAATGCCAACATCAGCCGGTCATCCTCAATTCCTTTCCCTCGATCCCCAGCGGCAAATGCGTCGCCGCAACCACGATTCCCCCACTCTCGAGGTGCTTCCCCATCAATTCGCCGAATCTCGCCTCCGAAGCCTTGTCCAGTCCTGCCGTCGGCTCATCGAGCAGCCACAATGGCCGGTGGCTGACCAGCAGTTTTGCAATCGCCGCGCGGCGGCGTTGCCCGGTCGAGAGGTAGCCGAACGGCAGATGGCCGATGCCGCCCAGCCCGACGGTTTCCAGTGCCTCTTCAACACCCGCGGAACCGGCGCCCGAAAAATCGCGCCAGAAGCACAGGTTTTCCGTAACGCTCAGCGCCCTCTTCATCGCGTTGAGGTGGCCGAGATAGTGACAGGCCGAGGCGGCCGACGGAAAGTCCTCGCCACCACCTTCGAACCGCACACGGCCTGCCGCCACCGGCAACAGTCCGGCGACGATCCTGAGCAGCGTCGATTTGCCGGCGCCGTTCGGCCCGGTGACGACCAGCGCCTGGCCATCCCCCAACGCGAATTCGATGCCGGAAAATACCGTCTCGCCGCCGCGTTCGCCGCCAAGATTTTCCGCGATCAGCCGCATCCGTTCCCCTTCGCCGAACGTTCAGGCGCGGCTTCGGTGCGCCGCAGCAAAAATGGCGATTCCGTGTCTAGAACTATTCCAGAAAATTCTCTATATCCGCATCATCCGTGCCAGCGGTCGGCACGGGAACCGAATTTGCGCCGAACCAGCGCGCGTGCCGCCTTGAACGGCCCGGACGCTTGGGAACGGATAGCGGAAATGGCCGTACCCGCACCTTTGCGCGTGATTTGCATGCCCACTGGCGTCCGTTCCCTTCCGGCAACCGACAGTTAGGGATCGCACGTGTCCAAATCACTCGACAGTTTCAATTGCCGCCGCACGCTGACCGCCAGCGGCACCGAGTACATCTACTATGACCTTGTCGAGGCCGAAAAGAACGGCCTCACCGGTATTGCCCAATTGCCCTATTCGATGAAGGTGCTGCTGGAGAATCTGCTGCGCAACGAGGACGGCCGTTCCGTTACCAAGGAGAGCATCCAGGCGGTCGCCGGCTGGCTGACTGACCGGGGCACCGCCGGCGTCGAGATCGCCTATCGCCCGGCTCGCGTGCTGATGCAGGATTTCACCGGCGTTCCAGCCGTGGTCGACCTTGCCGCCATGCGCGACGCCATGGCCTCGCTCGGCGGCGACCCGCAAAAGATCAATCCGCTGGTGCCGGTCGATCTGGTCATCGACCACTCGGTCATCGTCGACGAATTCGGCACGCCACTGGCTTTCGCCCGCAATGTCGAGCTTGAATATGAGCGCAACGAGGAACGCTACAAATTCCTGAAATGGGGCCAGCAGGCGTTCCGCAATTTCCGCGTCGTGCCGCCCGGCACCGGCATCTGCCATCAGGTCAATCTCGAATATCTCGGTCAGGTCGTGTGGACCAACAGCGAAGACGGCGAGACCACCGCCTATCCCGACACCTGCGTCGGCACCGATTCACATACCACGATGATCAACGGCCTCGGCGTTCTCGGCTGGGGCGTCGGCGGCATCGAGGCCGAGGCCGCGATGCTTGGCCAGCCGGTCTCCATGCTGCTGCCTGAAGTCATCGGCTTCCGGCTCACCGGCAGGCTGAGGGAAGGCGTCACCGCCACCGACCTGGTGCTCACCGTCACCCAGATGCTGCGCAAGAAGGGCGTCGTCGGCAAGTTCGTCGAATTCTTCGGGCCGGGCCTGTCCAACATGACGCTGGCCGACCGCGCCACCATCGGCAACATGGCGCCGGAATATGGCGCCACCTGCGGCTTCTTCCCGGTCGACAGCGAAACCATCCGCTATCTCACCATGTCCGGTCGCGACGAAAGCCGCATCGCCCTGGTCGAGGCTTATTCGAAGGCGCAAGGCTTGTGGCGCGATGCCGGCTCTGCCGATCCGGTCTTCACCGACCTGCTGGAGCTCGATCTCGGCAGTGTCGTCCCGTCGATGGCCGGCCCGAAGCGGCCTGAAGGCCGGGTCGCACTTGAAGACATTCCGGCCGGCTTCGCCAAGGCCATGGAGACCGAATACAGGAAGGCCGCCGAAATCGACAAGCGCTATGCCGTCGAGAGCACGGACTACGATCTTGGCCACGGCGATGTGGTCATCGCCGCCATCACCTCCTGCACCAACACCTCGAACCCGAGCGTGCTGATCGGCGCCGGGCTGTTGGCGCGCAACGCCAACCGGCTCGGCCTCAAGCAGAAGCCGTGGGTCAAGACCTCATTGGCGCCGGGCAGCCAGGTCGTCGCCGAATATCTCGAGAAATCCGGCCTGCAGAAGGAGCTCGACCAGATCGGCTTCAACCTGGTCGGCTTCGGCTGCACCACCTGCATCGGCAATTCCGGCCCGTTGCCGGCGCCGATCTCCAAGACCATCAACGATAAGGGCTTGATTGCTGCGGCAGTCTTGTCCGGCAACCGCAATTTCGAAGGCCGCGTCTCGCCCGACGTGCAGGCGAACTATCTCGCCTCGCCGCCGCTGGTCGTCGCCCACGCGCTGGCCGGGACCGTGACCAAAGATCTGACCACCGAGCCGCTCGGCGACGATCGCAACGGCAGTCCGGTCTATCTCAAAGACATCTGGCCAAGTTCGGTCGAGATCCAGGAATTCATCGAGAAGAACGTCACGCGCGAATTGTTTGCCCGCAAGTATGCCGACGTCTTCAAGGGCGACGAGTACTGGCAGAATGTCAAGGCGCCGGAAGGCCAGACCTATGCCTGGGACGACAATTCGACCTATGTGCAGAACCCACCCTATTTCGCCGGCATGAAGTCAGGCTTCGGCAAGATCGGCGATATCAAGGGCGCGCGTGTGCTCGGCCTGTTCGGCGACAAGATCACCACCGACCACATTTCGCCGGCCGGTTCGATCAAGGCGGCCTCGCCGGCCGGCAAGTATCTTACCGACCACGGCGTCGGCGTCGCCGATTTCAACCAGTACGGCACGCGCCGGGGCAACCACGAGGTGATGATGCGCGGCACCTTCGCCAATATCCGCATCCGCAACCATATGCTGGGCGAGAACGGCCGCGAGGGCGGCTACACCATCCATTACCCCTCGAAAGAAGAGGAATCGATCTACGACGCCGCGATGCGCTACAAGAAGGAAGGCGTGCCGCTGGTCATCTTCGCCGGCGTCGAATATGGCAACGGCTCGTCGCGTGACTGGGCGGCCAAGGGCACCAATTTGCTGGGCGTCCGCGCGGTCATCGCCCAGTCCTTCGAGCGCATCCACCGCTCCAATTTGGTCGGCATGGGCGTGATCCCCTTCGTCTTCGAGGAAGGCACCTCATGGGCCTCGCTCAACCTCAAGGGCGACGAACTGGTCGAGATCGACGGACTGAGCAACATCAAGCCGCGGCAGAAGATGATCGCCAGGATCACCTACGGCGACGGCAGCGTCAAAGAGGTTCCGATCATCTGCCGCATCGATACGCTGGACGAGCTCGACTACTTCAAGAACGGCGGCATCCTGCAATACGTGCTGCGCGATCTGGCCGCTTAAGTGAGTAGGGCAATAAGGGAGTAGGGCAGTAGGGTGAAGCAAGGAGAAGCGACTTATTCCCCTACTGCCCTACTGCCCTACTGCCCTACTGCCCTATTCCCCCAATTCCCGGCTTTCCAAACCGCGCTGTCGCCGCCAGCAGCACGCCGAGCATCAGCCCGTTGAATATGTGCCACAGGAAATGCGTGCCGAGCGGAAAGCCGCCGCAGACCAGCGGATCGATCATCCTGCAGATGACCGACACGACGAAGATCGCCGAACCCGCCAGATTGTACCAGCCGGCGCGATTGCCGCTGGCCGCCACCCAGGCGCCGAAGAAGGCGAGCGCCAGAAACGGAGGCAGATAGCCGGTCGTCCCGTTCGACGCCTGGCGCAGCCAGTCGGGCACGGCAAAGGTCACCAGCCCGGCAACGGCGTAAAAGGCGACGAAGATGGCGATCGCCCTGCCCCATTTCATGCCGAGAAAACGTCGCAGGTTGAACAGCGTGTAGGCCAGCGTGAACCCTGCAATGGGCAGCACGTCGGCCAGGATCATTGCCCTTGTGGCAAAGGTGTGGAACAGCGACGAGCCGACGCCGATCGCCACCACCCACCAGGCCAGCACTTCGGCGAAGGTGCCGGTGCCGCGCTTGCGCACCTGCCAGACACCCCATAGCCCGGCGGCAAAAAAAGCCAGATTGCTCAGCGCATTGAGCGGTTCGGCCCAGAATTCCGGCCCCATCCGTTCGCAATAGAGGTCGACCGGCGCCAGGAGAGATTGCCACATGCTGATTGCCGCCCGAATCGCTTCCATCGTGTAGTGCAAGTCCACCTATTGCGCCCTTGCCAGTGGTTGCAACGGCAAAATTTCACCGCAACGTGACTTCCCGTTGACTGCCGCTTCTGCCACATATTTCGACAACCAGAACAAAGCCGGCGTCACCGGCGGGATCGGAACGGCCATGCCATCTCGAAGACCATTGCGGCTTGCGGCCCTTGCGCTGGCCCTCTCGGCATTGGCCGGCAGGGTCCTTGCCGAGCCAACCGACAAGCCATTAGGCGTCGTCGAGCTCTTCACCAGCCAGGGATGCAACTCCTGTCCGCCGGCCGACGAATTCTTCGCCGAGCTTGCCGCCAAGGAGGACATCGTCGCGCTCGCCTATCATGTCGATTATTGGGATTACCTCGGCTGGCAGGACACGCTGAGCCGCAAGGAAAATACCGAGCGGCAATACGAGTATATGCGCGCCTTCGGCAGTCGTTCCGTCTACACCCCGCAAGCCGTCATAAACGGCCGCAGCCATGTCAACGGCGCCAGCCGCAAGGAAGTCGACGGCGCGCTGGCCCGCATGGAGAGGGTCGGCGAAGGCATGCGCGTCGGCATCAAGGTCAGCCGGACCAGCGATCGCGTCATGATCGATGCCGGCGACGCCGTGACCGGCCCCACCGACGCGCATGTCGTCATCGTCTATTTCAACCCGCCACAGACGATAAAGATCGGCAAGGGCGAAAACAGCGGCCGCAGCATGACCTACTGGAACGCCGTCTCCACCATCCAGACCGCCGGCATGTGGCACGGCAAGGCGCAGCGCTACGAACTGCCGATGAGCGAGATCGCCAAGAAGGGTGGCTGCGCCGTGCTGCTGCAATCAGTTGGCAAGGACGGCATGCCCGGTCCGATCCTGGGTGCAGCCTTTATCCGCAAGCCTTGAACCGAAACGTCGCGCTGCCCCTCATCCGCCTGCCGGCACCTTCTACCCGGTATAGTGACGGGGAGAAGGGAAACTGGCCGCGGTATCGGCGTTCTTCGTGCAACGCTGGTGATTGGCAAAACCGCAGCCGTCTGCGTCTTTCTCCCCGTCGCTATACGGGGAGAAATGCCCGGCAGGGCAATGAGGGGCTGCGCAGACCGACGGTCATAACGCAATTAGGGCCCCTGCATGGCCATCTTAACGTGCCCCCCGCTTCGGAGGCGATCCCACCGGCCGGCCAATAAAAAACCGGCGTCAGCTTGCTTCTGACGCCGGTCATTTAGGTTTTGGGATCGTCGCACCCGATCTTTCCAAGGAAAAACCGAGGTTGGTTCGATCCGACGCAGACCCGTGGGCGGGGGGCTTGGGGTTTACGAGCCGGTGCCGGACCGAACCGTCTCAGGCAACACCGGTAAATTCGTCGGACATTGGGGCATGAGCACGGATAAAAAAAGGCAGGATTGTGGCGAAGCATCACCAATTCCAACAGGCGTTTCGCAAACGTGACTGGACGCTGGAGAAACCGCGCGGTGCTGGCCTTGCCCGGCCGGGCCTTGCAATTCGGCAACGAAAGCGCCAACTTTGGTCGGCGTACGATTCATTGCGAGGATCCAGGCATGACTGATCGCAGCAGCGGGACGGAGGATGGGGACGCATCCGCAATATTGATCCCGCTGCATGAGGCAAGACGCGAACGCCTCGACCAGCCGGTGCGGTTCGACCGGCGCGAACTGGACCAGATCCTCAGGCTCTACGGCCGTATGGTTGCCGCCAACGAGTGGCGCGACTATGCCATCGACCATCTCGCCGACCGCGCCGTTTTTTCCGTCTTCCGCCGCACCAGCGAAGTGCCGCTTTTCCAGATCGTCAAGGATCCGAAGCTGGCGCGCCGGCAAGGCGCGTTCGCCGTCATCGCCGCCGGCGGGCGCATCCTCAAGCGCGGCCAGGAACTCGGCCGGGTGCTTGGCGTGTTCGACCGAACACTGAAGCTGGTCGAGGCGTAACCCTTTATTTTTACTGTTGGAACTTCCGCTCGGGCAGCGATTGCGGATCAGGCGGGATGGACGCCCCGCCATTGATCGGCAGCTGCATGAACACCGTGTCCAGCCAACGCCCGTGCTTGTAGCCGGAGCCTTCCAGGCGGCCGGAATGACGAAAGCCGAGCTTCTCGTGCAGCCGTACCGAGGCGCTGTCGGGCCGGCCGTCGCCGATCACCGCGATGATCTGGCGAAAACCCGCCACCTTGGCCGCCTCGATCAGCCCTTGCATCAAGAGCAGCCCGACGCCTTGCCCTTTGGCCTCGGGCGCGACATAGACGGAATCCTCAACGACGAAGCGGTAGGCCGGGCGTGGCCGGAACGCCCCGGCATAGGCATAGCCGAGCACGGCGCCGGTCTTTTCCGCAACGAGATAGGGAAAGCCGCCCGCCATCAGGCTGTCGAAGCGCGCGCCCATCTCGGTGCGGCTTGGCGGTTCGAGTTCATAGCTCGCCGTGCCATTCGTTACCGCGTCGGCATAGATTTCCGTGATCCGGTCGAGATCGGCCGACGTCGCGGCCCGCAAGGTGATGCTGCTCATAATTTAGGCACGTCGTTCATCTGCCCTATATCACAGCAAAAGCCGGCACAAAAGAAAAGGGCGGCCATTGGGCCGCCCTTTCCAAACTCGCTGGTCCAGGAAAACCGTATTTAGCGACGGTCGCCCATGAACTGCAACAGGAACATAAACAGGTTGATGAAGTCGAGATAGAGCCTCAATGCGCCCATAATCGCCTTGCGGCCGGCGACATCAGTCTCGTCGCCCTCGAAGTACATCTCCTTGATGTTCTGCGTGTCGTAGGCGGTGAGGCCCGCGAAGATCAGCACGCCGATCGCCGAAACGGCGAAGGAAAGCGCCGACGACTGCAGGAAGATGTTGATCACCATCGCGATGATCAGGCCGACCAGGCCCATGACCAGGAACGACCCGAACGCCGAGAGATCGCGCTTGGTCGTGTAGCCGTAGAGCGACAGCCCGCCAAAGGCGGCGGCGGTGGCGAAGAAGGTCTGCGAGATACTGGCGGTGGTGTAGACCAGGAAGATCGACGACAGCGACAGGCCGACGAGGCCGGCGTAGACCCAGAACGTCGTCTGCGCGGCCGAAACGCTCATCGACTGGACTCGGAACGACAGGAACATCACCGCTGCCAGCGGGGCAAAGATCACCAGCCATTTCAGCGGCGAACCAAAGATCGCGTAGCCGAACGAGGTCAGCATCTCGCCGCTTGGCAACGTCGCGACGGCCGAGGCGGGATCGCTGGTGGTGGCCAGCATGATTGTGCCGACCGCGGCAAGGCCGGTGATGAGGAGGCCAAGCCCCATCAGATTGTAGACCTTGATCATGTAGGCCCGCAGGCCCTGGTCGATGGCAGCATCGACGCCGGCGCCGGGCACGGCGCGCGTCTGATAATTGCGAACGGGATCAGCCATGGAAATCCTCATATTGCTTCTGCCCCGTCCGGTGTCAGGTCCTTTGAACCCAGGCGCCGCTGGCGGGGCTCCAGCATGCCTGCGCCGAAATATGATGGTTCTTGGCGTAAAGGACAAGACCGTAACCAAGCGTAATGCTCCGTGAAGTGCCAGAGATACGGTTTTATTGGCCTTCCCGCCCGGAACATTACCGAGATTTAATCAAAAACGGCTCTGGCTCAAAGATTCCGCAGCACCGGCGCCGCCTTGTGGCCCAACACCCGCCACGTGCCGGCAAGGCCGATGCCGACCGTGACCACCAGCGAAAAGCCGATGGTCGCCACCGCCACTTCGGGCATGAAGTGCGATGGCAGCGTCATGATGCGCGCGACGACGAACCACGCCGCCACACCGCCCGCCGCCAGCGCGAAGATCGCAGTGGCAAGGCCGATCAGCATGTATTCCAGCGAAAACGCGGCGATCAGCGTTTTCCTGGTCGCACCCAGGGTCTTCAGCACCACCGCGTCGTGAATGCGAGCCCGGTTGCCGGCGGCGAGCGCCCCGGCCAGCACCAGCACCGAGGCGATCAACGCCACGCCCGCTGCTGCCCTGATTGCTGTGCCGAGCTGCGCCACCAGCCGGTTGACGATTTCGAGCGCGTCCTTGACCCTGACCGTCGTCACCGCGGGAAAGGCACGCGTGACGGCGTTGAGAAGATGCGCATCGTCGGCTGCCGACGCATTCGTCTCGGTCAGCGTCGCCAACCAGCCATGCGGCGCACCAGCGAATGTGTTGGGCGAGAACACCATGACGAAATTGATGCCCATGGTTTCCCATTCGACCTGGCGGAAATTGGCGATCTTGGCCGTGATGTTGCGGCCGAGCACGTTGACGGTGATGGTGTCGCCGAGCTTCAGCCCGATCTCTTTGCCTTCCTCGGCGGAAAACGAGACCAGCGGCTCGCCGGCATAGTTCTCCGGCCACCAGCTGCCCTCGGTCAGCGTCGCATTCTCCGGCAGCTTTGCGTCATAGGTCAGGCCGCGATCGCCGCGCAGTACCCAGGCGCCTTCGGCCGGAACCTTGACCTTGTCGACATCGACGCCGTTGAGCGCCATCACCCGGCCGCGCAGCATCGGCACCTTGATCAGCTTGCCTTGCGGTGCCTCTTTGCCGACCAGCGCGGAGAAGGCATCGACGTCACCGCTCTGGATATCGACGTAGAAGAAGTTCGGTGCCCTTTCCGGCAGGCTGCCCGAGATCTGCCGCCTCAGATTGCCGTCGATCAGCGCCAGCGTCACCAGCAGCGTCAGCCCGAGTCCCAACGACAGCACCACGGACGGCGTCAAGGCGCCAGGCCGATGGATGTTGCCGATGGCGAGCCTGAGCGCGGTCGAGCGCACGCGCGGGCCTTTCTTCGCCGCCCACTGCACCAGCGAGCCGACCACACGCAGCACCAGGAACGAAAAGATCGTGGCGCCAACGAAGATCGAGGCAATACGGCGGTCGCCGGAAAACAGGATCGCCAGTACCGCGAGCAGCAGCGCGATGCCCAATGCCGCGGCGATATAGAGCGGGCGGGGAAAACCGCGGCCCTCGAAACCCATTTCGCGAAACAGCGCCGTTGCCGGCACGTCGCGGGCGCGGCCGAGCGGCAGCAAGGCGAAAGCCAGCGTCACCAGCAGCCCGAACAGCGCTGCCATGCCGAGGGCGCCGGGATAGAACCCACCTTCCGCCGGCACTGGAATGACCGATTGGAGTGCCGCGCTGGCCGCGAACGGCATCAGCGCGCCAAGTACAAGGCCTAGCGTGATGCCGAGGGCGGCGATCATCAGGATCTGCACCAGATAGACGGCAAAGACGAACCCGCCCGAAGCCCCCAGGCTCTTGAAGGTGGCGATGACGCCGCGCTTGCCGTCGAGATAGGCACGCACGGCATTGGCCACGCCGACGCCGCCGACCACCAGCGCCGTCAACCCAACCAGCGTCAGGAATTGCGAAAACCGCTCGATATTCGAGGACAGCGCCGGCGCTGCGTTGCTGCGGGTGCGGATCGACCAGCCGGCCTGCGGGAACTGGTTTGCCGCCTGCTCCTGGATCGCCTTGATCTGTGCCTCAGTGGTGCCGCCGGGCAGGCGGACCTTATAGGCGTTCTCGACCAGGCTGCCCGGCTGGATCAGGCCGGAAGCGGCAAGCCCGTCGGTCGACACCATCAGCCGCGGCGCAAAACCGAAGCCATCCGACACTGCATCCGGCTCGTTGACCAGCCTGGCGCGCAGCTCGAACGTCGCGCTGCCGAGCTTTAGCCGGTCACCGATGCCAAGGTTCAGCCGCTCGAACAAGAGGTCCGGGGCGGCGGCGCCGAAGACGCCGGATTTTTCGCCGAACAGATCCTCTCGCGACAGCACCGGCTCGGTCTCCAGCGCACCATAGAGCGGATAGGCGCCGTCGACCGCCTTGGCCTCGACCAGCGCCTGGTCGGAGCCGTCCTCGAGCCTCGCCATCGAGCGCATATTGGCGCTGTGCGAAACCGTGCCAAGCCGGTCGAGGAAGCTGCGTTCGGCTCTGGTCGGATCGCGTTGGTTGAGCTGGAAGCGGAGATCACCGCCGAGCAGCGTCTGGCCCTGGTCGGCAACACCGGCGGAAATAGCCTGCGCCACCGAATTGACGCCGCCGATCGCAGCGACGCCGAGCGCGATGCAGGCAAGGAAGATCAGGAAGCCGGACAGCCCGCCACGCATTTCTCGCAGCGAAAACCGAAAGGCGAGCCTCAGCGTTTGCGCCAGCGGCATCAGGCGGTCACCTTGCCAGCCCTGGTGGCCGGCTTAGGCGCGTCTTCGATCAGCCCCGACCGCATCGACACCTGGCGCGAGCAGCGCGCCGCGAGTAGCGGGTCATGCGTGACCAGCACCAGCGTCATGCCGCGTTCGGCCGCCTTGGCAAACAGCAGGTCGGCGACGTGCCGCCCCGTTGCCTGGTCGAGATTGCCGGTCGGCTCGTCGGCGATCAGGATGCGCGGCGACGGCGCCAGTGCCCGGGCGATCGCCACGCGCTGTTGCTCGCCGCCAGACAATTCGCCGGGGTAATGGGTGACGCGATCGCTGAGACCGACCGCCGCCAGCTCGCGTGCCGCTACGCCGAACGGATCGACATGGCCGGCAAGCTCCAGCGGGACGGCAACGTTTTCCAGCGCCGTCATATTGGGGATGAGATGGAAAGACTGGAACACGATGCCGATGTTTCGTCCCCGAAACGATGCGATCTGATCTTCGCTTTTGCCGTTGAGCAGCTCGCCGGCAATTCGGACCGTGCCCGAATCGACCCTTTCAAGCCCGGCCAAAACCATCAGCAATGTCGACTTTCCCGAACCTGAAGGTCCAACGATGCCGGTCGCTTCGCCGCCCGCCACATCGAGGCTGACGCCCTTCAGCACATGGACCGAGGATGCACCTTCGCCGAGCGTCAGCGATACGTCTTTCAGCGAAATGACGGCTTCTTCCAAAATCAAATCGTCCTATATGGGGGATGAAGGCTAGTGCATCCGATGCTCGACAAAGACGAAAACCTGCCTTCGCCAACAGATGTTCCTGGTCATATGGGGCCTGCCGCATGGCTTTCAAACACACCTTTGCCGCAGCCTTCGCCCTTTTCCTCGCCATTTGCGGCGCCATTTCGTCGGCGCGCGCCGAACCGTTCACCATTGTCGGTTTCGGCGACAGCTTGATGGCGGGTTATGGCCTCGGGCCAGGTCAGGGCTTCACCGAGAAGCTGCAGGCGGCGCTGCGCGCCAAGGGCTACGATGTCACGGTCGCCAACGCCGGCGTCTCCGGCGATACGACGAGCGGCGGCCTGTCGCGGCTCGACTGGTCGGTGCCGGACGGCACGCAGCTGGTCATCCTGGAGCTCGGCGCCAATGACATGCTGCGCGGCGTTTCGCCCGCCATAGCGGAAAGGAACCTGGACGCCATGCTGGCAAAACTGAAGCAGCGCAAGATCGCCGTTTTGCTTGCCGGAATGCGCGCGGCGCCCAATCTCGGCGCCGACTACCAGAACGCCTTCGACGCGACCTTTCCGAGACTGGCTGAAAAATATGGCGTGCCGCTCTATCCTTTCTTTCTCGAGGGCATCGCCGGTCAATCCGTCCTGCAACTCGAGGACGGCCTTCATCCAAACGCCCGAGGCGTCGACCGCATCGTCGAGGGTATCCTGCCCAGTGTGGAGAAGACCATTGAAGCGGTCCGGGGCAATTCCTGAAGGCGAGGGTTCGCCGTCGCAACACCTTCCGCAGGGGAAGCTTTTAGGCAGGCCTGCGACCAACAAACCCCTTGCCCCGTTTGAATATCGATGATTCGCTAGGGGCAAGAGTTCGATTCGAGGACAGGAGGCTTGCCATGCCGCGTCTTTTTACCGCCCTCGAGATACCGCGTGATGCCGCTCTTTCGCTGTCCCTGCTCAGGGGCGGCCTGCCCGGAGCCCGCTGGATCGACGTCGAAAACTATCATCTGACGCTGCGCTTCATCGGCGATGTCGAGGGCCATGTCGCCGACGACATCGCCAATGCGCTCGACCGTGTTCACCGCCCGTCCTTCCCGCTGACGCTGTCCGGCGTCGGCGCCTTCGGCCAGAAGAAGCCGCATGCGGTGTGGGCCGGGGTCGCCGCTTCGCCCGATCTTTCCGCATTGCAGGCCGAGATCGATCGCATCTGCCAGCGGCTCGGCATCCCGGCCGACCCGCGCAAGTTCACGCCGCATGTGACGCTGGCCCGCCTGCGCAATTCGAGCCCGCTCGACGTCGCCCAGTATCTGTCGGCGCGCGGCAATTTTTCGACGCTGCCGTTCCGGATCGGCCGCTTCGTGCTGATGTCGTCACGCGATTCGGTCGGCGGCGGGCCTTATGTCGTCGAGGAAGCCTGGCCGCTTTCAGGTGCTGACAACCGCGTCGCCAGCCGTTTGGTCGGCGCCGCCGACGCTTCGCGGATCATGCGGTAGACGGACATGGCCAGGGAGAAACTAGCAAAAGAGGCGATCCGCGCCGAACTTGCCGGCCTCGACGGCTGGTCGCTGGCCAAGGATGGTGGCTCGATCACCCGCAGCTTCACCTTCAAGAATTTCTCCGAAGCCTTTGCCTTCATGACCCGCGTTGCCCTGGCCGCGGAGAAGATGGACCACCATCCCGACTGGTCGAACGTCTATAAGACGGTAAACGTGACCCTCAACACGCACGACGCCGGCGGCCTGACCGCGCTGGATTTCGATCTGGCCAGGAAAATGAACCGCTATTTCGGCGGCTGAGCCTATCTGCACCTTGCAGCGAGGTTCGGCTTTCACCACATTTTGCCTCGCGGTCACGCGTGAAGTCACGCGACGGCCGCAAGGAGAGGTTGATGGCGCAAAAATCCGGTTTTGATTTCTTTGGCCTCGGCAGCAAGCCGGGCAACGAGAGCGAAGTGCGCGAAAAGTTCTGGCGTACGGCGAAGAAGGCCGCCCGGCAGATCCCGTTCATGGAAGAGGTGGTCGCCGCCTATTACTGTGCCATGGACAAGAAGACGCCGCTGCGCGCCAAGGGCACCTTGCTGGCTGCGCTCGGCTATTTCGTGCTGCCGACAGACGTCATCCCCGATTTCATCCTTGGGCTAGGCTTCACCGACGACATCGCCGTGCTGACCGCCGCGATTACCGCCGTCAGCGCCCACATCACGCCGGCGCACCGGCTCGCCGCCAGGCAGGCCATCGCCGACAAGAGCTGAGCCGGTACGGCGCAAAAAATCGCGTGAGAACCGACTTTCCGGCCGTCAAACCCACCGCCGCACCCGCGCCTTGTAGGCGCGATAGGCATCTCCGAACTTCCGCTCGAGATAGCGCTCTTCCGGCGCGATTACGCCGGTATTGATCACCCACAGCAGCGGGACGACGAGCGCAATAGCCCAAAGACTTCCGGCCGCGACGCCGAGGCCCAAATAGATGAGGGTCGTTCCCAGATAGAACGGATTCCTGGTGCGCCGATAGATACCGTCGACGACCAGCGCCGTCGTCGGCAAGGTCGGTGGTATGTTGGTTCCAGCGGCCTGAAAGCGGCCCGCTGCCATAAAGATGAACACGAAGCCGCACACCGCGAGCACGGCGCCGGTCAGATAGCGGGCGAGCGCCTGCCCGGCCATGACCGGGAGCGGCACGAGCACCTCGAGCACGGTTGCCGCCACCAGGAAGCCGAGGAAGATCAAAGGTGGCAGCGCAATGACCCCGGCCACGTCGGGCGCGCCCGATCCGCCCGCCGTCTCCCCGGCATCCGACCGGCGCACCGCGCCACCGGCCGCCCGCCGCATGGCGACACGAATGCCGAACACAATCGCCAGGACGGCTGTGCCGCCCGCCAGGATCAGGACTGTCTCGGAAACGGCCATGGCCAAATCTCCCGTAGCCGCCAAGAAGGGCGCCCTGGCCGAACGTCGTGGAGGCGAACGTAGACATGGTACCATCTGGAGGGAAATTCGTCACGTACATCAGAAAAGCCAGGATGGCTGCAAGGACCTAGCTGCTTGAAAAGTCAAACTCTTGCCGTTTTCGTGGCCTCCAAGTCGCGGCAGGGACAGTGCGCCAGCCGCTTTTTCGAGCGGCAGCGCGAAGACGGCGGCGGTTTCCTGGCGTGAACATCCTTTTCTCAGGGAAATTCACCGTTTGGTAACCCAGATTAAATCAAAATGAAGCGACGGGCAGGACGCCGAGCCGGCCTGCCGCCGCACCAGTGGAATACGGGAAAAGCGATGCGCGGATTGATTGCTATAGTTTCCAGCCTGGCCCTGGTGGCCTTGACGGCGCCCGCGCTGGCGCAGTCGGCAACCAAGATCGGCCAGCATAATGCCTGGGGCACCTACAGTTATCAGGCGTCGGGCGGCGGCAAGGTCTGCTATGTCCTGACGGTGCCAACCGACAAGCAGCCGCCGACGCTCGATCACGGCGACATGTTCTTCTTCGTCAGCCAGCGGCCGGGGCAGCAAGTGTCCTACGAGCCGCAATTCATCGCCGGCTATACCTTCCAGGAGGGTTCCAAGGCCACCGTCACCATCGACAAGAAGTCTTTTTCGATGTTCACGCGCGGCAAGTCGGCCTGGGTCGAGAACGCCGCCGAGGAGCCGGTGCTGATCGCCGCGATGAAGACCGGCACCGACATGAAGGTGTCGGCCAAGTCCGGCCGCGGCAACACCACCACCTACGTCTTCTCGCTGAAGGGCATCTCGGCGGCGCTGGCCTCGATCGCCAAGTGCAAGTAGGCGGTTAGGCGCAGTCTTCCCTTCTCCCCTTGTGGGAGAAGGTGGATCGGCGCGCAGCGCCGAGACGGAAGAGGGGTGTTGGACGGAACGCCGTCGGCGCCAAGCTGGAACACCCCTCATCCGACCGAGCTTCGCTCGGCCACCTTCTCCCACAAAGGGAGAAGGAAGAACCCGGCATGACTCCGCCATCAAGCTGTGCTATGCGCCGCGCTTCATTTCGGGCACGATGCTGTATTCGGCCGCAAATCGCTTATATTGGCGCAACAATGACCCTTTCATTCGATCTTACCGCCGAAGGCGCGCGTGACGCGTTGCGCACCCGCACGACGCCTGAAAAACCGTCGCTGATCGGCTTGACGCGCGCCGAACTTGGGGCCGCCCTTGTCGCCGCCGGCATCGTGCCGGAGCGCCAGGCGAAAATGCGCGCCCAACAGCTCTGGCATTGGATCTATGTGCGTGGCGTTTCCGACTTTGCCGGCATGTTCAACATCTCCAAGGATCTGCGCGCGGCGCTCGACAGGCATTTCACCGTCGCCAGGCCCGAAATCGTCGAGGAGCAGATCTCCACCGACGGCACGCGCAAATGGCTGTTTCGCTTTCCGCCGCGCGGCGCCGGCCGGCCGGTCGAGATCGAGACCGTCTACATTCCCGAAGAAGGCCGCGGCACGCTGTGCATCTCTTCGCAGGTCGGCTGCACCCTGACCTGCTCCTTCTGCCACACCGGCACGCAGAAACTGGTGCGCAACCTGACCGCCGAGGAAATCCTCGCCCAACTTTTGACCGCCCGCGACCGGCTCGGCGATTTCCCCGACCGCGATACGCCGGACGGCGCCATCGTGCCGGCCGAAGGCCGCAAAGTATCCAACATCGTCATGATGGGCATGGGCGAGCCGCTCTACAATTTCGAGGCGGTGAAGAAGGCGCTGCTTATCGCATCCGACGGCGACGGGCTTTCCCTGTCGAAGAGGCGCATCACGCTCTCGACCTCCGGCGTCGTGCCCGAAATCTTCCGCACCGGCGAGGAGATCGGCGTGATGCTGGCGATTTCGCTGCACGCCACCAATGACGATTTGCGCGATCTCTTGGTGCCCATCAACAAGAAGTATCCGCTGAAGGATCTGATCGCTGCCTGCCGCGCCTATCCAGGCCTGTCGAACGCCAAGCGGATCACCTTCGAATATGTGATGCTGAAGGACGTCAACGATTCCATCGACGACGCCAAGGCGCTGATCAAGCTGCTCAAGGGCATTCCGGCCAAGATCAATCTGATCCCGTTCAATCCGTGGCCGGGCACCAACTACCAGTGCTCGGACTGGGAAACGATCGAGAAATTCGCCGATTACATCAACAATGCCGGCTATGCCTCGCCGATCCGCACGCCGCGCGGCCGCGATATCCTCGCCGCCTGCGGCCAGCTCAAGTCGGACTCCGAGCGCATGCGCAAGGTCGACCGGCTGGCGCTGGAAGCGATGATGATCGCGGGGCATGGCGAGGCGTGAATCGCGTCGGCGCCTATCTGATCCGCTTCGCCGTCATCCTTGTCGGCTACGGCGTTGCTTCGCTGGCGGCCAGCGCCTTCCTTAACATCATGTTCCTGGCGTCTCTTGGGCTGATAACGGACGAGACGCAACCGGCGGCGCAGGCGTCGCTGTGGTTTTCAATCCCCTTCGTCGCGCTGTTCGTCGCCTATTTCGCCTTCATGCCGGCCGCCATCGCCATCCTCGTCTCCGAGATCCTTGGCCGGCGTGACTGGCTGTTCTATGCGCTGGCGGGTGCTGTGGTCTCGGCGGTCTTCCTTGGCTTCGTCCACCAGACGGCCGATGCCAATTTCGAGGTTACCAATACCAGCGTCATGCTGGCGGTGATCGGCTGCGGCATGGTCGGCGGTATTTTCTACTGGCTGAGCGCCGGGCGCTCGGCCGGAAGCTGGCGTCAGATCGGACGCCCTATTTCGCCTGGGCCGTCAGGATCTTGAGCGCGAAGGCCGAAAAAACTCCGGCAAACAGATAGTCGACGACGCGGGTCACACGCGGGCTGGATTTCATCGCGGCCGAGAATTTTTCCGCCGCCAGCACCATCGGCGCCGTCACCGGGATCGCCAGCACGACGAACATCGCGCCGAGGAAGAACAGCTTTCCCGGCGCGTCGGGATCATGCGCGGAGACGAATTGCGGCAGGAAGGTCATGAAGAACAGGATGATCTTCGGGTTGAGCAGATTGACCCCGAGCCCCGCCGCCCAGCTGCGGAACAGCGAGATCTGCGGCCCGCTCTTCTTCTCCGGTGAAAACGCCGACCCTTTTGTGATCGCCTGCCATGCCAGGAAGACCAGATAGCCGGCGCCAAAAATCTTCAGCACGAAGAACGCCATCGGCGAGGCGACGATCAGCGCCGAGACGCCGACCACCACCAGCGTGGTGTGGATCAGCGTGCCGCACAAGGCGCCGGCCATCGAGGCAAAGCCGGTGGCACGGCCCTGGCTCAGCGTGCGCGACACGAACAGCGTCATGTCAGGCCCGGGCGTGATCGCCAGGATCAAGGTGGCGATGGAGAACTGGATAAGCGTCGTACTGTCGGGGATGAAGGACATGGCTCGTCTCGTGGCGGCAAAAGACGGCGCAGCCATACCGCAAGAGCCGTGTCCTCGCCAGCCTCTTGGAGATGAGGCATTTGGTCCAGGCATCGTTCGTCCCTTGCGCTGGCCTAAAACGCCGTGATACCTCGCCCGCGAAGAACCCCTGTCGCGGAACTGCCCACCATGTCGAAAGCAAAAGCCGCCAAGAAAGTCGTGCTCGCCTATTCCGGCGGCCTTGACACCTCGATCATCCTGAAATGGCTGCAGACCGAGCTCGGCGCCGAGGTCGTGACCTTCACCGCCGATCTAGGCCAGGGTGGCGAACTGGAGCCGGCCAGGCGCAAGGCCGAGATGATGGGCATCAAGGATATCCGCGTCGTCGATGTCCGCGAGGAGTTCGTATCCGATTTCGTCTTCCCGATGTTCCGCGCCAACGCTGTCTATGAAGGCACATATCTGCTCGGCACCTCGATCGCCCGGCCACTGATCTCGAAACATCTTGTCGAGATCGCCAGGGAGACCGGCGCCGATGCGATCGCCCATGGCGCCACCGGCAAAGGCAACGACCAGGTGCGTTTCGAGCTGTCGGCCTATGCGCTCAACCCCGACATCAAGGTCATCGCGCCGTGGCGCGATTGGTCGTTCAAGTCGCGGACCGATCTCATCAACTTCGCCGAGCAGCACCAGATCCCAGTGCCGAAGGACAAGAAGGGCGATGCGCCTTTCTCGGTCGACGCTAACCTGCTGCATTCGTCGTCCGAGGGCAAGGTGCTGGAAGACCCGTGGAGCGAGCCGCCGGAATTCGTCCACCAGCGCACCATCTCGCCGATGGATGCGCCGGATGAGGTCACCGAGATCGAGATCGAATTCCTCAAGGGCGACCCGGTTGCGCTCAATGGCAAGAAGCTGTCGCCGGCAACGATGCTGGCGGCGCTGAACGATCTCGGCCGCGACAACGGCATCGGCAGGCTCGACCTGGTCGAGAACCGTTTCGTCGGCATGAAATCGCGCGGCGTCTACGAGACCCCCGGCGGCACCATCCTGATCGCCGCCCATCGGGCGATCGAATCGATCACGCTCGACCGCGGTGCGGCCCACCTCAAGGACGAGTTCATGCCGCGCTATGCCGAGCTGATCTACAACGGCTTCTGGTTCGCGCCCGAGCGCCTGATGCTGCAGGCAATGATCGACAAGAGCCAGGAAGACGTCGAAGGCACCGTGCGGCTGAAGCTCTACAAGGGCAACGTCATGGTCACCGGCCGCAAGTCGAGGAAGACGCTCTATTCCGACGCGCTGGTCACCTTCGAGGACGACCGCGGCGCCTACGACCAGAAGGATGCCGAAGGCTTCATCCGCCTCAACGCGCTCAGGCTGAGGACACTGGCGGCGCGTAACCGCCAGCGCTGACATCCGAACAGCGGGCTGGGCGCTCTACCGATCTCGTGAAAGCTGAAAACGATCCGAGAAAACTAGGACGTAGACACATTACTTGCACCGTGCCGTCATGGGCCTCGGTAATGACGTCCATCAGCCGATCCCAGACACCTGCTTTCCGACATCGAACGAAGCGGTTGTAGCAAGTGGTGCGAGGGCCGTAGCGCTCGGGCAGATCGCGCCATGGCGCACTCGATCGCAGCACCCAGAAGATGCCGTTCAGCACGCGACGGTCATCGACACGCGGCACGCCTCGCGGCTTGTTGGGCAAAAGCGGCTCGATGACGCGCCATTCGAAGTCGGTCAGATCGTATCGGCTCATGCCCCTATGAATCAGACTCCGCTCAAATTTGGAACCAGCCAGTCGGCAAACGACCCAATGCGGGACAGGACGCCTGCTCACACCTCACTTCCATGTTGGTGAGCTTCGTCCTCAACAAAAAGGTCGAGGCTCCAGCCAACACCGCAATCCGCGAGCACCCTCATCGCAGACGGCTCAAGCCAAATGCCGCACTGTACGTCGTAGGGCTGATAGAACCCGCCGTAGATAGTTATCTGCTTTGGCCGCACTTCCTGCCGCAGCCGTGCGAAGGCCTCCTCCCGACCTCGCATCTGCTCGATCAGGTAGTTGACCGCATTCTCGTGCTCGGCCCCACTCCGGAGCCTTTGCCGCGGACCATCGAGGCTCCATCCATTCTTCTTGCGCGGGGACCCGTTACGCATCGGGTCGCCCTTGCGGACTATGCGTGTCGGTTCGAGGCTTAGGATCGCAGTCACCCCCTCGGGGTCCGCATCGAAATCAACGATCGAGAGCGAGATCATCGCCTGTCCTAGCTAGGTTCCAAAGGGCAAGGCAAGCCCTGCGCTGTTGCGAGACTCTTCATGCTCGCCTCGCGCTTCCAACCGAGCCCAGTCATTTTTGCGTTTATATCCTGTCAGTCGGCATCGATCGCCGTGGCCATGCGGGCGATGGCCTGTTGATAGACGCTCGCCGAATTCCAGCCAGCAATTGCGCCGATATTCGCCTGCGCGCTGGCGCCCGGTCGCCAACCATGACCCTTGAGGAAGTTGGCGGTAGAAGCCAACGCAGTGGCCTTGTCGCGCAGGTTTTTGTTGCCTACGCCATATGCCAAAACATTTCCGGGCAGGAACTGCGTGTGGCCAATCTCGCCATGCGCGGCACCGACCGACGCGGCGCTCAACGCTCCGCGATCAACCAGCTTCAGGGCCGCAATGGCATGCGGGTAGAAGAACTCCGGACGGCGACAGTCATAGGCCAGCGTTAAAATGGCGGAGACCGTATTCTGGTTGCCCATGGCGGAACCGAAGCCGGTCTCCATACCCCAGATGGCGAGCAACACGCCCGGCGACACGCCGTAATTCCGTTCGATCTTGTCGAACAGCGCAGCATTGGCCTTCTTCAGCGCACGGCCCCTGGCAATGATCGCGGACGCGCCACGGCGCTTCATGAAAGCTTCCACCGAGCCGCTGAAAGCCTTATGGATGGCGCGGTCGACGGAGATCGTCTTTGTCGCGTAGGTTGCGCGAGACAGAGCGGCCAGACCCTTCGAGCCGACACCGTCGGCCTTTGCCTCCGCGGCGAACTCCGGTTTCCATGCCTCGAAGCCGGCGCCGCTCTTGCCACAGCTGGCCGCCGCCTGCGCGCCCGTCGCCAGCGCAAGCACCGCCACCACCGTGGCCACTACAAACATCTTCCCCTTGGCAAGAAATGCCATGCTGCTCTCCTGGTTGCCTGAATCACGTTCCCAATTGCGAACTTGCCTGCGAAACACCTGCTTGTCACTGTCCCGGCGCTGCGCCGATGCACTCAATACAGCAGGAACTTCAAATCCACCACACTGGCGGATGCCCGGGAATTTGCCTACGATCAAGTAATTATTGTGGCGGGGACAGAATAAGCATGGAAGACGTTGATGTCGTGATCATCGGCGCCGGTTCAGCCGGGCTTTCGGCTTCCAAGACCCTGCGCGCTGCCGGTTTTTCCTTCAAATTGTTGGAAGCGATGAACCGCATTGGCGGCCGCGCCTGGACCAGCGACCAGCATTTCGGCGTGCCGTTCGACATCGGCTGCGCCTGGCTGCATGCCGCGGACCGCAATCCCTACTTTCCCGAGGCGAAGGCCGCTGCCTGGACGCTTCATCACCACGACATGAATGTCGATCATCTCTATTACCGTGAGCGAAAGGCAAGCGAAGCCGAGGAGGCGGCGATGAAGGTGGCCGACGCAAGGCTGTTCGAACTGGTGGCGGCACATCAGGTGAGGGAAGGCGACGATGACCGCCTTTCGGCATTGCTCGCCAAGGGACACGCGCCGCGCGCCGCCGCAACCTTCGCGGGGCCGATGGATTTCGGCGCCGACGAGGACGAGATATCGATCCGCGACTTTCAGGCCGCCGCCGATCTCGATCCGAATTATTTCACCGGGGAAGGCTTCGGTACGCTGGTTGCCCGCTTCGGCGCCGACGTGCCGGTGGAGCTGTCGACGCCGGTGCGCAAGATCCTCTGGGATGGGCCGGGCGTAGCCTGCGTCACCGATCGCGGTACCATCTGCGCCAAGGCGGTCATCGTCACCGCCTCGCCGGCAGTGCTCGCCTTCGAGGAGATTGCGTTCTCGCCTGCACTCCCCGATGCGCATTTCGCCGCCCTCTTCGACCTGCCGATGGGCATGCTGACCAAGCTGCCGGTCGAAATATCCGGTACAAGGCTCGGTCTGGAGCCGTTCGACGATTTGCTGATCGAGCGGTTGGCACGGCACGACATCTACTTCCTCTGCTTTCCCTTCAACCTTGATTTGATGGTCGGTTTCGTCGGCGGCGATTTCGCTTGGGAGATGTCGGCGGCGGGCGAGGCGGCTGGCATCGACTTCGTCGTCGACCGGCTCTGCGGCATTTTTGGCGGCGACATACGAAAGCATGTCGGACGCGCAATGATGACCAATTGGGGCGCTGAGCGGTTCGTGCGCGGCGCCTATGCGGCGGCGCGGCCCGGCCGCTCGCAAGCGCGCGCCACGCTGATGCAGCCCGTGGCGGAAAAGATCTTCTTCGCCGGCGAGCATTTGGCCGGTCCGCTGATGCAGACCTGCGGCGGCGCCAGATTGTCGGGCGAGGCAGTGGCCAAGGAGGTCGTCGCCCAGCTTGCGGCAAAATAGCATCGGCCGGCAGGAACGTGGGCAGCTGACAGGCGTTTGGCGTTCTCCTGCTCGTATCGTCCTCCGCATTTCGAATGATTTGAGACGCCAATGAAGCTTTTCGACTGCCCGCATTGCGGCCACCGTCTCTATTTCGAGAACGCGCAATGCCTGAACTGCGCCAGCCTCGTGCTTTACGATCCCGAGCATGCGCGCTTCGCGCTGTCCGGCGCCGACGTCTTCCATTGCACCAATGCCGACGAATGCGCCTGCAACTGGATGGCGGAGCCCGGCCACGCCTTCTGCCGCGCCTGTGCGCTGAACCAGCTGATCCCGGATCTGTCGGTCGACGGCAACCGCCGCCGCTGGATCCGTGTCGAGGCGGCAAAGAAGCGTGCCGTCTATTCGCTGCTCGCCTTCGGCCTGCCGGTCGCACCCAAGCAGGACGTTGGCGACGAGATCGGTCTCGCTTTCGATTTTCTTGCCGATCCGATCGGCGGCGGTCCGGGCGGCGAACGTATCCTGACCGGTCATGACAACGGCCGGATCACGCTCAACGTCGCCGAGGCGGATTCGGCAGAGCGCGAACGGCGGCGCGTCGAGATGGGCGAGAACTACCGCACGCTGCTCGGCCATTTCCGCCATGAGCTCGGCCATTATTACTGGGACCGCCTGATCCGCGACAATTCGCAAAAGCTTGCCGGTTTTCGCGCTTTGTTCGGCGACGAGCGCGCCGGCTACGAACAGGCGCTGAAGACCTATTATGCCGATGGCGCGCCGCCCGACTGGCAGCAGCGCCATATCTCGGCCTATGCGACGTCGCACCCATGGGAGGACTGGGCCGAGACATGGGCGCATCACATGCACATCACCGACACGCTGGAGATGGTGCATGCCCTGAATTTCCCGCTCGGCCGGCTGGAAACCGTTGAAGCCAACGAGCTGCCGCGCGCCGATACCGGCGGCAAGCTGCAGCCGGCACCATCGGAACCCGCCTCCAGGCCAGAGCCTTTCGAAAGGATTCTCGACCGCTGGCTGGTGCTGTCGGAGGCGTCCAACTCGATCAACCGCTGCATGGGCCTGCCCGATCTCTATCCCTTCGTCATCTCGGACGTGGCGGCGCAAAAACTTGCTTTTGTTCACGAGCTTTTGACCGACCTGCCGAAAACGACTGGAACAAATCGTGAGCCGGCCGAAGCCTTTTAGCCGGAACGCATGCGGCTTTGCTTCGTTTTCCGTGCCAAGGGACTGTGAAACGGAGAGAAGACCATGAAACGCATATTGTTTCCGGCGGTGGCCGGAGCGCTCATAGCGATGTCGGGCTCTGCATTGGCCGACACCGCCGTCTCGGCCATCACTGATCTCAATGTACGCGCCGGCCCCGGCCCGCAATATCCGGTGATCGGCGTGCTCGCGGCCGGCCAGTCGGCGACGCTCGACGGCTGCATCGCCAACAGCAAATGGTGCACTATCGCAGAGGCTAACGGCCAGGGCTGGGTCTATTCCGACTATGTGACGGCCGATTTCGGCGGCAGCCGTGTGGTCCTGACACAGCGTCCGGCCAGCGCCGACATTGCCATCGTGACGCCGCCCGCCGATAGCGTCGAGTATTCCGACAGCTATACCGGAGCAATCGTCGCCGGCGAGGCGATCGAACCTATCCGGAGACCGCCGGCCGAAATCCGTACCTATGTCCGTACGCATCGGCTCGATCCGGTCTATCTCGAGGGCGAGGTGGTCACGGGCGCGACGTTGCCCGACACCGTCGAGCTACGCGAGATTCCGGACTATGACTACCGCTACGTCTACGTGAACGGTCAGCCGGCGCTGATCGATCCGGACACAAGGCGCATCATGTACGTCGTGCGCTGACGTTACCAACAGGGCGGTCGCCCTGCAGTAGCGGCGGCCGCTCACAAACCCCGATATTGCCACAGGCCGGCATTGCCGATGCAATACCGGTTTCCACATTGGGGCCGATGTTCTAGACCTTGCGAGCCGAAGCACCAGCCAGCGAGCCCGCGTGATCATCGACCCGACCGCCTTCCAACAGTACCGGCACGCCGCCAACGACAAGGCCACCTTGCCGCGCCTCCTGCTCGGGACGGTGGTCGTCATCCTGTTCTGGCTCGGAACCACTGCCGCCGTGCTGTTCGGCGGCACCTATGCGTTTGCCGTTTGGCAGGCATCGTCTGGCACCGCCCCGCCAGGTGGAGGAGCGGTGCAGGATTTCATGGCCTCTCCTGCGGGCATCCTCGCGGCGCTGGCTTCATTTGCCGGAATCTGGCTCGGCCTTTGGGCTGCCATGCGCTGGATCCATCGCGAGAAGCTGACCGCCCTGATTGGCGTCAGCCGGCGCATTTCTTGGGCGGGGTTCCTGAAAGGGCTGGCCGCAGTGCTGATCACCTCGCTGCTTTCCGAGATCCTGCTTTATGGTTTGCAGCCCGACATCGCGCGCGGCACGATCGGCCTGTCCGCGTGGCTTTCGTTCCTGATCCCGATCGCCGCCCTGACCTTTCTGCAGACCTCGTCGGAGGAGATGCTGTTTCGCGGTTATCTGCTCTGGGGCCTGGCGAGCCGGTTCCAGAACCCTTTCATCTGGGCGCTGCTGCCGGGATTGCTGTTCACCTCCCTGCACTGGAGCCCAGGTTCGAGCGCTGCCATCAATGCCTGCGTGCTGGCCTCGATCGCCGCCTTTGCGCTGCTGCTGACGCTTCTGGTCTATGCAACCGGCAATCTCGGTGCCGGCTTTGGCGCCCATCTCGGCAACAATCTGACCGGCTTCCTGCTGATTTCGCACCAGCAAAGCTATAATTCCTTCGCCCTGTTCAACGCCAAGCCGCTCGAAGCCGCCGGCTGGACGACTTCAGACGCCGTCCTCATCGCTTCGATCGGCATCGTCAGCAGCCTGTTGACCGTTCTGCTGCTTTTGCATCCGCGCTCACCGCTGAAGGTCGAGCCGGATATGGCGCGCGCCGGCAGCGTGCGCTGATGTGCATTGCCTGGTCGTCCTGAGCTATTTGACGCAAAGCTTGACCAAAGCTTGACTCTGCGGCCGATTTCCTGTCTACACGCCGCGAATTCCGCGACGAGTATTCCTCCGAGCAAACCGACCGGGACGCCGAAACCTCTTTGAGGTGAAGTGCTGTAAATCGATCCCGGAGGCCAACACCCGGCAGCGCTGTGCGCCCCCGGGTGCTTTTTGGCTTTGGGCTTTGCCCGGACCGGCTTTTGCTTGGACAGTTGGCGCGAACGCATTACCTCTCGGGCATCATCCGGGTGCCAGGGAAAAGGAAAAAGAATGTTTGAATCGCTACAGGAACGTCTTGGTTCGATCCTGAACGGCCTCACCGGCCGCGGCGCCTTGTCGGAGGCTGATGTCTCGGCGGCGCTGCGCGAGGTGCGCCGTGCGTTGCTCGAGGCCGACGTGGCGCTGGAAGTGGTGCGTTCCTTCACCGACAAGGTGCGCGAGAAGGCCGTCGGCGCCGCCGTGGTCAAGTCGATCAAGCCCGGCCAGATGGTCGTCAAGATCGTCCATGACGAGCTGGTCGAGATGCTCGGCGCCGAGGGCGTCGCCATCGACCTCAATGCACCGGCTCCGGTCGTCATCATGATGGTCGGCTTGCAGGGTTCCGGCAAGACGACGACCTCGGCCAAGATCGCCAGGCGCCTCGCCGACCGTCAAAACAAGAAAGTCTTGATGGCCTCGCTCGACACGCGGCGTCCCGCCGCGCAAGAGCAGCTCCGCCAGCTCGGCGAGCAGGTCAAGATCGCCACATTGCCGATCGTCGCTGGCCAGACGCCGGTCGATATCGCCCGCCGCGCCGTGCAGGCGGCCAAGCTCGGCGGCCATGACGTCGTCATCCTCGACACCGCCGGCCGCACCCATATCGACGAGCCGTTGATGGTCGAGATGGCCGACATCAAGAAGATGTCGTCGCCGCACGAGATCCTGCTGGTCGCCGATTCGCTGACCGGCCAGGACGCCGTCAATCTGGCAAAAAGCTTCGACGAGCGCGTCGGCATCACCGGCCTCGTGCTGACCCGCATGGACGGCGACGGCCGCGGTGGTGCGGCGCTCTCGATGCGCGCCGTTACCGGTAAGCCGATCAAGCTGATCGGCACCGGCGAAAAAATGGACGCGCTGGAGGAATTCCACCCCAAGCGCATCGCCGACCGCATCCTCGGCATGGGCGACATCGTCAGCCTCGTCGAAAAGGCGGCCGAGAACATCGACGCCGAACAGGCCGCGGCGATGGCCAGGAAGATGCAGTCGGGCAAGTTCGACCTGAACGACCTCGCCGGCCAGCTTCAGCAAATGTCGAAAATGGGTGGCATGGGTGGCATCATGGGCATGATGCCCGGCATGGGCAAGATGAAGGACCAGATGGCCGCCGCCGGGCTCGACGACAAGATGTTCGGTCGCCAGCTCGCCATCATCTCGTCGATGACCAAGGCCGAGCGCGCCAACCCCGATATTCTGAAGCACTCGCGCAAGAAGCGCATCGCCGCCGGCTCGGGTACCGACGCGGCCGAAATCAACAAACTGTTGAAGATGCATCGCGGCATGGCCGACATGATGAAGGCGATGGGCGGCAAGGGCAAAGGCGGCGGCCTGATGCGCGGCATGATGGGCGGCCTCGCTTCCAAGATGGGGCTCGGCGGCATGATGCCTGGCGGCGCAGGCGGCATGATGGGCGGCGGCATGCCGGACCTCTCCAAGGTGGACCCCAAGCAGCTCGAAGCCTTGCAGAAGCAGGCCCAGGCGGCCGGGCTCGGCGGCATGAAGGGCCTGCCCGGTGGTTTTCCCGGTGGCGGTGGCCTGCCTGGGCTGCCCGGTGGCATGAAACTTCCCGGCCTGCCGGGCGGTGGCGGGCTGCCTGGCCTCGGCAAGAAGAAGTGAGGGCGCCATGAACGAAGAGAAGGACATGGCGGACGCGCGTGCGGCGCTGGCCAATTATCGCGCCTCGATCGACAATATCGACGCGGCGCTGATCCACATGCTGGCCGAGCGCTTCCGCTGCACCAAGGCAGTCGGCGTGCTGAAGGCGGAACATGGCCTGCCGCCTGCCGATCCGGCGCGCGAGCAGGAGCAGATCGCCCGTCTTCGCCAACTGGCGAAGGACGCCCATCTCGACCCGGATTTCGCGGAGAAATTCCTGAACTTCGTCGTCCGCGAAGTGATCCGCCATCACGAGCAGATCGCCGCATCCAACGGCGTAGCGAAAACCGGCTGAGGACCAGCCACCAACCGATCAACCGAATCAGAGCTTTTAGGAGAAAAGAAATGCCACTGAAAATCCGATTGGCCCGTGCGGGCTCGAAGAAGCGTCCCTATTACCATGTCGTCGTCGCCGACGCGCGTTCGCCGCGCGACGGCCGTTTCATCGAGTCGCTCGGCTCGTGGAATCCGCTGCTGCCCAAGGACGGCGAACGCGTCAAGGTCGACGCCGAGCGCGTCAAGCATTGGCTGTCGCATGGCGCCCAGCCGACCGACCGCGTGCTGCGCTTCCTCGATGAAGCCGGCATCGCCAAGCGCGAAGCCCGCTTCAACCCGAACAAGGCCGAGCCCGGCAAGAAGGCGCAGGAGCGCGCAGCCTTGCTGAAGAAGGCGCAGGAAGATGCCGCCGCGGCCGTTGCCGCCGCCGCAGCCGCGCCGGCCGAGGCGGAAGCCGCCAGCGCCGAATAAATCATCTCCACAACCACGAAACGGCGGGCCCTGCCCGCCGTTTTGCTATTGCATCCATATGATGCGGCCCGATCAATAGCCTTCCGGGCAACTCGCAACGTAGACACGACCGTTGCGATCGCGATAACGGCATTGGCCGCTTTCGCTGGCACGGCCGATCAGTGC
This sequence comes from Mesorhizobium sp. M0074, assembly GCF_040322975.1. Taxonomy (NCBI): domain Bacteria; kingdom Pseudomonadati; phylum Pseudomonadota; class Alphaproteobacteria; order Hyphomicrobiales; family Phyllobacteriaceae; genus Mesorhizobium; species Mesorhizobium sp. M0074. The sequence goes on from NZ_JAMYUM010000010.1 coordinate 54,322, forward strand.
ACCGGCCAAAGCGCCGGCCGCACCGCCGATCACCGCGCCCTTGGTCGGGTTGCCGGCCACCGCAGCGCCGACCGCCGCACCGCCCAGGCCACCAACTGCCGCGCCTTGCTCAGTACGGGAGCAGGCACCGAGCGGGACCAGCAAGGCCATCAAGATCATCACCTTTTTCATTGTCGTTCCTCTCCAACAGGGTGCCGTCCTCGCCGCTGCACCCCCTAACTCGCAACCAGGCGATTTGATCCAAAGAAGAAGATCGGCTGCCGCCCGGCGGCGCTCAATTTGATCCAAAGAGTAGAAAGGCGGCGGCAGACCGCGCCCGCTCTGGCGGCGTGGCCACCATCGAACGGCTTTCGAAATCGCCGCTATTGGCTGAACGGGAACAACGCGCGCACCCTTGGATCGCGCAGATACAGGCCACCCCAGAGGACGGCGCCGAGATAGACGCCGAACAGTATGTGCGAGAACAAAGGGCTGCCGATACGCACATGCGTGGCGACTGCGCCGCCGAGATAGGCGGTGAGCAGGATGGCGCCGAGCACCGAGGTGCGTGGCAGCGCGTAAAGCGCTGTCGAGACCAATCCAATGGTACCGAGCATGCGCGAGACATTGGCATCGGCCGGCCAGCCGAGCTGCACCATGGTCTGGGTGACGATTTCGAGCGGCGGTAGCTTGATGACGCCGTCGAAGATCATGAACAGCACGATGACGGCGCTGAGCACGCGGCCGGCCCACAGGGCACGCGGTGAGACGGGTGCTGCCTGAGACATGGTCATTGATGTTCCCTCCGGTCGTTGTGAGCACTGGCTCCTTCGCCAGCTCGAACCAAGGACGCGGCCCATGACGGCGATCCGACACGCCTCCAGCTCTTTTTCAGCTCCGGGGGACGGCGACCTCGGATGTACAAGTTCAGTCGGCAACGAACCTGGCCAAGTCCACCTTGCGGGGTGAGGTGGAGGGCGTTATTGAAAATCCGTAGAGGTGTCTTCCGAGCGCTCGACGGCAACCACCGCCTGATCGCACAACGAAAGCAACCGATGGCCGGAGAGACCGACCTGAAACAGTTGCTGGCGGCAATGACGCCGGAATTGCTTGCCGGCGTTCATGTCTTCACCACGTTGCCACCCGATGCGCCCGTTCCCGACAGGCTCCACCCGGTGATGCTGTTTCGCGAGCGCGAGGGCACGACGCTGATCGTGGTTGAAGACCATGCCAAGGCCGCTGGACTGAAAACCGTGTTCCGCTGCCGGATGCTGACGCTGAACATCCATTCGTCGCTGGAAGCGGTCGGCTTCCTCGCCGCCATCACCGCGCGGCTGGCCACCGCCGGCATCGGCGTCAATCCGGTCTCGGCCTTCTACCACGATCATCTGTTCGTGCCCGCCGACCGGGCGAAGGAGGCGCTGGAGTTGCTGTTGGACCTAGCGGAGGAGAACCGGCTGTGACGCCGTCGCCTTGCTGCCTATTTGAGACGCCTGTGCCCCTCATCCGCCTGCCGGCACCTTCTCCCCGTGAACGGGGAGAAGGGCGCTAACGGCCGAAGGCCGAGCCCGCGACTGCGGGCCGCCGGTCGTCCGGCGCCCCCGCGGAGGGCCAGCCGCGACAGCGGCGATGCGGCCGTGAGCGAAAAAGTTATGCCGCCTTCTTCTTCGGCTGGATCAGCCCGCGCTCGACCAGCAGCTCGGCGATCTGCACCGCATTGAGTGCCGCGCCCTTGCGCAGATTGTCGGAGACGATCCACATCGACAGGCCGTTGTCGATGGTTGAGTCCTCGCGGATGCGCGAGATGAAGGTGGCGTCCTCGCCGGCCGATTCCAGCGGCGTGATGTAGCCGCCGTCCTCGCGCTTGTCGATGACCTGGCAGCCCGGCGCCTCGCGCAGGATCTCGCGCGCCTCGTCCGCCGTGATCGGCTTCTCGAACTCGATGTTGACCGCTTCCGAATGGCCGATGAACACCGGCACGCGCACGCAGGTCGCCGTCAGCTTGATCTTCGGGTCGAGCATCTTCTTGGTCTCGGCCACCATCTTCCACTCTTCCTTGGTGAACCCGTCGTCGAGGAAGACGTCGATATGCGGGATGACGTTGAAGGCGATACGCTTGGTGAACTTCTTGACGTCGACCTGGTCGGCGACAAACACCGCGCGCGTCTGCGTGAACAATTCGTCCATGCCTTCCTTGCCGGCGCCGGAGACCGACTGGTAGGTGGCGACGACGACGCGCTTGATGGTGGCCGCGTCATGCAGCGGCTTCAGCGCCACGACCAGCTGCGCCGTCGAGCAGTTCGGGTTGGCAATGATGTTCTTGCGCGTGAACAGCGAGATCGCATCCGGGTTCACTTCCGGAACGATCAGCGGCACGTCCTGGTCGTAGCGGAAGGCCGACGAATTATCGATGACGACGCAGCCCTGCTTGCCGATCTTCGGCGACCATTCCTTGGAGACGTTGCCGCCGGCCGACATGATGCAGATGTCGGTATCTGAAAAATCATATTGGTCGAGCGCTCTGACCTTCAGCGTGCGGTCGCCGAACGACACTTCCGTGCCCTGGCTGCGCCGCGAGGCCAGCGCCACCACCTCGCTCACCGGAAAGCCGCGCTCTTCGAGTATGTTGAGCATTTCCCGGCCCACATTGCCCGTGGCGCCGACGATCGCAACCTTGAAACTCATCGAAATCTCCTGTCCCTCTCCGCTCGTTTTCTGGAGAAAACCCGCCGGCCGATGCGGGTTTCAACCCCCGGGCCGGACCCGGGAGAGGGTGGTTAGGCCAAGGGAATCAGACCGTTTTGGTGGTCGTTTTGCCGGTTTTTTTGAGCAAGAACGTGATTTTGCTGGAACGAGGAGACGCAGCGACGCGCCCGGCCCAATGGTTCGCATTGGGGCCGGGGATGTCGAAGGCAGAAAGCGCCATCAAAAGGCCGCGCATCGAAAACTATCCCGTTCGGTGTCGGCTTTTACGCGGTTTACGTCTAGAGTCAATCGCAACAAGGCCGACCCGCCCGCCCTGTACAATGACGGCGGCACCAAGTACGAACGAGCATCGTCTGGCTCGTGGCGCCCGTCTGTGGCGCTTGCCGACATTTGACCCGTCGCCGGGTATTCAGAATCCGAATTTCGAAAGAGCAAGATGTCCAATTTCGAAGCTATTGTTCCCGCGCTGGCAAAGGCGCTGGAAAAACGCGGCTATGTCGAGCTGACGCCGGTGCAGAAGGCCGTTCTCGAGCTTGGCCAGGCCGATGCGCTGGTTTCGGCCCAGACCGGCTCCGGCAAGACCGTCGCCTTCGGTCTGGCTTTGGCGCCGACCCTTCTCGATGGCGCGGAGCGCTTTTCCCACGCGGCGGCACCCCTGGCGCTGGCCGTGGCGCCGACGCGGGAGCTGGCCCTGCAGGTAACGCGCGAGCTGGAATGGCTCTACGAACTGACCGGCGCCACGGTGGCGTCCTGCGTCGGCGGCATGGACATGCGCACCGAACGGCGCGCGCTGGAGCGCGGCGCCCATATCGTCGTGGGCACGCCCGGCCGCCTGCGCGACCACATCACCCGCAATTCGCTCGACATGTCGGCGCTCAAGGCAGTGGTGCTCGACGAGGCCGACGAGATGCTCGATCTCGGCTTTCGCGAGGATCTGGAATTCATCCTCGATGCCGCACCCGCCGATCGCCGCACGCTGATGTTTTCCGCGACCGTGCCGCGCTCCATCGCCACGCTGGCCAAGGGCTACCAGCGCGATGCTGTGCGCATCTCGGCCTCCGGCGAGGAAAAGCAGCATCTCGACATCGAATACCGGGCGCTGAGCGTCGCCCAGGCGGACCGCGAAAACGCCATCATCAACGTGCTGCGCTTTTACGAGGCCAAGAACGCGCTGGTGTTCTGCAACACGCGCGCCGCCGTGAACCATTTGACGGCGCGCTTCAACAATCGCAACTTTTCCGTCGTGGCGCTGTCCGGCGAGCTTAGCCAGAACGAGCGCAGCCACGCGCTACAGGCGATGCGCGACGGCCGCGCCAAGGTCTGCATCGCCACCGACGTCGCGGCACGCGGCATCGACCTGCCCAATCTCGAGCTGGTGATCCATGCCGACCTGCCGACCAACCCGGAAACGCTCCTGCACCGAAGCGGACGCACGGGTCGTGCGGGACGCAAGGGCGTCAGCGCGCTGATCGTGCCCAATAGTGCCCGCAGGCGCACCGAGCGGCTGCTGCAAAGTGCCGGCCTTGCGGCAACCTGGGCGAGCCCGCCGTCGGCCGACGACGTGATACGGCGCGACGACGAGCGCATTCTCGCTGATCCGGTCTTCAGCGAGCCTATGAAGGATGAGGAGCGCGGCTTCGTCGAGGCGCTTCTCGATCAGCACGGGCCCGAACAGGTTGCCGCCGCATTCGTGCGGATGTGCCGCTCCAGCCACTCGGCGCCGGAGGATCTTCTCGACGTGGCACCGTTCACGCCGTCGGGCGAAAAATTTGCGCGCCGGGACGAGGCACCGAGCCGCCGCGACGATTTCGGCGACAGCGTCTGGTTCTCGCTGTCGGTCGGACGCCGGCAGAATGCCGAGCCGCGCTGGCTGATCCCGATGCTGTGCCGGACAGGCGGCATTTCCAAGCGCGAGATCGGCGCCATCAAGATGCAGCCGGAGGAAACCTTCGTGCAGATCGCGGCGGACTGGGCCGAGCGTTTCCTCGCTGCGATCGGCCCCGACCGCAAGCTGCAGGGCAACATTGCGGTCAAGCGGCTGGACGGCACGCCGGATTTGTCGCGGGCCGGCTACCAGGAACCGCGGCCCGAAAAGAAGCCGCACCGCGGCAAGCGCACCTTCGATCAGAACACGCCCAAATTCGAGAAGCGCGCACCGGCCGACCAGCGCCCGGCATTCGAGGCGAAGCCCTGGGCCGGAAAACCGGCCAAGGCGAAGTTCGAAGGCGGACCTGCGAAACACAAGAAATCGAAGAAACGGCCGGGGTAAATAGCCAGCACTCTCCATTTCCGCACGCCCCTTGCGGTCTGCCGGAACTTTGCACAGTCTGGGGCGGGGAAATGGGGGTGGGCAGGACATGCGCGGCGAAGTTCTTCATTACGACGAAGACCAGGGTTTCGGCTTCATCATCGGAGCCGACGGCAACCGCTACACTTTGGCGCGCGAAGATTTGCGCCGCGAAGCATCGGTTGCCGGAGGTACGACCGTCGAATTCCAGCCGGCTGGCGGACGGGCACGCGATGTTTTTTCGATCCGCGCCCAACCTGGCAGTGCGCCTGCCGACGCCTCCACTGCAACCGCCGCGCCATCTCAGGCCGGCAACGCGCCAGCGGCACGTCAGCCGCAACATTTCGGCCGTTCCGCTGAACAAAGTCCGGCCGAATCGGCCGGCCTGTGGAACTATTTCTGGCTGGGTCTGACCGAGAATTACTTCAACTTCGCCGGCCGTGCCTGCCGCAAGGAATATTGGGGCTATTGCCTGTTCTGGACGATCGCGCTGCTCGTGGTCATAGGCATCGGTGTCTTTATCGACGGCGCCATGGGCAATACCGCTGAACTGCCGGCAGTAGCGGTCGGCCTTTTCGGCCTCTTTCTGCTGGCGACAGCCCTGCCGTGGTTCGGGCTGAACGTGCGTCGCCTGCACGATATCGGCCTGACCGGCTGGCTCTTCCTGCTTTTCCTGATCCCGACCTTCGGCACCGTGATCATCCTGATCTTTGCGCTGATCCCGACCCAGCCGCGCGAAAACCAGTGGGGTCCGGTGCCAGTAGGTGTCAGGGTTTAGTACCTCCACGATTGGGTCGCCGGCCGCCACGCCTTCGTCATCCTAGGGCGGAGCGACGCGAAGCGGAGCGCAGACCCTGGGATCCATGCCGCGACATAAGCCGAGGAACGCAGCGGTTCAGAATGGCGCTCATATCCACCACGAAGAAGCACTCGGTTCTGGTCGGCCGAGCACTGCCGCCGGGTAACGGCATGGATCCTGGGGTCTGCGCCGCGTCGCTTCGCTCCTTGCTTCGCCCCAGGATGACGAAGGGGGAGATGTTTCGGCCAATCTCCAATTTAGGGCTTCCAAGATCGCGTCGAGGAACCAGCCGCGATCGCCAGCAGCGCCTCGCCGGATAACCTGAGAAAGACCTTCTGCTCGTGACGCTCGGCACCAAATTGGGCATAGAAGCGCAGCGCGCCTTCGTTGCAGTCCTCCGTGGTCAGATCGATACGGCCGATGCCTTCGCGCATGCAATTGCCGGCGAGGAATGCCATCAGCGCTCGACCGACACCGCCATCGCGGGCGGTATCGCGCACGAACAGGTCCTTGAGGAACAGCAGCCGCTCGAGATCGATGCCGGGATGCGCGATCGCAACCGAGGCCAGCCCGCAAACTTCGCCATCGACGAAGGCGAGCGCAAAATGCGGATAGGATGGGCTTTCGTCGCCAAGCCATTTCTGCGCCGCCGACAAAACCTGGCTGGCGTCGAGTGGCGGTTGCCGGTAATGCACCGCCATTTCGCAAAGCACGGTGGTGAGTGCCGCCGCATCCCCAGTCGTCGCCCAGCGGACGTCGACCGCCATAGGATCAGCCCAGGAACTTGGCGATGATCGCGCCGCCCATCTCAGCGGTGCCGACCTCGGTCATCCCCGGCGAATGAATATCCCTGGTGCGCAACCCCTGATCGAGCACGGCGGCGATCGCGCCTTCCAGCCGGTCGGCCTCTTCAACCATGCCGAAGGAATAGCGCATGCACATGGCGAAGGAGGCGATCATGGCGATCGGATTGGCGATGCCCTTGCCGGCGATGTCGGGCGCCGAGCCGTGCACCGGCTCGTAGAGCGCCTTGCGCTTTTTTGTCTTCGCATCCGGCGCGCCGAGCGAGGCCGACGGCAGCATGCCGATCGAGCCGGTCAGCATGGCGGCGATGTCGGACAGCATGTCGCCGAACAGATTGTCGGTGACGATGACGTCGAACTGCTTCGGCCAGCGCACCAGCTGCATGCCGCCAGCATCGGCCAACATGTGATCGAGCTTGACGTCGGCATACTTGGCCTTGTGCGTCTGGGTGACGACCTCGTTCCACAGCACGCCCGACTTCATCACATTGCGCTTTTCCATCGAGGTGACGTGATTCTTGCGCGTGCGCGCCAATTCGAAGGCAACGCCCGAAATGCGCTCGATCTCGAACGTATCGTATATTTGGGTGTCGATGCCGCGCTTCTGGCCGTTGCCGAGGTCGATGATCTGCTTAGGCTCGCCGAAATAGACGCCGCCGGTGAGCTCGCGCACGATCAGGATATCGAGCCCCTCGACCACCTCCTGCTTCAGCGAGGAGGACGCCGCCAGCGCCGGATAGCAGATTGCCGGCCTGAGATTGGCAAACAGCTCCATGTCCTTGCGCAGCCGCAGCAGACCCGCCTCCGGGCGCACCTCGTAAGGCACCGCATCCCATTTCGGTCCGCCGACGGCGCCGAACAGCACCGCGTCCGACGCCATTGCCTTGGCCATGTCGGCATCGGAAATCGCCGCGCCATGCGCGTCGTAGGCGCAGCCGCCGACAAGGCCCTCATCGGTGACGAAATCGCTGCCGAGCCTGTCGTTCATGGCGGAAATCAGCTTCTTCACCTCGGCCATCGCCTCGGGGCCGATGCCGTCGCCGGCAAGCAGGAGAAGATTTTTCGAAGCCATGGGGAACCGTCCTGATTGTGTCGTGAGCCGCGGCCTTGCTAAACGCCAAGCGGCCGGCGCGCAAGCCTGCGGTTCAGAGCATCGGACCCAAAAGTGGAAACCGGTTTTGGGAAAATCCGATGCTCAAGACAAAATGCCTAGAGATGCGAAAGGATATTGACCAGCCTGCCGAACGGGTCGCGTACGAAGAAGCGCCGCACGCCCCAGGGTTCGTCCGCCGGACCGTATTCGATGGCAAAGCCGGCCGTCCTCATGCTTTCAAGCGCGGCATCGACGTCGTCGACTTCGATAGAGATGTCCGGCACCGGCGTTCCTGATCCCCCTTCGGCCATGAAACTGACCTGCACGGACATCGTCTCTTGCGAGCCGTAGGTAGCGATCCAGCCCATATCCATCTTGAGATCGAGGCCGAGCACATCCTGATAGAAGGGTTTTGCCGCCGCGATATCCTGCGTGTCTATGTTTGCAACGATGCGCCTGACCTTCACCATGGGCCGATCCTCGTGCTAACCGTGTCGTTGTCGCAACCGTGACAGGCATCAGGCTGTGCGCCGCAGCGCCGTCACCTCGATCTCGATCTTCATCTCCGGCTTGTTGAGCTGGCACACGATCATCGTTGCCGCCGGCCTGATCTCGCCAAAGGCCTCGCCGAGGATCGGGAACACCACATCCACGAAAGCCGCATCGGTGATATAGTAATGCGCCCGCACCACATCGGCCGTCTCGAAGCCGCCGTCCCCGAGCGCCTTGGCGATCGTCGTCAGGCAATTGCGCGTTTGTGCCTCCACGGTCTCCGGCATCGACATGGTCGCATAATCGTAGCCGGTCGTTCCGGACACGAAACACCAGTCGCCCTGCACCACGGCGCGCGAATAGCCGGCGGTCTTCTCGAAGGGCGAACCGGTGGAGATCAGTTTTCGCATGGTGTCCTCCTTTTTTGCAGCGTAGGCGGTTTGGCGAAAGCGGCGGTGACGGCCGATCTCCCCCCAAGTGGGGGAGATGTCCGGCAGGACAGAGGGGCGCGCGAAGGATCGCGGCAGAACGATTTCTAATTCGGCGACCCCAGCGCCTTGTCCAGCGCTTCCTTGACGTCGGCCGGCCATGTACTCACCGCCGGCCACGCGTCCGGCTCGGGCTTGTCGCCGCGGCGGGCGAAATACAGCTTGTGCTTGACCGGGTCGACCGCCATGAAGCCGTCATTGCCACCGCAATCATGCGGCACGCAGCCGCTGGCAAAGAAGGCACCCGACGCGGTTTTTTCCGTGCCGCCGCCGACCAGCAGGCTGGTCGCCATGTCGGGCATGTCCTTGCCGAGCAGCGTCTCGGCTAGCCTGTAGACGGCCTCGTTGTGAAAGGCATCAATGATGTTGTCGTATTTCGACGGATCGATGTCTTTCCAGTCGGTGCCCGGCTCCGGCATGTAGGTCAGATTACCGGACGTCGTCAGTCCGTCCGTCGGCGACCATTGCAGCGCCGGCTTGGAATCGCCCGGCAGCAGATAGGGTACGAAATAGACGGCGCTGTCGGAGATCGCGGCCGGCGGCGCGCCGCATTCATCCTGCTCGACCGTGGTCGTCTGGATCGCACCGCCCTCCGGCTTCCACACGATCACCTTGGCCGGGCCGCACTGGTTGCCGCCGTCGCCGACATCGACCAGCGCCACCTTGACGCCGCCGACCTCGACGATCTTGTCGAAGAAGACGTCGTAATTGCGCGCCAGTTCCTTGCCGTCGAAGGCGAGTACCCGTTCCCCGTATTCTTCCTCCTGGGTGATGGTCAGCTGGCCGCCCTCGAACGGGATCGGCGCCTGCTTGTCATCGTCGGCGGCGGCTGTGTCGCTGGCGCCTTGATCTGCCGCTGGCGCTTCCGTGGCGGGCGTCTGCGTCTGGGCATAGACGCTCGCCGGGGGCAGCAGCATCAGCGGCAGTCCGCAGGCAGCGGCAACAAGCAAGCGTGTCATCACATCCCTCCCCGGACACTTGGCGTAGAGGCTGACCGTCGGCGCGGCTTTAGAGCCTATGCCCAGGGCCGCAGCTCGGCGTTCTTCTTCTCGAACGAAGCGATGGCGCCGGCCTTCTCCATGGTCAGGCCGATATCGTCGAGGCCGTTCAAGAGGCAGTGGCGCTTGAATTCGTCGAGGTCGAACTTGACCACGCCGCCGTCCGGCCCGCGGATTTCCTTGGCTTCGAGATCGACCGACAGCGTCGCGTTGGAACCGCGCGAGGCATCGTCCATCAGCTTCTCCAGGTTTTCCGGGCTGACGGTGATCGGCAAGATGCCGTTCTTGAAGCAGTTATTGTAGAAAATGTCAGCGAACGAGGTCGAGATGACGCAGCGGATGCCGAAATCGAGCAGCGCCCACGGCGCATGTTCCCGGCTCGAGCCGCAGCCGAAATTGTCGCCGGCGACCAGGATCTGCGCCTTGCGGTAGGCCGGCTTGTTGAGCACGAAGTCCGGGTTTTCCGAGCCGTCGTCCTTGTAACGCATTTCGGCGAACAGGCCGGTGCCGAGCCCCGTGCGCTTGATCGTCTTGAGATAATCCTTGGGGATGATCATGTCGGTATCGACATTGACGATCGGCATCGGCGCGGCGACACCGGTGAGCTTGGTGAATTTTTCCATGGTTCTTGCCCGTCTTCTTCTCGTTGCGGGGAATTGCTGGCGCTCGGTTTACACAATGCCGCGGGCAAATAAAAGACGGCTGTTTTTGGACTTCCGTCGTCGATCGAAACACAAAATCGGTACAAAACAGCTTCAAAACCACCAGCCCATGGTGCACTTTTGTCGACATGACAACGCGATCCACGATCCTTTACGCCAGCGAACCGGGCCTCGGCATCGCCGAGTTCCGCCGCGTTCTGGTGGAATCCGGCCTCGGCGAGACACGGCCCGTCGATGATCATGCCCGTTTGAAGGCGATGCTCACGAGTGCCGCCCTGGTGCTCACCGCGCGCATCGATGCACCGGGCAAGCCGCTGGTTGGTGTCGCTCGCGGCGTCACCGACTTTTCCTGGGTCTGCTATATCTCCGAGCTCGCTGTTTCTGCATCGGCGCAAGGGCTGGGTATCGGCAAGGGCCTGATGGATGAGGCACGCCGGCAACTCGGACCTTCCGTTGCCATCAGCCTGATCTCCATGCCCGACGCCGTCGGCTTCTATGAGCGTATCGGCATGGAGCGCATGCCCAACGCATTCTGGTTCGGCCGCAAGCGCTGACGCCTGCCGCGGAGTTCTCAGATTACATTCAATTCCCGAAACGGCCGCCCGTCGGCGATCCGGCTGTACCCGAACGCCGAGCAATCCACCGTGCGATAGCCGCCATGCACGATCAGTTCGGCCAGCGCCTTGCCGACCGCCGGAGCCTGCTGCAAGCCGTGGCCGGAAAAACCGTTGGCGAAGAGGAAATTGCCGACCTCCGGGTGCGGGCCGATCACCGCGTTCTGGTCGAGCGTGTTGTAGTCGTAATGGCCGACCCAGGCGCGCGTCGGCTTGATCGCCTCGAAGGCCGGAATGCGGGTCGCCAGCACCGGCCAGATCACCTCTTCGAACAGCGGCCAGTCGGGGTCGAAGTCGGCGGGGTCGGCCGGTCCTTCGCCCTCTTCCGGCTCGGCGCCGCCGGTGATGTAGACCGAGCCCTCCGGCCGGACATAGATGCCGCTCGGGTCGACCAGCAGCGGCATGTCGTCATATTTTTCGCGCGCCTCGAAGACGAAGACATTGCGCTTGCGCGGCTCCACCGGCAACGCCAGCCCGGCCATTGCTGCCACCTTGCCGGCATTCGGCCCGGCGGCGTTAACGACGGTGCCGGCCTCGAGCCGCTCGCCATTGTCGAGGGTCACACCGGCGACGCGCTTCCCCTGCCGCTCGATACCGGTCACCGACGCTGTGATGAAATCGATGTTCTTGCTTCGCAGTGCCTTGCGGAACAGCATCAGCATCGCATGCGCGTCGAACCAGCCTTCGCCGCTGCGGCCATAGGCGCCGGCGGAAATGCCCTCGACCGACAGCCACGGAAAGCGGCGGACGAGCGCCTCGGCATCCTCGAGCACGATGTCGGCGCCCTCGGCCATCTGCGCCTCGTGGTTGGCCCGCAGGATCGGCAGCCCGTTCTCGCCGGCAAGGATGAGGTAGCCGCCTTCGCGAAAGCCGATATCGGCGTCCGCGCCAAACTCTTCCCTGAGCCGCCGGAACAGTTTCAGCGTGAATTGCGACAGCCGGATGTTTTCCGGGATCGAGAACTGCTGGCGGATGGAGGCGCAGGACAGCGTGGTCGCGGCGCGGGAAAATTGCGGGTCGCGCTCGACAAGCGCGATCGAGCCCGAAAACCCTTCCTCGCGCAGATAATAGGCGACCGAGGAGCCGACGATGGCTCCGCCGATGATGACGATGTCGTAATGCACCTTTTGGCCCTTCCGATCTGAACCGCCGAGTCACGCCGCCGGCAGGATGATTTCGAAGCGCGTGCCGCTCGCCGAGTCAACCAGCCGGATCGTGCCATCATGCGCTTTCAGGAGGGCCAGCACGATGCCGAGGCCCATGCCGGTGCCGCCGGAATCGCGGCGCGTGGTGAAGAACGGCTCGAAGATGCGGCCTCGGTTGCTGGGCGAAACGCCGGCGCCGTCGTCAGCGACCACGATGGTGGCCTTGCCGTCCGCTTTTGCGGCTGTGACCGATACCAGCGTCGCGCCGTGCCGCGCCGAATTGTCGATGAGATTGGCCAGCACGATCGCAGCGTTTTCGGCCGATATGCGCAGCCCGATCTCGGTGCCCGCCTCGACGCGCACCGCCAGCCTGTCGTCGGCCGGCAGCAGCGCCAGTGCAGCAGTGAGCGACGTGCTTTCGCCGCTCGGCTCGAGATTTTCGGCGCGCGCCAGGTCGAGCAGGCGGCGCACCAGCAGATTGAGCCGGCCGGCATCGGTGACGATATTGTCCGAAAAGCGCCGCCGCTCGGCCTCGTCCATCGCGCTGCCCGAATCGCGCAGCAGTTCGGCGGCCCCCTGGATCGCCGTCAGCGGCGATTTGAGCTCGTGCGAGACGTGGGTGGCAAAGGTCTGGATGCCGTCGGAGCGTGCGTGCAGCTTTTCGGCCATGTCGAGGAAAGCAGCAGAGAGTTCACCCATTTCGCGCGTGCCGTGGTGATCGAGCGGCCTGATCGCCGCGCGGTCGCCGGCGGCGATGCGTTTCGTGCGTTCCATCAGCGCATAGATCGGACGGCTGACGGCGCGCAGGAAGACCAGCCCGATCAGCAGCGCGCCGCCGAGGATGGTGATTGCCGCCAGCGCCACCTTGCCGCGCTCGCCATAGAGATGCTTGACGATGTTGTTCGGCGTCCGCGACAGATAGACGACGCCGGCGACCTTGCCGGAGACCGCAACCGGCATGGCGACAAAGACGCGAACCTTGGTGCCGCGGCTGACCGAATAGAGCGGCGGCGACGGCTGGTCGGGAACCCGCAGCCTGAGCGCGCTGGCGTAGCGGCCGGCAAGCGCTGCGCCAACCTCGTCGACAGCGGCGAGCGACAGGCCGGCCTCCTCACGGCCGGCGATGACCACGCCTCTGGGATCGAGCAGCCGGAAGCCGGCGAGCGTGGTCTTCTGCGTCTCGGCAAGAATGCCCGACAGGCGTGCGCCGATTGCCCCGCAGGCGGGGTCGGCGCTGGCCGCGGTGGCCGCGGGCCGGGTCGGCAGGATCCTGTCGGACGCAAGATCGAGGCGCGGTTCGATTGGCTGGTAGGGAGAGGCCCGATCGCTGGTGTTGGGTGAAGGCACGGGTGCGCCGAGCTTTTCCGGGGCAAGGCCGGCCTCGCGAACCTCTTGCGCATAGATCGCGCCAAGGGCGGCGCCTTGGGCGATCAGCTCGGCCTCGGTCTGCCTGATCAGCTGGTTCTCGTAGAGCCGGAAGAAAAACAGGCCGGCCAGCGGCAGCGCCATCACCATGATCAGGATGGCGATGACGACCGTGGCGAGGCGAGGCCGCCATTTGCTGCCAATCAGTTCTTGGGCGCTCACGCGCCGCATCCGCCCAGCCGAAAACCGACGCCGTGCACGGTCTCGATCGCATCGACGCAGCCGACGGCCGCCAGCTTGGCGCGGATATTGCGGATATGGCTGTCGACGGTGCGGTCTGCGACATGGATATTGGCCGCATAGGCGTTGGCCATCACCATGTCGCGGCCAAGCACATACGCCGGCCGCGCCAAAAAGCCTTTCAGGATCGCGAATTCGATCGACGTCAGCGCCAGCGGCTTGCCGTCGAAGCTGGCTGTATGGCTTGCCGGAACCAGCAACAGTCTGCCATGCGAGAATTGCCGGTCGTCGGCTGGTTCCGGCGTGGGCCGCGCGCGGCGCAGGATGACGTTGACGCGGGCGACCAGCTCGCGCGGGCTGAACGGCTTGGTGACATAATCATCGCCGCCCATCTCCAGCCCGAGGACGCGGTCGATCTCTTCATCCCGCGCGGACAGGAACAGCACCGGCAGGTCGGATGTGTGGCGCAGCCGCCGGCACACTTCCAGCCCGTCCATTTCCGGCATGCCGATGTCGAGCACGACGAGATCGGGCGCATGGCGCTCTATCGCCTGCAAGGCAGCCGCGCCGTCCGGCACCGCCAGCGTTTTCATGCCGGCCTTTTCCAGCGCGAAGCAGATGATTTCGCGAATGTGCGGGTCGTCGTCGGCGACCAGTATGTGGTGCGGCATCAAATCAGCGGCCCGGCATGAAGGGTTCGGACATCGGAGGAACCACGAACGGGCCACGCCTGTCGAGGGCGCGGTTGAGCCGCCAGTCACGAAAGCTCCAGCCCCGCCAGTTTTCCTGACCGGCGCGGAAGCGTGCTTCGTCCTGTGCATACCAGCCGGCGAGTTCGCGGATGGAGGCATCCTCCGCGGAAACCGTCCTGCTCTGGTGCCGGACGAAGCGATCGAGCGCCGGCAAGGCGCCGGGCCCGAGCGAGCGCAGGTACCAGACGTCGAGATGGGTGCCTTGGCCGGTCATTTCGAAGCAATGGTCGACATTGTAGTTGGCGATCAGCGCGGCAAAGTTGATGAACGAGCAGGCATAGAGCGTCGCCGATAGCGTCAGAAGATTGGCGGAAAGCAGCCATTCGTTGGACTTTTCGCGCGCGATGCGGGCTATGATCAGGACAAGGCCCGCCGCCACCAGCCCCATCCAGACGAAGGCGGCGACACGCCAATAGGTCAGCGCATAGATACCGATATAGAGATCGAGCCGCAGGATCGACGAGATCACCAGGAGGATGTTCTGCGCCACCCAGGCATAAACCAGCCGGCGGATGAGCGGATCACCGGAGGTCGCACTTCCCGGCCGCAGCGCCGCCAGCACGAAGCCGGCGGCCAGCAGCGCCGTGACGATCAGCGGATAAGCGCCGCGATGCGCGTAGGTGGCATAGGTCAGCCCGTCGGGAAGCGCGATGCCGCCCCACAGATAGGTGGCGTCGAGTGCGCTCTGCACCGCGAACAGGATGTTGAAGACGACGAGCGCGCGGAGGATAGCGGCCTTGCCGAAGACGATGTCCTCGATGGTGGGACTTATGGCTGGCCTCGTAGGTGTGCTGGCAGGCGTTCCCAACCGGGGAATATGCCGGAGAAACCGCGGCAGGCGCGGCCGCAGAAAGGCCCATAGGCCGACGAGCACGGACAGCCAGAAGGCAAGACGCGGCAACTGCGTGAGGTTGAGCAGGGCGAAGAGATCAATCAGTGAAAACCAGTATTCGATGACCGGATTGGCGGCGCCGAACAGCGCGAGAAACACTGCGCCGAGGCCCAGCGGCATGACCCAGACGGCGATCGCCGCAAGGCGCACGCGCCGCCGGCCAAGCCGCCGCGCCGCCATGCGCCAGCGGAAGAAATCCAGGACGAGCCGAAATGGCGTTGCAAGCAGGAACAGCGAGAGTTGGCCGGCAATACGGGCAAGGCCGCGCCGCAACCGTCCGGCCAGTGAAAGCGCGAAGATGGCCGTCGCCGCCAGCGCGATCGAGACGGACAGTGCGCTGACATTTTCCACAAGCGGCAGCAGCGCCATAAACAGCGCAACCGGCTTGAACCAGAACCTGCCATCGTTGAAGGCGCCGAGAGGATGGAGAGCCATGCTCGCCGCTGCAATCGCAACGCCGAACAGGAAAAGCGTGATGCCCGCCGGTTGGCCATAGAAGAAAAAATCGGCCAGCGCGACGAGCAGGACGGCAACGCCGAAGCGGTTGCAATAGCTCGGCGCCGCCGAGAGGAATACTGTCATGATCGGGCTTTCTCGGCGGCTTTGATGCGGCCGGTGGGCGGGGATTTCCGGACGAAAGGGAGGAGGTTTACCGAAGTCCGGGGCGGATCGACGAGCCACCAGCTTTCGCGGCGAAGCCGGTATGGCAGGGACCAACGGGAGTTCGTTCGCTCTTGCATGCCGCCCTTGTCGCATCCGGTCGGGTGGCAAGCGGGGCGGAGACGAGGAGATTTTCCGAAATTGCGTGCAGTTTTTATGCACGGCTTGCCTCGGCCGGCTGCAGACGGCATAGATCGGAGATGACCACCGAAAGCTACCGCCCGCGCCGCTCGGTGCTTTACGTCCCGGCTTCGAACGACAAGGCGCTGGCCAAGATCCAATCGCTGGCCTGCGATACCGTCGTCATCGATCTCGAGGACGCCGTCGCCCCGGCCGACAAGCCTTCCGCGCGCGAAAAGCTGGCGGCGATTTTCGCCGGCCATTCCAACCGGCGCTGCGAGATGGTGGTGCGCATCAATGCGCTGTCGAGCGAATGGGGCGCCGACGATCTGCCGGCCGCGGCAAAATGCACGCCCGACGCCATCCTGCTGCCCAAGGTCGACACGCCGCGCGACATCCTCGAGGCCGGCGACGTGCTCGACGACAATTTTATCGCGGACGAGGTCAAGCTGTGGGCGATGATCGAGACGCCCAAGGCGCTGCTCAATATCGGGCCGATCGCCGAGCTCGGCCGCGACCCAGCCTCTCGCCTGGTTTGTTTCGTTGCCGGAACGAACGACCTGATCAAGGACACCGGCATTCTCGCCACGCCCGATCGGCGCTATCTCGTGCCATGGCTGATGCAAATGGTGCTCGCGGCGCGTGCCGGCGGCCTCGACCTGCTCGATGGCGTCTTCAATGATTTTCGCGATATGGACGGGTTTGCGCGCGAGTGCACGGAAGCGGCCGCCATGGGTTTTGACGGCAAGTCGCTGATCCACCCAGCTCAGATCGAAGCCGCGAACCGCGCCTTTGCACCGTCGCCCGAAGCAATAGCCGAGGCGCGCGCGGTCAAGGATGCCTTCGCGTTCGCCGAAAATGCCGGTAGGGCGGTAGTTGCGCTGAACGGCAAGATGGTCGAGCGGCTGCATCTGGCGCAGGCCGAAAAACTGCTGGCGAAGGCCGCCGCTGTTCGCGCATGACTAACGTAACTGACGACAGGATTGAAGAATGAAACTCTACCGCTTTCTGTCCGGCCCGGACGATGCCAGCTTCTGCCACAAGGTGACGGCGGCGCTGAACAAGGGCTGGCACCTGTTCGGCTCGCCGACCTATGCCTATGACAAGGAGGCCAAGACCATGCGCTGCGGCCAGGCGGTGGTGAAGGATATCGAGGGCCAGGAATACGGCCCCGACACCAAGCTCAGCGATTGGTAGACGCTGAAATCGCGGCGAGATGTCCGCGGGACAGCGCCCCCCTCTGTCCTGCCGGACATCTCCCCCACGCGGGGGGAGATCGGCCATCATCCCGGGCTTCGCCAAATCTCAATGTTAGAAAGAGGGCGCGGTCGGCGAAGCTGCCAATCTCCCCCCAAGTGGGGGAGATGTCCGGCAGGACAGAGGGGGGCGCGAAGGAATGAGACGTCGGACTGTTGCGTAACCTCAGCCGATCGGCACCCCCTACTCCGCCGCTTCTTCGATCTTCTCCATGTCGTCGTCCGACAGGCCGAAATGGTGGCCGATCTCGTGGATCAGCACATGGGTGACGATGTCGCCCAGCGTTTCCTCGTTCTCGGCCCAATAGTCGAGGATGGCGCGGCGATAGAGCGTGATGCGGTTCGGCCCCTCGCCGGTCTGCGGGTTCCAGCGCTCGGCGATGCCGCGCCCCTCGAACAGGCCGAGCAGGTCGAAGGGCGTTTCCAGCGAAAGGTCGTCCATGATCTCGTCGGTCGGGAATTCGGCGATCTGAATGACGATCTCGCCGGTCAACTTGCGAAAGTCCTCCGGCAGATGGGCATAGGCCTCCAGCGCCAAGAGCTCAATTTCCTCCATCGTTGGCGAAAGCTGGTCGTGCCAGATGCGTGTTTGGTAGATGCGAGCCATGCTTTGTCCTTTGATCCCGGCATATAGGCTTTCAGGCCGGACTCGGCAAATAGCGGGGCTGCCGCCTTTGCCCCAGGATCATAAGCAGGAATAAATTCAGCGTGTCGTAATTCGCGTACGCGCTAAGGAGGTGGTACCGTGCTGAACAAATTTCGAGCCGATGAGTCGGCGGAAATGGTGGAAGGCGCGTCCTAGAGTTCCGCGACACCTTTCTTGCCCCTCGGGAAGGTTTGGTGGTGGTGATTGAGGTCTACCTAGACGAATCTGGCACTGACCATGACTCGCAAATTCTTTCCGTATCCGCCGTTTGGGCTTCAAAAGAAGACTGGCAGATCTGGACCCTCGATTGGATCGTGGCGAAGGCGCCGATAAAAATTCACCACTCGGTCGATTGCCATAACAGGCATGGGGAGTACGAAGGGTGGACCCGCGAAAAGCGAGATAGACACGTCAAGTGCATCCTGCCGGTAGTCAAAAACCACTACATTCGGGGCATTATCGCCGCCGTCGACAGGCGGAAACTGAGCGAGGTCTTGGCTCACAAACATAGCTTAGCCATCAAGCCGGAAGACATGGTACGCGGCTGGTACTACATCTGCCTGCAATGGGCCCTTCGCAGCACGTGGGAGAAACTCGCATCGGAAGGCCACGATAACATCGCATTCGTCCATGAAGCCAACCAGTACAGCGCGGCGGCGACTGAGGCGTTCCAGCAAGTCCAGCGGCATTTTCCGGGAAAATCGGCGACTTTCAATTTCGGCTCAAAAACCAGGCACCCACCGCTTCAATGCGCAGACGTATTGGCATATGAGGGGAACCATCAAATGAGGAATTTTCGCGGTCCCCTACGAAAACCCCTCCAAGCTATCGACCCTAGCTTCAGCCGCTTTAGCTTTCGCAAATATGACGATGAAGAAGTCGATCAAATCGCCGACTTTACCGCCCAATATTTGAGACGTGTCGCTTCAGAATTGGCTTCAGGCTAGAGTCAAAAGCCGCCCCTTTTTTATGAACCCAGCCTCCCGAGCGGTTTCCTTGAAAAGCTCGGGTTGCTCTTTCTGGGAATAAATTCCCCATGACTCCGCTTGACTCTTCGAGCGGCCTCTGGAATTTATAGGGAACATAACAGGAACAATTGTGAGTGGAAGCTGACCGTCATGGCGACAAGCGCCGTGGCGCGGGAGACTGTTTTTGCCCTGCGCCGCCAGATCGCGAAGATCGAAGGGACCTTGCCCGAGCGCCTGGAGGCGCCGGCCAGTTCGTCGTTTGACGCGGATGTCCCTCGTCAGAGTCTGACACCCTCTCGGCATCCGACACCCGCTCGGAATCTGACCATTGTCCGGCGCGGCCTCGCCGTGGCGCCGCCCGATGCGTTTTTGCGCACCGGCGCCGAGCGCCTCGATGCTGCGCTGAGCGGCGGCCTGCCGAAGGCGGCGGTGAGCGAGTTTCATGGCGCCGCGACCCGCGATGCCGGGGCCGTTGCCGGTTTTGCCTTGTCGCTCGTCAGCCTGATCCTCAGCCAGGGGCCGCGATTGCCGGTGCTGTGGATCGGCACATCCGAGGTTTTCCGCGAGGCCGGCTTTCCCTATGCCAGGGGGCTTCACGCCTTCTTCGGCATCGAGCCGGAGCAATTGCTGTTTTCCGAGGCGCCAAGGCTGCTCGATGCGCTGTGGATCGCCGAGGAGGCTGCCCGGATGACGGCGCTGGCCGCCGTCATCCTCGAAATCCGCGGCAGCCCGCAGCGGCTTGACCTCACCGCGACGCGGCGGCTGCACGCCCGCGCGCAGAGTGCGGGCCGGCCGCTGTTCCTGCTGCGCCAGGCCGGCGAGCCCGAACCGACGGCAGCGCCCGTCCGCCTCATCCTGTCGGCGGCACCGGCGGCAACGCGTAAGACGCTTGCCGGGCCGCTCGCCGGCTCGATCGGCCGACCCGCCTTCACCGTCGCCATCGGCAAGAGCCGCACGGCCTTGCCCGGAAAATTCACACTGGAGTGGAACCCCGATGAACGCATATTCGAAGAAAGACGGGGCGAGCAAGGAAGGTCTCAGGAATGGGCCCCAGAACGGCCAAAGAATCCTATCCCTGTGGTTTCCGCATCTCGCCGCCGAGAGGATCCTGCGGCAGCGTCTGGGGCGGTCCTGGCGTTCCCGGCCGTCGGATCACCTGCCGCTGGTGATCAGTCACCGCGACCGGAACGCCCAGCGCATCGCCGCCCTCGACGAGCGGGCCGAGGCGCTTAATCTGAAGCGCGGCATGGGCATAGCCGACGCACGCGCCATGCATCCCTCGATCGACATCGTGGAGGCCGATCCGGAGGCCGACCGGCGCCTGCTCGAAGGCCTCGCCGACTGGTGCGACCGCTATACCCCGCTGGTGGCGCTTGACGGGACCGACGGCCTCTATCTCGACGTCACCGGCTGCACCCATCTTTTCGGCGGCGAACGCTCGATGCTGGACGATATCCTGTCGCGTTTTTTCCATCAGGGCTTCGATGTCCGCGCCGGGCTTGCCGCCACGCCTGGTGCTGCCTGGGCGGCGGCGCGGTTTGCTGGCGACCGCATCGTGCCCGATGGTGAGGAGGAAGCGCTTCTCGCGCCCTTGCCGCTGGCGGCGCTGCGCATCGACCCGGAGGTACGCGCCAGCCTCGAAAGCGTCGGCCTGCGCACGGCGGGCGCCGTCATGGCGGCACCGCGCGCGCCGCTGGCCCGCCGCTTCGGCGCATCGCTGCTCTTGCGCCTCGACCAGGCGCTTGGCCGCCTCGAGGAGGCCGTGTCGCCGCGCCTGCCGGTGGCACCGCTTTCGGTCGAGCGTCACCTTGCCGAGCCGATCATGCTGACCGAGGACATCGAGCGGCTGACCGGCATGCTGGCGACCACCTTGAAGAGCGACCTCGAGCGTCGCGGCGAGGGCGCAAGGCGGCTGGCGCTGCTGCTTTTCCGCGTCGATGGCGGCGTCAGCCGCATCGCCGTCGGCACCTCGCGGCCTCTGCGCGAGCCGCGGCTGATCCAGAAATTGTTCCACGAAAGGCTTGCCGCGCTCGAACAGGATATCGACGCCGGCTATGGCTTCGATCTTGTGCGCCTTTCGGTGCTGACCGCCGCCGCCTTCGACATGCAGCAGGCCGACCTTGCCGGCGAGACGAGCGACGACGGTGCCGATATCGCGCTTTTTGCCGACCGCATTCGCGCCCGGCTCGGCGAAGGCGCGGTCTTGAAGACGGTCGCCGTCGAGAGCCATTTGCCGGAGCGCGCCGTCGCCACCCTTCCCTTCACGGAGGCGCCGCAGAGAAGCTCGCCGCCGAAGCAGCCGGACAAGGCGAAGGACGCTCCCACGACCGTCTTCCAGCCGGAACGGCCGATCCGGCTTTTCCGTTCGCCCGAGCCGATCGAGGTGCCGGCCACCGAAATGCCGGAAGGCCCGCCTTTGAACTTCCGCTGGCGGCGCGCGCTCTATCGGGTCGCGCGCGCCGAAGGGCCGGAGCGCATCGCGCCGGAATGGTGGCGAGGGGCGGCGGGACGAGAAGATGCCCCGACCCGGGATTATTTCCGCATCGAGGATGCCGACGGCCGCCGTTACTGGCTCTATCGCCAGGGCCTTTACGGCGCCTCGCAGCCCTCGCCGCGCTGGTTCATGCATGGGATCTTCGCATGAATGCGCTGACGGCCAACCCCTATGCCGAATTCGGCATCCAGTCGAACTTCTCGTTTCTGCGCGGTGCCTCGAAACCGGAGGAGCTGGTGGTCGCGGCAAAATTCCTGGGGTTTTCGGCGATCGGTCTCGCCGACCGCAACACGGTGGCGGGCGTGGTGCGCGCCTGGCAGCAGGCCAAGGTGGAGGGTGTTTCCTATCATCCCGGCTGCCGCCTGGTTTTTTGCGACGGCACGCCGGACATCCTCGCCTACCCGCAGGATCGCAAGGGTTGGGGTCATCTCTGCCGCATGCTGACGCGGGCCAATCTGCGAGACGAGAACGAAAAAGGGGCGACGCTCCTCAAACAGAACGATCTTCTCGAATGGGGCGATCTCCTGTCGCTCGCCATACTGCCGGATGTGTCGGCGGACGCGGAAACCAGCCTCGCACTCCTTAGCCGGCTCAAGGATCGTTTCGGTGAAAACCTGCGGCTTGCGGTTTCGCCGGATTACCGCGGCAACGACCGCTTCCGTATCGAGCAGGCGGCGGCGATGGCGGAGCTGGCCGGCATCCCGTTGATGGCGACCAACGATGTTCTCTACCATACGTCGGAACGGCGCCCGCTGCAGGACGTGCTGACGGCGATCCGCCTCAATGTGCCCGTCGCCGAGGTGGGGCTGGAGTTGGCGGCCAATGCCGAGCGTCACTTAAAGCCGCCGCTGGAGATGGCACGGCTTTTCCGCAGGCATCCGCAAGCGCTGGCGGAAACGCTGCGTTTTGCCGGCGAGCTGACCTTCTCGCTCAGTGACCTGCAATACAACTATCCCGACGAGCCGACGGAATCGGGTCTTGGGCCGCAGGCCGAACTGGAAAGGCTGGCCAAGGAGGGAGCCGCCATCCGCTACCCCTCGGGCGTGCCCGCTTTTGTGACGCAGCGCATCGAGGAGGAGCTCGCTCTGATCGAGCGTCTGAACTACGCGCGCTATTTCCTGACTGTCCACGACATCGTCAAATTCGCCCGCAGCCAGAACATTCTCTGCCAGGGGCGCGGCTCTGCCGCCAACTCGATCGTCTGCTTCTGCATTGGCATCACCGAAGTCGGCCCGGACAAGATCGAAACGCTTTTCGAACGCTTCATTTCCGAGGAAAGAAACGAGCCGCCCGACATCGACGTCGATTTCGAGCATGAAAAGCGCGAGGAGGTCATCCAGTACATCTATTCCAAATACAGCACCAAGCGCACCGCGCTGGCCGCCGCCGTCGTCAGCTACCGGGGCCGCTCGGCGATGCGCGAAGTGGCCAAGGCGATGGGCCTGTCGGACGACGTCCGGGGCGCGCTGTCCAGTTCGATCTGGGGCTGGTCGACCTCGGAGCTCGGCGAAAAGGAGACAAAGGCCGGCGGCCTCGATCAGACCGATCCATCGACAAGGCATGTGATCGAATGCGCCAACGAGATCATGGGCTTTCCCCGTCATTTGTCGCAGCATGTCGGCGGTTTCGTCATCACCCGCGACCGGCTCGACGAGATCGTGCCCATCGTCAAGACGGCGATGGACGAGCGCAAGATGGTCGAGTGGGACAAGGACGATCTCGACGCGGTGAAAATCCTTAAAGTGGACGTGCTGGCGCTCGGCATGCTGACCTGCCTGCAGCGCGCCTTCACGCTGCTCCAGGATCATTACCCGCAGGCGCGAGACGCGTATGGCCGGCCCTATGTGCTGGCCACGCTGCCTGCCGAGGACAGGCACGTCTACGACATGATCTGCCGTGCCGACACGATCGGCGTCTTCCAGATCGAATCGCGCGCGCAGATGTCGATGCTGCCGCGGCTGCGGCCGAAAAGCTTTTACGACCTCGTCATCGAGGTGGCGATCGTGCGGCCCGGCCCGATCCAAGGCGACATGGTCCACCCTTATCTGCGCCGCCGGCAAGGCAAGGAAAAACCCGAATATCCCAAGCCGGAACTGGAAAAAATACTCGGCAGGACGCTGGGCGTGCCGCTGTTCCAGGAGCAGGCGATGAAGATCGCCATCGTTGCTGGCGGCTTCAGGCCGGGCGAGGCCGATGAACTGCGCCGCGCCATGGCGACATTCAAGCGCACCGGCACGATCGGCAATTACCGCAAGAGAATGGTCGACGGCATGGTCGCCAAGGGCTACGAAAAAGACTTCGCCGAGCGCTGCTTCAAGCAGATCGAGGGTTTTGGCGAATACGGCTTTCCCGAGAGCCACGCCGCCTCCTTCGCCCTGCTGGTCTATGCCTCCTGCTGGTTCAAGACCTTCTATCCCGACCTGTTCTGCGCCGCGATCCTGAATTCCCAGCCGATGGGGTTTTACCAGCCGGCCCAGCTTGTCCGCGACGCGCATGACCACGGCGTCGAGATCCGCGAGGTCGACGTCAATTTTTCCGGCTGGGATTGCGCCTTGGAGAAATCGCCTTTCGATCCGGATCGTATCCTTGACCGCCATGCCCAGATGCGCGGCGTCATCCGGACCAGCCATGCCGTCCGGCTCGGCTTTCGCCAGGTCAAGGGCCTGTCGAAGGAGCGCATGGAAGCGTTTGTGTCGAGGCGCGGCGCCGGCTATGCATCCGTACGCGACGTCTGGCTGCGCTCGGGCCTCAACGTCGACGAGATCGAAAAACTGGCGCAGGCCGACGCTTTCCGGTCGCTTGGATTGAACCGTCGCGACGCTCTATGGGCGGTCCGCGCGCTCGACGGCAAGAGTGCCGCCGAAAAGCTGCCGCTGTTCGACCAGCCGGCGATCCGCTTTCGCGACCTCGAGCCCCAAACCAGGCTCCCGACAATGCCGCTCGGCGAGCACGTCGTCCACGACTACCGCTCGCTTGGCCTGTCGCTGAAGGCGCACCCGGTCGCCTTCCTGCGTCAAAGGCTGGATCGTTCCGGCGTCACGCCCAATGTGCGGCTCGGCCAGGTGCGGGACGGCCGGCGCGTTTCGGTCGCCGGCCTCGTGCTGGTGCGGCAGCGGCCGGGCAATGGCAAGGCGATTTTCCTGACGCTGGAAGACGAGAATGCGGTCGCCAACATCATTTTCTGGGAAAGGACTTTTGACCGCTTCCGCCCCATCGTCATGGGCGCGCGTCTCATCCGCGTCACCGGCAAGCTGCAATCGGAATCGGACGTCATCCATATCGTCGCCGAGAAGGTCGAGGATCTGACGCCGTGGCTGTCGGTGCTGCTTGAGCAGGCAAGGCCTGCGGACAGACCGTCGAGCAGTGCAGACGAGGCTCAGCCTGGCAGCATCGCGCAAACGGAACTAATGGGAAAGGCAGAGAAGGTCATGCCCAAAGGGCGCAATTTTCAATAGAGGCGCGAAAGATCGCGACGGAGCGGCTCTGAACCGCAGCACTCAGGGCGTTCCACCCAGGCGCGGCGGCGGTGGCATGGCATCATCTATGGTGATGACACGCGCTTCCGATGGCAGCATGATCGGAATGCCGTCCCGCACCGGATAGGCAAGCTTTGCCACCCGCGAGATAAGCTCGCCGCGCTCCGGATCCCAGGCAAGCGGCCCCTTGGTCAGCGGGCAGGCCAAGAGTTCCAGCAGCTTGGGGTCGACAGTCCTGTTCCCGTCACGTCCATCCGCCATTTGGTTTGTCCTTCCACAGGGCAATCGGGTTAAGGTTTCGAGCGCGAACTTCCTTCTCCCCTTGTGGGAGAAGGTGGCCGAGCGAAGCTCGGTCGGATGAGGGGTGTTCCAGCTTGGCACCGACGACACTCCGTCCAGCACCCCTCAACCGTCTTGGCGTTGCGCGCCAATCCACCTTCTCCCACAAGGGGAGAAGGCAAGAACCTACTGCAAACTCGAACCGAAATCCTCATTGTCGCGCGCCAGCGCCATTTCGGTGATGGCGATCAGGGTCTCGGCGCGTGTCTTCAGATCGGCCGCTTCGAGCAGCGCCTGTTTCTCGGCCGGCCCGTAGGGCGCCATCATCGACAGTGCGTTGACCAGCATGGCGTTTTCGGCGCGGCTGACGCTTTCCCAGTCGGCCTCCAGATCGTTAGCCTGCAGATAGGCGCGAAACGCTTTGAGCAGCGCCGGCCGGTCGATCTCGGCGTCTGCCTGCTCCTCGTCGAGATCGGCGAGAAAGGGTGCCAACCGGCACTGCCGGAACGGTGTTTTGACCGTGAGCTCCTGGACAATACGGAACCGGCACACGCCCTGCAGCGAAATCAGGTAACGGCCGTCGCCGCTCTCGGACAGCGCAATGATGCGCCCGGCGCAGCCGACATTGCAGAGCTCCGGCTCGCCGTTGGGACGCAGCGCACCGTCAAGGCTGGGCTGGATCATGCCGATCAGCCGCGGCCCGGCGATCGCCTCGTCGACCATCTGCAGATAGCGCGGCTCGAAGATGTTGAGCGGCATGCGGCCTCCCGGCAGCAGCAATGCGCCCTCAAGCGGAAAGATCGGCATGGTCGACGGTAAGTCCGCAGCGAGCCGGTAATGCGCGTTTCCCGCCTGCACCTCAATCCTCCGATCGCTTTGTCAGGAAGCGCACCAAATCCGTCTCCTCCCGGCCGGCACAAGGCGCAACACCGGAAACCTGAAATCGAACGCCGTCCGAAAACCTAATCTGGCGCAGCCGCGGCCCACCGCAAGCCCGCGCGACAAAACAGTCTGCGCCGGCTCAGGAAAACAGCAGCGACGACAGTTTGCGCCGTGCCGACAGCGTTGCTTCGTCGGTCATGCCCCATGCCTCGAAGAGCTGCAGCAACTGGGTTCTGGCGCCGTCGTCGTTCCACGAGCGGTCGGCCTTGATGATCGCCAGCAGATTGTCGGCCGCCGCCATGCGATCACCCTTGGCGTTCTGGATCATGGCAAGCTCGAACCGTGCCTGGTGATCCCCGGGATTTTCGGCCAGCCGCCGTTCCAGTTCCGCCGGATTGCCGAGCACTGCTGCTTGCGCGGCGAGCGCCATCTTGGCCCGCAGCGCGGCGAGCTGGGGCGCATCCTTCTTTGCTTCCGGCGCCCGCGCCAGCACCGCCTCGGCACCTTCGGCATCGCCGGCCTCGAACAGCAGATCGCCCAAGCCAGCGATCGCCTCGATCGTCTCCGGCGCCTGTTCCAGGATGGCATCGTAAATGTCGGCCGCCGTCTGCACGTCCCCGGCGTCGCGCGCTTCGGCGGCCGCGGCCAGCGCCTCGGCCACTTGCGGCGCGCCACCGTTCTTGCCGCCGACCTTCTGGATGAATTGCGTGATCTGGCTCTCGGGAATGGCGCCCATGAAGCCGTCGACCGGCTGGCCGTCCTTGAAGGCAATGACCGCCGGGATCGACTGGATGCCAAGCTGGCCGGCGATCGATGGATGGTCGTCGATATTCATCTTGACCAGCTTGACCTTGCCACCGGCGGCTTTCACCGCCTTCTCCAGCAGCGGCGTCAATTGCTTGCAAGGGCCGCACCACGGCGCCCAGAAATCGACCAGCACCGGCTGGTGACGCGATTCCTGGATCACGTCGGCGGCAAATCCAGCGGTCGTTGTGTCCTTGATGACGTCGGCCGGCGCCTCAGCAAGCGCGACCTTCTCACGCGCGGCATCGGTGCCGCCATATTGCACGGTGGTGGCATACCGGCCGCCATTGCTGCCAAATGGGCCGCCAAAGGGGTTGCTATCACTCATCTCGTCGCCTTTCGGTCGCGCCGCCGGCCAAGGGACGGGCGCAACATCCTTCTTTAGAACCCGGTTTCAGTCACCCATGTGGCGATCATGCCGAGACTTTCAAGATAACAGCATCATGTCCGGTTGCCTCGACGAATTTGACCAGGTCCGCGGCAGCGATGGAAGTCGTCGCTTCGTTGGTCAGCGGGTGGGCATTGACCACCGCATGGCTCATCAGCTCCTCGTCCAACACGACCTTGATCCTTCGCTCGGTGTCGTTGATCAGCCCGAACACCGTGACCGCGCCCGGGACGACGCCGAGAAGCTCCATCAGCATCTCCGGCCGGCCGAAAGACACGCGCCCGGCAGCGCCGATCAGATGGTGGATATGCTTGAGATCGACCACCGCCTCCTCGCCGACGCTGACCAGGAAGAAATTGTCCTTCTTGTCCTTGAGGAACAGGTTCTTGGTATGGCCGCCGGCAATCTCGCCGCGCAGCGCCTGCGAATCGGCGACCGTGAACAGCGGCGGATGCCGCCGCGTCGATACCTCGATCCCGAGTCCGGCAAGAAAGGCGAAAAGTTCGGCTTCGGTCTTCGGCATCGGTCTTTCTTCTGATGGCCCGCTTTCAACGGCTTGTTCGGCTAACGCCGTTTACGGCCAATGATGCGGCCAAGACAAGCCCGTCGCGCAACGCGGGGGCGATTGCCTTGCGACGTCTCGCAGGAGGCTTGTTCGCATTGCCGACGAAGCAAAAAGCCTGCGAATTCCCTGTTGCAATCGCCGCGCTCTTCAGCCATATAGGCGCGGCTTGCGGCCCAAAGCCGCGCGAGCGGGTGTAGCTCAGGGGTAGAGCACAACCTTGCCAAGGTTGGGGTCGAGCGTTCGAATCGCTTCACCCGCTCCAGTTTCCTTGAGGGGAATCAAGCGATTAAGAGGCGCCTTTCGGGGCGCCTTTTGCTTACGTGGCGAAAAGAGTGTCCCTGCCTGCCATGAGCGATGCGCGGAAAGCCGCGCTGTGACCAGCAGGTGTCGCAGCTTTTCTATTCCGTTGTGCTAGCTTTTTTTCTGCGCCGAATAGTGTGCGACTGCGCGACGGCCATTTTCAACTCGGGCGTGATCTCCAACGGTGCATTCTCTGCCCCATGTTGGTTCTGTAGCCCCTGGACCTGGACGGTCGGAAATGGGAGTTCGATGCCCTGCTCCTTGAAGACCTGGCGGAGGCGTACATAGAATTTGCGTTTCATACCGAAGGCGCCTCCCGGCTTGGTTGTGGCCTTGACCCTCAATACGATGCCGTATTCGCCGAACTCCTGTACGCCCTGCATCTTGATCGGGTCGAGCACCCAGTGTTTGAACTCGGGATCTTCCGCCAGTTCGAGGCCGATCCGCTTGATCAGCTTGCGAGCGAAGTCGATATCGGTGTCATAACCAACGGTAATGTTGAATTTGTCGATAACCCAGTCACGGCTCTGGTTCTGGACTGCCCCGAGTTCACCGAAAGGTATCGTGAACAGCGGACCACGATGGTGGCGCAGCTTCACCGAGCGCAGCGAAAAGCTTTCCACAGTACCCTTGTAATTGCCCGATGAAATGTATTCGCCAACACGGAACGCATCATCGAGCAGAAAAAACACGCCTGAAATGACGTCCTTGACAATGGTTTGTGCCCCAAAGCCCACGGCGACGCCGACGACGCCTGCGCCGGCGATCAATGGGCCGATCTGGATACCCAGCGAGGCGAGCATCATAAGCACCGCCATCACGATGATCGATGCGAGCAGAATATTCTGGAGGATCGGCAAGAGCGTGTGCAGCCGTGCCTGCTGCGGATCGAGGATCGGGACGTCCTCGTCGCTGATCACAGGGTGCGGTGTTTCGATGCCCAGCTTTCGTTCGATCAAAGCTTTGATGATCGACCAGCCGAAGTCGGCGGCGAGGGCAATGACCACGACATTGATCAAGCCGCGCAATATGAACGTCGTCGTCGTATCGCTGTCCCGCATGGATTGCATGTCCAGACCCCAGACACGTGCGAGAAGGTAAGCCGCCGCCAGGATGAAAATCATTCGGATTCCGCGATCGATGACAGCGATCGTCACCGCCGGGATCGTGGGCCGGCCGACATCTTCCGAACCTGGCCGCAGAACGAAATTAACCCCGCGCTGCGTCACCACGATTGCCAAAGGCAGGAAGAATGCGGCGAAGGTGAACCAGAAGTATGTATAAAGGCCGGCGATACGCTGCAGGAACAGGACGACGAAATAAGCAGTCAATAGCCATGTCGCTTCCGTGTGACCGATGTGGCGCGCACCGTCTCGCTGCGTTCTTGGCCGACGCCAAATGGCGAGCAGCAGGAGCAACAGCAGCACGAAATCGGCGCCCAGTGACAGGACCATCATTCCGTCCTGATCGATGCCGAGACCTGGCAAGAGGATAAACGCGGCGCCGAAGAAGGCGAAGACGCCGACGATCCGGGGTAGCCAATAGGACCAATGGTCAGCCGCTTCGTTGGTGATCGGCAAAGCACGAACCTCGACGGCGTTCTCGACGTTCATGAAGGAAGGGACGAGCATCGCCATGACGTACATGCGCACACCCCATGTAACGACTGCCGCCATCAGAAATGTCAGTACAATCTCGCGGATAAGCATCGGCCAGTCGAACAACATGAACGCGCCGGCGCTGCCCAGTGCGAAAGAGACTATCAGCATGCTGGAATAAAGCAGGCGGCCACCAATCTTCTTGGCTCGCCCAACGGGCGTATCCTTCGGTTGCGCGATAATCCAAAGACGAAATGGACGGGTGAGCTTGAACGTTGCCCAAGTGAGTGCCAGGCCGGCAGCGATGAACATTGCAATCAGCACAAATACGCCGGCAGGCCCCTTGCTGGACATATCCTCCATCGTCTCTGCCCGAACGCGCGCGAACTGGCCTGGCAGCAAGGGCAAAGTTCGCACGATTCTTTCGATATGATGCCTGATCCCATCGAGCGTCGAGGATGCCATCGTATTCATCTGGCCTGGTGCGGCCACGGCGCCGGACGATGCGTCGGTCGGCGAAGCCCCTCTCTCGGCGGGCGCTCCCGTTGACCCGGCGTCCTGATTTCGCTGTTCGGCCACCCAGGCCTTCACTGACGGATCGTCGAGAAGCTCGAACAACTGTTTGACCCTTTCAGGCGGGACGGTCGCCGGCGCCTGCGCCTGCGCCTGACCAGCCAACAAAAGGGCGATCCCAAAGACGAGCGGCCTGGCAATCAGGGCAAACATCGCAGTCAGGTCTCCGAGACGCCGTGCCGGGCGCGCCAGGTTCCTGGCTCCCAATCGTCGAGTCATGAGTGGCATCGTGCTGTTAACCTTCCGGTCAGATCGGCGAGCAACGACATCTATGTCCGTTGTTGCCCTACCTTGAAGAAACCGATGTTGCGGTGCAAGACGTCATCGTTCCGAGCCAGACCGTTGCGCCGGGTACTTGGCGGTGTTTATTTAGCCGCGGGGGCAGGGCATTCCGACCTCGGCCCAGGCCTCCGGCCGTTCTATGAACTGGGCATCGACGTTAAATCTCAGGAACTGATTTCCTGAGTTGACCAGGACAGACCTTTGGCGGTCGCTCGGTGGTCAACTGCTTCGCGCACCGCTGCGGACATTCGAAACCATGATGTTGCTTGAGATGCAATGCGCTTCCGGGTCGGCACTGCCATGCGGCAAATCAGGCCGGGAGCCGCCACATTCGCACACGACCTGTACCACGCAATTCCGTTTCCTCGAGCGGGTCGCAAGCAAAATTTGGTCCAAGCAGTTGATGAGTTGCATCCGAAATACGGATTTCATCGGGCTCCGCGGACGTTTGGATACGTGCGGCGAGATTAACGGTGTCGCCCCATAGGTCATAGGCAAACCGCCTTTTGCCTATGACGCCCGCCACGATTGGTCCTGAGTGAATTCCAATTCTGAGTCTTATCGGTTCTCCTGCGAAGCGTTCGAGCTTAACCGCCTTCCGCAGTTCAAGCGCATAGTGCGCAAGGGCTTCCGCATGATCGGATCGCGCGGCGGGCAGGCCAGCGACCACCATCACACAATCGCCGATTGTCTTGATCTTTTCGCAGCCGTATCGCTCCGAGAGCAGATCCGCCGCTTTGAAGAAGTAATTTAAAATAGCGAGCGTCGTCACGGCTCCGACGTTCCGCGCTCTTTCCGTAAAACCGACGATGTCGGCAAAAAGCACACTCACCTCTGCGTAGTTGTCTGCAATTTCTTCGTGCGCTTTTAGCCGCTCCGCGATAGACGCCGGAAGAATGTTGAGGAGCAGGGCTTCGGCGCGCTGGTATTCACGCGACAATCCCTCTTGGCTCGCCCTCAACGCCTCGTTCATCGATTGTAATTTCTCGTTGAGTTGACGCTCCCTCTCTTGCAGGAGCGTCATTTCATAAGCCTTCTGTTGAAGCCGCTGCCTATTGTCGCGTTCGGCATTGGCGTCAAGAAAGAGCAGCCACACGCAGGCATTGTCAGCAAAAAGATGGAGGTCCGCGACACGCCCGCTGGGAAGTTCGACCATGGCCATATCATATGGAAGCTCCGGGCAGGGCAACAAACCTTCCATGAATTCAAGCTGCTCGGCAACAGGCTTACCTATGCGAACTGACGAGAGTCCGTAATGTTTAACGTTACCGCCCTTCGCAGCTATGCAAAGCTGGGCGTCGATTTTCAGATATGCGACCGAGCGCTCGTTGTAGAAGAAATCGTAAATCCAGCTTTTAACTTCTCTTGGCAAGACGTGCATGGTTTATTTGCTGACCATCGAAGCAAGTTGACGAAACGCATCATCAACATGCTCACCCGAAAGCGCACTTGTTAGATAGACTTGCCATCCAAGTTGCCTCAGTTCGTCAATTTCACTATCCGATATTGCCCACCGATCGGCCAGATCGGATTTGTTGAACAGCAATACAAACGGCATAGCGCCGAATTCAGCCTCGGCCCGCTCGCGCAACGTGAGCGCCACGGCAAGAGTAGCAGCGCGTGTTCCATCGACGACAAGCACGAGCCCACTCGCACCTCGCACATAGCTGACGCGGAATGAGCCGATATCGTCTTCGCCGGCCAAATCCCACAAAATCAGATCCACGGTTTTGTCCGGGAATGCGACGCTCTTCTTGTCGATTTTCACTCCCACCGTGGTCAAGTAGGTTTCTGAAAAGATGCTTTGCACAAACCTGCGAACCAGACTGGTCTTTCCGACAGCGAACCCGCCCAACATGCAGATCTTCTTTTGCAATATCCTGGGCTCCGCCTAGTGGAAGTTTACCGTAACCGAAACTCTGCGGTTGGCGGAGTTCCCGGTTCGGCTATTTTCAATCTCCGCTGGCTCAAAGGTGCCCGCGCCGCGAACCAAGAGCAACTCCGGATCGACGCCGCGCTTCTTGAGAAGCGCACGAACTGTTTCCGCGCGCGCGGCGCTGATCGACAACTTGGCCGTTTCACGGCCCGTCTCGTCCGAATGGCCGGTCAACATGAACTGTGCTGTTACGCCTGCCTTGCGGGCGGCCTTGGCCAATTCCTTCAACTGATTCGCCAATTTGTCGAGAACCGGCAGTTGCTCTGGTCCCGGTACAGCCTTGCCAGAATCGAACAAAATGTCGACCGCTTGAATAGCCTCCCTCAAATGAGTGAGTTGCGGAGGGGTCAACTCACGCAGCTCGGAGATTTCTAGAGAGAGTCCGTCCGCGGACAGCTGTTGGGCGGCGACCCGCGCCCGATCTATCCAGGCGGCAGGAGCTTCACCCTGGGCAACGATGCGATCCTTGATGATCGAAAGCCGTACTGAATCCGGCGGAGTCAGCGACGCCATCAGCCGCTTCACCACGAACTTCGGATCAAGGCTTTGATAGAATTGCCACTGTGAATGAACGCGAGCAGGATCGACCCCTGTTCCGGACAGCAGAGCCTTCGGGTCGGCGGCCTGCGGGTCTCTCAGGCCGGAAATATAGAAATGTCCGCCCCTCGCCGTTTGTTGGGCGACGATGATTCCCGCTTGGGCCTCCAGTCGCGACACATAAGTCTGCCAGTGCTCCGCCGCGCGTGCTTCGGGGCTCACATCACGAACCTTGGAGATGTCGAATTCCGGTCCGCCTGCCGAAAGCTGTCGGGCCGCTGCGCGTGCGCGATCTATCCAGGTGTCGGGAGCCTCACCCTCGGCAACGATGCGATCATTGACGATCGAAAGTCGTACTGAATCCGGCGGAACCAGCGACACCATCAGCCGCTTCAGGACGAACTTCGGATCAAGGCTCTGATAGAATTGCCACTGCGAATGAACGCGGGCGGGATCGACCTGCGTTCCGGAC
This sequence comes from Mesorhizobium sp. M0074, assembly GCF_040322975.1. Taxonomy (NCBI): domain Bacteria; kingdom Pseudomonadati; phylum Pseudomonadota; class Alphaproteobacteria; order Hyphomicrobiales; family Phyllobacteriaceae; genus Mesorhizobium; species Mesorhizobium sp. M0074. The sequence continues at coordinate 87,873 of NZ_JAMYUM010000010.1, forward strand.
AGCAGAGCCTGCGGGTCGGCGGCAAGCGGGTCTCTCAGGCCGGAAATATAGAAATGTCCGCCCCTCACCGTTTGTTGGGCGACGATGATTCCCGCTTGGGCCTCCAGTCGCGACACATAGGCCTGCCAGCGCTCCGCCGCGCGTGCTTCGGGGCTCACGTCACGAACCTTGGAGATATCGAATTCCGGTCCGCCTGCCGAAAGTTGTTGGGCCGCTGCGCGCGCCCGATCTATCCAGGTGTCGGGAGCCTCACCCTCGGCAACGATGCGATCATTGACGATCGAAAGTCGTACTGAATCCGGCGGAACCAGCGACACCGTTAGCCGCTTCAACACGAACTCCGGATCAAGACTCTGATAGAATTGCCACTGCGAATGAACGCGAGCGGGATCGACCTGCGTTCCGGCCAACAGAGCCTGCGGGTCGGCGGCAAGCGGGTCTCTCAGGCCGGCAATATAGAATTGGCCATCGCGCACCTTTTGTTCGGCAACGATGATGCCCGGCTGGGTCCCCAGTCGCGACACATAGGCCTGCCAGCGCTGCCCGGATTGCCAGGAAAGAAAGAACCAACCGCCTGCCGGAATCAAAACCAGCAGGACTGCAGCCACGACCAGCCACGGAAATCCCTGGTTTGATTCCTCCTGCTTCAGTTCAACACAGGTCTGCAACTGCGTCTCTACGCCGGCCAACTGCGAACTGTCGCCGTCAAACTGCTCTAGAGCCTGTGAGCATTCATCATGGATGCGAAGCAATACATCGCGAATTATTTCATGTAATTCCTCCGGCGGATTTCCCCGGATCACCGCAACCAAGGTCGCAAACGGTCCAACTTCCGACCAGAGACGAAGCTCCCCGAAACGAATGGTGTCCAGGCCGCTCTGTTCTTTCTCGTTAAATGAGTCTTTTACAAAATCTTGAATTGCACTAAGCATAGAAGAAATGAGTTGAGGATCTTCGCTAGTTGCATTATCGGCAGTTACATGCGCTATCAAAAGCCCGGAATTGCGATTGATTAGAAAGACGTGTTCTACACGATAGACAAGAGAATGCTTAAGAACAACTTCTGAGAAGCTTGCTCCTGTTCTCCAGGCTTCAAGTCTCCACTTGAGCCCATGCCAGGTAAATATATGTCTTAAAGTTTCATTCAGCGATTGAAAGGTCTGGTCGATCTTTTCGCCGATCGACTTGCGAATAGCCGGCAGAAACACCGGGTACAATATATCCGTCAGCGTACGCGGGCTCTTCTGGATGGACCGTTGCACGGCCCTCTCGACAGCTGGCGCAAGGGCCTCTCCGAGTTGCGCATGAGGCGCACGTGCGGCTGCACTGGGGAGAACGCTCCCCACTGCAGCCGCAAGCTGCTCGGGTTCGTCGAGCAGGTGCGTAACTCGTGAAAGCTCCGAAATTTCGCCGCCGACCAGCAACTGGCGCAGCGTTTCCATGCGAGGATCGGCGGCTGGAACGCCTTCGAGACGCGCACGATAGTCCGGATCAACGTTCCGGGCAATTTCGATCAAAAGGCGAGCCAGAGCCTCGCGATCAATCTCTGTATCGTTCGAAGCTGCTCTTTGAGGGAGGCTGATTGGGTCGACAGTCGACGTCAAGTTCCGATCAACTCACTTTCCAGGTACGCTCCGAGTTGTTCTTGCTGCCGACGGGATCCTGATTTAGACATTTTGCAACCTCGACAAACAGGCCAGCCAAAAGATTTCTGTCGGTCTTGACATTGCCAAGATCGGAAAACATTTTCTCCATCAGCATCTGAATGCTTTCATTCTTTTGCTTGATTTCCTCACGCAGCAAATGATCGTTTCGATTTATCCGGTCCGCAACTTCCCGCTCAAGCTCGCTCAACTGATCCGACAACGCGCGCACCTGCTTTTCGAGCGCCTGATTTTGCTCGCGAAGATTCCGATCAATCTCCTTGTCGGCGTCGGCTCGCGCGTCTTTTTCGTTCCGCAATTGCGCCGCAAGCGAGTCCACCTGCTTCTTTGCATTTGACTCGTACATTTCAAGATTGCGCTTGGCCTCGGATTCGACATCCTTGAAGCGCTGCAAGACCCGTTCTTCAAGCTTGGAAAAGCGGCGGTCATAGTCCTGCATCTGGTTGCCGAACAGCAGATCACGTATCTTGTCGACACCTACAGCGTCGCCGGGGGCCCCGCTCTCGCGAGCCTGGCCCGCCATGAAGGTCAGCCCGCTTCCGTCTGCATTACTTATCAGATTTGCGTCCGCTTTATTTGCTGAAGAAGCGGTATTCGAAGATTCCTTGGCCATCTTTATGCCCCCTTCTTTGAACAATTGCCACAGTGCACCACTCAGAAACCAGCAAGCATGCCAGCAAAATACCCGGCTCGCAAGCCGGAATCTTCTTGGCTTAAGCCAATTCGTGCCTCCCTTTTACATCTCTTGGACTAGCAGCAAATGCACGAGTTCGGATTGATGTCGCTCTCGCATCTCTTTGTGATAGCAGCCATAACCGGCTAATCTAATCGATCATTGGACGCAATCTACTATCGAAATGAGTAATACAATGTCAGGCTATAGCTACTGGAGCGCAATTAAGTAGCGCAGATTCATTAGAAGTGTCTAAAGTAGCTGGTCTGGCGGTGCACGTACCGTCTCGCACCCGACTGTATACTGCGACGATCAGCTTCCGATGCGGGCCCAACGGTAGAAGGAAGGTCTTCTTTCGCACGGAGAATGGCTGTTCGAGAATGCACCTCGGAATCGAGGCGTTTCGGTCGATAGGAGGGGAGCGACAGTCCCAATAACTGCAGTCATTCACACCAAAGCTTCAGTGGGCGGCATTTGTTGCGCCCCCAATTGCAAAAGACGTCAGGTTGCCATAGCTATTGCACTCATACGGTGCCCGGGACCGCCGCCTGTGGTCATGGCGCCGACTCCGGGGATCGACATGAGTATGCGGCATGCTTGGCTTTGACGTGCATCTGCGACAGCTGGCGCCCAAGCTCGGCGGCACGGATGCGAATGCTGTGCCAGGCTTCCAACTTCGGTAGCACGACAGGAGCAAGCTCGCTCTGCAGCCAAATGGCGGCGTCGCGGCGGCTCGGAAGAGTTCGCAGGAGACTGTTTGGACGCAGCGTCCCTGAGGACCGTTTCCTTTGGCAGGAAATCGCCGGCTATGTTTCGGGACTCTTGTTCTACCTTCGAACCAACGCGCGGGTTACACGGCGTGGCGCATAATCCCTTGGTTTCAATCGTGGTTCCTGCGCACAACGCGGAGGTAACGCTGGCGCGCGGACTCGATTGCCTTCTCGATCAGGAAATAGTGGATTGGGAGGCGATCATCGTCGACGACGCCTCCACGGACCGCACCCCCGCGATCATCGCCGGTTATGTGGAGCACGATGCCCGGTTTCGGACGTTGAGCTCTTGCGCGTATAGCGCCGCCGGCGCGCGCAATATCGGGATGTCGACAGCGCGCGGCCACTGGCTCATGTTTCTGGATGCGGACGATTGGGTGGATGCCAGCTTCCTTGCGAAAATGCTGGCCGCACTTGAAGCCGCGCCCGATGCGGTCGCCGCCTATTGCGGTTCCCGGCGCGTGATGCCCGATGGCGAACTCACCCAGTCGAGCATCGCGACGGAGGTTGCGATCCAGCCCTTCGAAACATTCGCGCGCCGGTGCGCGATCCGCACTCACGCGCTGCTCGTCGACCGGAAGACAATTGCCGAGTTGGGCGGCTTCGATGTGTCGCTGCGCACCTGCGAGGACTGGGATCTGTGGCAGCGCCTCGCACGTCTAGGCAAAAATTGGGTGATGGTCGACGAGCCGCTCGCTTTTTATCGGGTCAGCCCCAACTCGCTCAGCCGCAATTCGACGCAGATGCTGGCAGATGCGGAAATCGTGATCGCCCGCGGCTTTTCCGCCGATCCCAGGGTCAAAAACCCGGCATCGGCTCACGCCAATGGAGCGATCGAGGCGAACGGCCGCACCGCTTCAGAAGCACTCGCGTGGTTCGCGTTGTGGAACGCCGCATCGGATTGCGGCTGCGGCTCGCGCTCGATCAACCCGCAGTCCCTGCGCACGCTCCCGGCAGGACGTAAGTGGGCGCGTGAGATCGCCAAGGTGGCCGTCGATGGCCTTATGGTAGGAAGCCTGTCGGTGCCAGCGCAATTGGCTGCCAGGTGGGACAGGTTCGGCGGCTCCCTCACCGAGTTGATCATCGAACTCGGCAAGGTCTGGAATAATCCCGACGCGGCTCGCCGCGTGCAGTATCACTTTGAGCAAATGCTGCTCGATGTCGACGATCTTGCCGCGCCGCGCAGGCTGGCGCGGACACTTGGAATTCGTGTCGACGCGCGAAATCCGGCCTCAATCGAAGTGCCGGAAGGAATCGATCAAATCTATGCCCATCTGATGATGGATGGCCAGATCGAGGCTCTCGTGCAGTTCGGCGTACTCGGGAGAGTGACAAGGCGTCATTGGATTGAATTGATCCTGAATTTCGTGCCCCCTGAGCGGCCTATGCACAGTGCCGCGCGACTTGCGAGGCGATCGCCTGTAGATGCACCGCAAAAGGGCGCCGGTGCCGACAAGTCAAACATGTTTGCAGCCGAGGCATTGTTGTCCATGGCGGGACGCCGGTCTGATCGGGACAGCCATTTCGGCAAACTCGCGCGATTGGCCGCGGAAGCGCAGGCGCTGGTTCGGTCGAGCGCCGAAACTAAAGAGCCTTTTACAGCGCCGCGCCGTGCACGGGCCGCGGATGGGCGCGACAATGATCGCACATCTTTCTGGAATCGCCATTTCGCGACCGAGGATCCCTGGAACTACGGTTCGCCCTATGAGCAGGAAAAATATGAGCGGCAGCTCGAAATTCTGCCTGCCGGTCCCATCGGGCGGGCGCTTGAGCTGGCCTGCGCGGAGGGCCACTTCACGCGGCAGCTGGCGCCGCGCGTGGGCCATTTGACCGCAACTGACATCTCCGCCGTAGCCGTCGGGCGGGCGCGCGCGCGATGCAGCGATCAGCCGAATGTTGAGTTCGGCGTACTGGATTTCTCTGCGGACACGCTGCCGGGCGAAATGGATCTGATCGTGTGTTCGGAAGTGCTCTACTACCTGGATGATCTCGCCGATGTGCGGCGCATCGCCAAAAAACTCATTGAGGCGTTGGCGCCTGGCGGCAGTTTCATCAGCGCACACGCATTCGTGCTACGAGACAATGTTGGAAGGACGGGCTTCGACTGGAACACATTCGGTGCACAAGCGATCTCAGAGACGCTGGCAGCGACCGACGGCCTCGTCCTCGAGCAATCGATCCAGACCGAGCTCTACCGCATAGACCGCTTCCGCCGCCTGTCACCAGGCGACGTTGCGACGGAACCGATGGTAGATCATGTGCCAATCCGCGCACCCGTTGAAATCGGGGTCGCGCGAAATATCGTCTGGGGCGGGGCGCGGGCCTTGCGCCGCGACGTGGCACGTAGCGAGCGGCGGCAGCGTATCCCTGTCCTCATGTATCACAGCGTCGCCGATGATGGTCCGGCCGCGCTCGCCCGTTTTCGGCTCGCGCCCGCCGCATTCGCCAGCCAAATGGCATGGCTGCGCGCCAATGGCTTTCACGCGATTAGGTCCGAGCAGCTGGAATGGTTCATCGTCAACCGTCAGCCTTTCGTTGGCCGCCCAGTGCTCATCACGTTCGATGACGGCTTCCAGAACTTTGCCGACCATGCCTGGCCGGCCTTGCGCACGAACGATCTGACCGCGGAAGTGTTCCTGGTGACGGACCTGGTGGGTGAAAGTGCACAATGGGACGCCTACAGCGGCCCGCCGACGCAGCTTATGGACGCCGGGACGGTGCGACGCCTCGCCGGCGAAGGTGCGTTCTTCGGAAGCCATCTGGCGACGCATCGCGCGATCGATGGTCTGTCGAGCTCTGACTTGGCCGCCGAGCTCCTGCGCTCTCGTATGTTCATCGAACGATGGACCGGTCGGCCAACCACGGCGTTCGCGGCACCCTTCTCTGTCACCGACCGACGGCTTGGCAGGCTGGCCAAGGAGTGCGGCTATCGAATCGGCTTCGGCGGCAGACACGGGCCGGCGGACCTCGATTGCGATCCCATCGACCTTCCGCGCATCGAGATTCGCGGAGATCACTCGCTCGATGACTTTGTTGGCAAAGTCGAGGCCGTGCTCGCATGAACGGTGAACTTGTCAGTATCTAGATTTGTAACAAATTGGTTCCGCTTTTTATTCGGTGTCCCGCCCGCTTACCTCGTTCGCAAGTCTATTGGGCGACTTGGGATACGGCTGACATCAGCTCCTGCGGGCTTGGCGCCCCAAACATGTATCGCCCACCCTCTGGAACCTCCGTGAAGCTCCAGCGGACGATCCCCTGCCGGTCCAGCAGGAACTGACCGACCAATTGTCCGTGTCCCGTTGCTAGCATCTGCTCGTCGGCTTCGGTCAGCTCGTAATGGTCCCTCTTGTTGAGGATTTCGCTGGCCGCAAGAGGATCCATAGGACCGGGCAACTCGCCTGGTATGTCGACCCGCATATCCTTTGCCGCTGCCATCGAGACCTTGTACGGCCAGTTCGTCTCGTTTTGGGTGAATTCGAGATTGGGCAGTCCAAAAGCACGATGTGAAGCGCGTTCAGGATCGGAGGCCGCAAGCAGATTCGGCATCGGATGGTAGCGGAAATAGAGACGCGCCCGTTCGATCGGCGTGTTGACCACCGTCAGGCTCTCCACGCCCTTTTCGCGCAGCTCCGGATCAAGCCGCGCCTGGGCGGCGATATGGCGCCGGCAAAACGCGCAATGCAGACCTCGAAACAGGCCGACCAGCACCGGTTTTTGGCCGCGAAAATCGTCAAGCGCGATCTTGCCTTCCTGGGTAATGGCGTCGAGTATCACGTTTGGCGCACGGTCGCCCGGTTGAAGCGGCACCAAGTCACTACGCGCGGACATTTCCAACCTCCAACCCCGGCTAGTCGAGAAAAGGCAGCACCACAAGCGCTTCCGGGTCGAGCCCGTGCTGGGCGCATATACCCTGCGCCAGGGAAAAGTAGCGTTCGGCCTCGGCCAGATTGTCGAGGTCGAGATTAAGCGTTGCGAGACCATCATAACACGGAAACAGCAGTTGGGGTTCGCCCGTTTCGCGAGCTACGTCCAGTGCTTCGTGGAACAACCCAACCGCCAGGTCCGGACGGCCGTTGCACTGGTGGATCTGCCCAAGCACGATCAACGGCACCGGCAGGTGCTCGCGCTGGTCGAGCGCCCGGTCGAGCTCGATGGCCTTCTCGGCAGCAGGCACGCCCTCCGTTGGACAGCGATCCGTGAAAGTACAACAAGCGACCGCCAGATTGGCGAGGAGGCGCGCCTGGAAACCCAAATCACCAATACGGCGCGCCACTTCAAGACCGCGCCGACAGACCTCCATCGCTTTTGCGGGATCGATGGTCGTGTAAAGCACGCCGAGATTGGTGTAGCCGCGGCAGGCCGCGCCCAGCAGACCGGCGGCTTCGGCCAATTCAATGCTACGCTCAACCTGACGCACGGCCTCACGGTTTCGCCCAAGGCGAGCCAGCGCGACAGCCTTGGTGTTGAGTGCCTCGGCGGTCACAAGAGTGGCATCACACCTTACCTCGGAGACATGCTCCGTTGTCAGTGTGCCTACGCAATCCAGCGCCGCGTCTGCCCATTTTGCCGCGAGAGCGTGATCTCCGCTACGGAACGCCTGTCGGCCACGTTCTTGCCACAGATGCGCCTGCTCGATCGGGGCATCCGCTCCATCGAGGAGCGCTGCCGCCTCAGCATAGCGGGGTTCTGCCTTGTCCCGCTTGCCGACATCCCAGAGCAGCCGACCGATCTTACGCAAAACTCGCGCCGAGGCGACGCGATTGGCCGACTCGCGGTATGCCTGCAACACCGTCTCGTAGTGGTGGTGCGCGATCTCGCGGCGGCCTGCCGGGCCGCTCAAATCGGCAATGCGCTCTGCAATTGCCAGTTTGAGCGGTGTTTGCCCGATCGCGCCCAACGCAGTCAGTGCTCGCTCGTAGAAACGAAGGGCGTCGTCGTTGGCATATATCATGCGAGCGCGATCGCCTGCCGCCTGCAGGTAATGCGCGCCCTTCTCCCGCTCGGCGCTCTGTGCAAAATGATGACCGAGCACCGTCAAATCCTCGAGCCGTTCCGGCTCGTCGCCGCACAGTTGCTCCAAGGCAGCACCGATCCGCCCGTGGATTTCGGTCCGGCGTTGCAGGAGCAGATTCTGGTAGATCACGTCCTGCAGCAATGTTTGCGTAAAGCGGTAGCTTTGAGACGAGACCGAGCCTGATCCGGCAACTTCCTCGATGATTTCCGCATCGCAAAGCAGTTCGCAGCCGGCTTCGAGCCGGCTGGGGTCGGCTGTCACGGTTTTCAGAAGTGTGGCATCGAAGCGCGGGCCGATTACCGCGGCCTCCTGGGCCAACCGGCGCACCTCTTGGGGCAGCCGGTCGACTCGGGCAAGCAACATTGCCTGGATAGTGGCGGGGATGCCGTTTGCGACTTCGCCTGCCACAGTCCGCCATCGCTGGCCCTCTCGCACCAGTACACCGCGATCGATAAGGCCGCGAACGATTTCCTCTACAAAAAGGGGGTTGCCGCCCGCGCGCTCGAGGATCTGGTCGAGAAGCCCTCCCGCGGAGCTTACCCAGCTCTCGCCGAAAAGCGCTGCCAGCAGGCTGCGTCCGTCATCATTGTTGAGTGGCGGAAGCCTGAGCGCTGTGTGACTGACCCGACTTGAGTCGAGCTGGTCGTTGTCCGGCGCCGGACGATGCGTGACCAGCAACATCAACCGCGTGCGTTCCAACCTGTCCATCACGAAACGTAGTGCCTCGAGCGACACGGCGTCCGCCCAGTGCAGGTCTTCGACGACAATCAATAGCGGCGACAACGCAAGCCGCCGTTCGATGATTGTGCGGACTGCGTAGAGAATTTGCCGCCGCAGCTGCTCGGGCTCGACATGCTGCAAGGTGGCATCGGGGTCGCCAAGGCCAAGCACATGGTAGAGCAAAGGCATCAGCCGCTTCGCCTCCTCGCCCTGCAGGCCGAGATCGGCAAGCAAGCCTGCGAGCTTCCCCCGCATTTCGTCCCCATTGTCGTTTTGCATCATCCCGGCAGCGCTGCGCACCACTGCGCCCAAGGCGCCAAAAGATTGTTCACCCAGCGGTGAGCACGTGGCCTGCCGCACGGCGACGTTGCGAAAACGCTCCTCGTCGCCGACGCGGGCGACGAACTCCTTCACCAGCCGCGATTTCCCGATGCCGGCTTCTCCGACGAGGCGGACAAGTTGGGCCGAGCCGCCGCACGCCTGGTCAAGGCTCGCCATCATTCTATTGAGCTCCGCACCACGACCTATTAGCGGCGCACTGAGGCCGAGCGCCTCGAGCCCGCGCGCTGCACGCGGCACCGCTAGCGGTGCGTCCAGTCGATGAACGAGCACGCTGCCGGCCTTGCCGCGAAACACGACATCACCCAGCGACTCGTAAGAGAAGGCATGCCGGGTCAGCCTGTGAGTGAGCTCGCCTACCAGCACCTCACCCGGTGCGGCCAGCGATTGCAGGCGTTGCGCCGTATTCACTGTGTCGCCGGTCACGGAATAGGATCTGGCGGTGCCGATGCCCAATCCGCCAGTAACGACCGGACCAGTGTTTATGCCGATGTGGAGTAACAGAGGCGAGCCGGAGTGGGGGGTGCTTTCGCCGAGCCGCGCCGTCCGGGCGATCATGTCGAGAGCGGCGCGAAGCGCACGTTCCGGATCGTCCTCATGCGCGACCGGCGCACCGAACAAAGCGAGCAGTGCATCGCCGATGAATTTGTCGACGAAACCACCAAAGTTTCGCACGGCCGCCGTCAATTCCTTGAACAGTTTGTTCTGCAGCGCTTGCATGACCTCGGGGTCGAGCTGCTCGCTGAGTGTCGTAAAGCCGCAAAGGTCGGCGAACAGGACCGTTACCGTCCGGCGATCGGCGTCAGAGACGGGATGCAGCCCTTCTTCGTTTTCGATGTTCGGAAGCAGCGACGGAGTTCGAGAAGACGGCACAATGGTCCGGCTTGGTGCCGGAGCAGGCCGTTCGACGGCTTTTGCGGGCGCACCAACGCTTGCCCCACATTTCGGACAGAACTCGAAATCAGGTGCGCAGGTGTAGCCGCAACTGGCGCATGGCACGGGCTGGCGCCTGCCACACCTCGGACAGAAGGCGTAACCGCCCTCAATCTCGAAACCGCAGCCCGAGCAGTCCATCGAACAAGACCTCACTAGTGGCCGTGACGGCGTGATCTCGCCCACACTTCACGGCCAGGCTATTCACAAGGATGCACCGATAGTCGTCGACGGGCAAGCGGCAGCGAGCGATCCGTGTGGGTCCGGTGGCAGAGCGCTGCCCATTCGGGCGGCTGCGTGGCCGTCGTCTGCGAAAGTTCCCTCTTACCCTCCGTCTTCCTGCTATCATGAAGATGAGAGGCCGTTGACCTCTTGATGCAACGGGCTGACTCGCAACGCTGTCACCGACGTCTCGCGCGCTTCCGGCCCGCAGCTACGGCCATCTGGGCCGTTTCGCCGAAGCCCGCGCAGCATGGCAGGAGGTGCTTCGCGTCAATCCCGACTATTCGTTGGAATACCGTCGCAAAGTCTTGCCCTACAAGAACCGGTCGATTTCGAACACGTGGTGGATGGGCTCCGCAAGGGGCGGTGCGGTGCAATGACAGGTGAGGCCTATGCGGCCGGATCAGACGCTAGAGGCTCCCCGATAGATCGCCGTCGCTTGCGGTTGCGCACTAGTCTCAGGTCGGCTTGATCTCTGCCTGGCCGATCTTGCGCCATCTGGCGTTTTCGCCAACCAGTTTCAGGTCGTCGGTCGTCTCGGCAAATGTCCGCAATCGGTATTGCCGGAGCAGGTTTGGGAAGAGCGCCACTTCCGGCAGGCCGGCAAGCTGCTCGCGGACTGAGATCTTTTCATCGATGACCCGCATGCCCCAGGCATTTTCCCGAACCTGCAGCTCCGCGGCCAGATCGCGCTCTTCCGGCGCGTTTTCGTCCAGCACGGCCAGAAGGATCGAGTGGAAAAGCGCTACGTAGCCAATCTGTCTCAGGCCGCCCACGACCCGCACGCGCGGCAATATGGCAAGGACAAGGAACGTCAGGAACAAGTTCGGCAGCAGCACGCCTTCCAGCAGCGCCCGCCTGAGATGTGGCCGCTCGAACGGGATGGAAAGACCTTGCGGCCTGTCAGGCTCGATCAGGTGCCCGTTCTCGAGAACGAGCTTGCGCACGCGCTCCTCGCGGATGCCCCAGAAATAGTCCGTGGCATTGGGCAGGAATCTGCCAAATGGGCTCGATGCGGCCTCTTGCCAGGCATGTTCGAGACGCTGGCGTCTTGCGGGTTCAATGAGCAGCCTGGAAAGAAGGCTGCCGTCATATTCCAGATGCCGCGCCATGGCAGCCGCGGCGGCCCGATCATCGATGAAAACCGGTAGGGCCATGCCGGCACGATCCCAATTGGCGACCAGATCCTGGTTCAGGGCAGTCAGCGCATCGGCGGCGGTTTCAAACACCTTGTCCTGGCTGGCAAGCAGTGTGCCCAGCCAGCGGCTGCCATCCGTTTCGTCGCCCACCGCTTCGAGCGCGCGCTTGTTGAGGGAGACGGGACCGGCCACGCAGGCGCTTTTGCGGCACAGTTTGTGGCGCCCCATGCCAAAGAGGTTGATCTTGTCGTCGCCGACGTCGAGCCATCCCGGCCCCTCCCGGCCAACTGTCTCCATGGTCATCGTCGTTCCCATGAAGCCGACGAAGGCCGACAGCCCGTTTTCGACCGCGCCGAGCCAGGCAAGCAGGAGGGCATCGAAGGTGATCCGGTCCATCAGAAGCAGGCAGTGCAGGCCGGACTGAATCACCGGTCTGTGCTCGAACTCGTCGAGGGCTTTGCCGATCTCGTCAGGCTGCATGGTCATACCGAGGCGCTGATGCAGGACTTCGCGCAGGATCGAGCGGGCAGCGATCGCCGGGCCCGATGCAGGCCTTGCCACCGGCCGCCAAAGATGGCGGGCGTAGTCGGAAACCGGTGCATTCCAGTTCTGCTCGATGTCGCGCACGACCTCCGGGCAGAGCAGCGACAGCACAGCCAGAATTTCCACCGGAGGCGTAGGGGTAGAGGTAGGATCAAAGACGGCGGTCATTGGTCCCGTCTAGCCGCTTGCGGTGCAAACGCCAAGCGAGACCAGACTTGCTGGATGCGGCCGGCCCACACATAGATCGTCAACTCGATTAAGATGGCGTGAGACGAAATGGCCGTATCCTACGCAGCTCTCCATGAGCAATCACCTGTTCGCTCGGCACGAATTGTCAGACTGGCTAAACAGCTAACGCCAAACAGCGGATCTTAGAACCGCAGCCGGGCCATGCTCAGGAGGTCGTGGTACTGCCCGTCGGTAAAGCCGGCCTTCACATGCCGGCCTTCGACCTCAAAGCCGTGGCTTTTGTAGAGACGGAGAGCCGCTTCGTTGTCGGCATAGACGGTCAATTCGACCCGCTTCAGGGCGCGCCAGTTGTCGGCCACGTCAAGCAGCGCGCCAAGTATGGCAGAGCCGATACCTTTGCCGACAAAGGCATCGTCAAGGCCAATATTGATCTCGCCGATATGCGAACGGCGCGGTGAACCCTGCACGACCAGGCTGCCATGGCCGACGACCTTGCCGTCCAGCTCGGCAACGATCCAGGTGGTTTCCTGGCCGGACTTGGCAATGCGCCGCGCCACCTGCTCCACCATCTCGAAAGGCATCCTGAGCGTGCCCCAGCGGAAGCCCGGCATGTTGAAGATAGCGCAAAGCGCCTCCGCATCGCTTGGCCGGACGGACCGCAGCAGCGGCTCGATTTTCTCGGAGGGTGGCGAGGTCGTGCTGGTCATGGCGTTCCCGGCGAAGGCAATCGGCCCGGTACGATGCACCGGACGCCACCTGAAAATCCAGCCGTCTCTGACCTATGATGCCGATTGCGAGCTAAAATACCGGGAGGCGGCGTAGAGTTTGAAGACGCCGCTGATGCCTATCCAGCCGAAAAGGGCGAGCCAGCACAATGTCCCGGTCGCCGTCCAGTCGATCCGGTGCACCGCAGCGTCGGTGATGACGACGCCGAGGATGGTAAGCAGGCCAACCAGAAACTGCGCCAACCCGAGCACCAGCAGTTCCTCGCGCGGCGCGCTTCTCCAGACGAGATATATACCGCCCGCACCGGCGAGGAAGATGGCGCTGTAGACCTGAGCGTGGAAGGCATCGATCGGCCATGGCCAGATGCCACTGAATGTCAGGGGAAACAGCAACAGGCCGACGCCATAGAGCCCAAGGATCGCGGATTCCGCCGGCATGTAGCCGCGCCATGCGGGATTTAAGGTCACGCCTTTTGCAGAAGGACGGGCCCTGGCCCGCCACAGGGACAGCCCGGATACCGCGACCGATGCAAGATAGACCAAAAACCACAGCCAGGGCGCTTTGCGCTCGAAGTTGAAATAGCCGAGATTGATGAACGAAGCCACCGACACGATGACGGTGAAGATGAAGGCCATGACGAGCACGAGCCTGCCGGGCGACCAGCGATTCCAGACCAGCAGTGCCGCCATCACGACCATTTCGGCGGTGTAGAAGCCACCGAGGAAGCGCGCATTGAACGGCGTGACGGCCCAAGGCCAGCCCGGTTTCACCATCGCAGGCATGAAAAGCAGGCCGGCGCCTACGATCAGGACGACGATGACCCCCGCAGAAAAAAGGCGCAGGGCCGCGGGAAATGGCGGATTGTCTGATGTCGGCATGGGAGAAAATCCCAAAGATGAATGCTCCATGGACCATCATAGTGCTGCTTGCGGCCGGTTAAAATCCGCCGAATGGAAATTGAACGGTCACCAGGCTTATCCATTCGAATGGCCGTACGGTCCGTTTCGAAGTAAGATGGAATACTCGGACCAAAGATCGGTCCGGTCAAAATGCCTCGAGGTGCATTTTCCGGAGCCTGCACGATGAACGAAGCTCAGGATCTATTCTCACTTCTGCGACAATCGGCCGATGTCGATCCGCAGGCGATCGACGCGATCAAGCGAACCATCGCGGAGGGCGAGGACCACGAACTTTGCCGCATCAATGCGCCAGCCTTCGCCAGCAAGCATGGCCTCGACGAGGAGCGCGCAATAAGCGCCTTTCTCCATGCGGCGCGGGTGGGCATCTTCGACATTTCCTGGAATGTTCTGTGCCCCGGCTGTGGCGGCGTGCTCGACACCAACGCCACGCTGAAAACCCTGCAAAAGGACGAATACACCTGCGCGCTGTGCTCAGAGGGCTATTCACCGACCCTCGACGAGATGGTCGAGGTGACATTCACCGTCAGTCCCCGCGTGCGCAGGATTGCCGCCCACAATCCACACGAACTGCCGGTGGCGGAATATTTCCGCCAGATCTACTGGGCGTCCGGCGTCGATCTGCCGGAAGAGGATTTCGCGAAAAAGCTAGAAGCGTTCTCCCTGGAGGATATCGAGCTTGCGCCCGGTGAAAAGGCGGTTCTGACCATACAGCTTCCGTCTGAATTCATCATCGTCTTCGAGCCGGTCACCCATTCAGCGCAGTTCATCGACGGGAAGGGCGAACCAACAAAGGAGCGCCGGAGCCTCTCTTTGGCCTTCGACCGCGACCATGTCCAGAACCAGACGCTGGAGATGCAACCCGGCCCGTTGCGCATTTCGCTGGAAAACCGGACCGACACCCGCGTGCTGCCGACGGTCTTCATCGCCGGCCAGGCATTGCATGATTTCCTGGGAAAACGCCGGCCCTTCCTGACCGCCAAGCGCCTGCTCACCAACCAGACGTTCCGCGATCTCTATCGCACGGATACACTCGACATCAACCAGCGCCTGAAGATCACCAGCCTGACGTTCCTGTTCACCGACCTGCGCGGATCGACCGAGCTTTACGAGCGGGTGGGCGACCTTTCAGCCTTCGATCTCGTGCGCGAGCATTTCCAGGTTCTGCACGAGATCGTCACGGCGGAGGCAGGCGCGGTGGTGAAGACGATCGGTGATGCGGTGATGGCGACCTTCGCGACGCCTGATCGTGCGATTGCTGCAGCCCTCAGGATGCGCGATGCCATGCGTACGCTCAACGACAAGAGCGGGCGCGAGGATCTGCTGCTCAAGATCGGAGTCCATGCCGGCCCCTGCATCGCCGTGTCTATGAATGAGCGACAGGACTATTTCGGCCAGACGGTCAACATTGCTTCGCGGGTCCAGAACCTTGCCAACGCACAGGCGATCTTCGCCACTCGGGCGGTGGTCGACGACAATCTCACCGCCGATCTCTTGCACAGGAACGCGCTGACGCCCGCGCCCCACGAGGTCTCGCTGCGCGGCATTGACCGGGAGATAGCAGTATATACGATCCCCTGAAGGCTTGGCCCCTGAAGATTTGGCTCGTCCCGGCCCCTCACACGCGCCTACAGATAAAATAACGATCGGCGGGAACCGAAGGTGGCGGCGGGAGGCGTTGCAACTGCGGGTGATCGAGCGGCGTGCCGCTGACCGCGATGCCGCCGACGCGAAGCAGGCGCGCGGTCAGATCGGGAAGCCAGGTAGAGGTCACTGCATCGCGATCTTCATAGCCGGTGCCGATGTCGGCATGAACAAGAGCGGCGTCGATGCCAATGAACCTGCTCGCCGTCTCGCGTATTTCGCCGAGCACGAGGTTTTCAGCTTCGGGAATTGAGCTGGCGTGTGCGGCAAGTGCGCGGTCGAACGCTACGATCCGGCGTCCGGGCAGGCGCTCGCGCAGATGGTGGAACGTCCGGCCATTGCCGAGGCCGAGCTCGAGCACGGGCCCCTCCATCTTTGCCACCTCGGCGCAGACATGATCAAGTATGTCGCGCTGTGCGGTCATCCTCCGGATGAAACTGTCAAGGCGACTCATGTGCGATTGTATGTCCAGAACCAGTTCACGAAATCAACTGCCCCCGACCAGAGCGTTTCGCGGCTGAAACCCGAGGCCGACGTGTTAAACCCCGATCGAGTCTTGCCGCGTGTAGAGGCGGACGATGAACACTGCAACAAGCGAACAGTTGCCGACAAGGATCATACGGGTGGAGTCGGCGGCACTGCGCGCGGCGGAATAGCGCTGTCACTTGTAGGGGTCCGCGGCGTCCCGCAACCCGTCGCCGAGGAAGTTGAACGCCAAGATGACGAGAACGACGGGGAGCATCGGCAAAAGCAGCCATGGATAGAACGCGATCACGCTGACGCTGCGCGCCTCGGTGAGCAGGATGCCCCAGCTGGTTATCGGTGCCCTCAGCCCGAGCCCGAGGAAGCTCAGCGCCGTCTCGCCCAGGATCATGCCAGGTATGGAGATCGTCGCCGTCGCGATCAGATGCGACATGAAGCCGGGAATGAGATGCCGCCCGATGATGCGGCTGCTTCTGGCGCCCATCAATTGCGCGGCCAGAACGTAATCCTCCTCGCGCAAGGCCAGAAGCTTTGAACGCACGGCCCGCGCCAGTCCGGTCCAGTCGAGCAGCCCGAGGATGACGGTGATGCCGAAATAGATCAGGATCGGACTCCAGGTTATCGGCATAATCGCCGCCAGAGCCAGCCATAGCGGAATGCTGGGGATCGATTGCAGAACTTCGATTATCCGTTGGACGATCAGGTCGAAGATACCGCCGTGATAGCCGGCCAGTCCGCCGATGACAATGCCGAGCAGGAAGCTGAAACTGATGCCGACGAGGCCGATTGTCAGTGAAATGCGTGCGCCATAGATGATGCGCGAGAGCACATCGCGCCCCAGCCTGTCAGTGCCGGCCAGAAAGAGCTGGCCGTTTTCGGCGGGGCAGACAAAATGCCTGTCACCTTCGATAAGGCCCCAGAACCGGTAACTGTCGCCCTTGCAGAAGAAACGGATCCGCTGAACATCATCCTGTTTCTCGACGTAGTTCCGCTTGAGCGTGTCCATATCCAGCGTCATCTGGCGGCCATAGACGAACGGCCCGACGAACTGGCCGTTGTGGAACAGGTGCACTCGCTGCGGCGGCGAATAGATGTAGTCCATGTTGCGCGTGTGCAGATCGTAGGGCGCCAGGAACTCGCAGATCAGTATCCCGAAATAGAGCGCTGCCAGGAATATGCCGGATACAAGGGCAAGCCGGTGCCGACGGAATTTCCACCACATCAGCCGCAGCTGCGACGCCTGAAAGACCTTCGACTGCTCCGGCGTCATCGCCTCGACCGACTCCAGGTCAAAGGGCGCAATGGAAACGTAGTGTTGCAGCGGGGCGCCCGGAGCGGGCAGCGGCGATTGCGTGTTCATTTGGTGCTGCCGCCTTGCAAACGAATTCGCGGATCAAGTAGCGCCAGCGCCAAGTCGGAAATCAGGACGCCGATGACCGTCAGGAAGGCGAGGAACATCAGGAACGACCCTGCCAGATACATGTCCTGGCTTTGCAGCGCCTTGATCAGCATCGGCCCGGTCGTCTCCAAAGACAGCACGATTGCCGTGATTTCGGCGCCGGAGATGATGGCCGGCAGGATAGAGCCGATATCTGAAATGAAGAAATTGAGCGCCATGCGCAGCGGATATTTGACCAGCGCCCTGAAGGGATGAAGGCCTTTGGCCCGCGCGGTCACGACATATTGCTTATGTAGCTCATCGAGCAGATTGGCGCGCAGCCGCCGGATCATGCTTGCCGTGCCCCCGGTGCCGATGATCAAGACCGGAATCCAGAGATGGGCGAGGATCGACTTCGCCTTGGCCCAGCTCATCGGCTCGCCGAGATATTGCTGGTCCATGAGATGGCCGATAGACGTGCCGAACCAGATGTTGGCGAAATACATCAGGATCAGCGCCAGCATGAAGTTCGGAATCGCAAGGCCGAGAAGGCCGAAGAAAGTCAGGCCGTAGTCGCCCCAGCTGTATTGATGCGTGGCGGAGTACATGCCGATCGGAAAGGCGATGAGCCAGGTAAAGATGATCGTGACGAAGGAAACCAGCACCGTCAGCCACATTCGGTCCCCGACGACGTCGCGAACCGGCAGCTCATATTCGAAGGAATAGCCGAAATCGCCGTGCAGCATCCCGCCGACCCAGTAGAAGTAGCGAATGACCGGTGGCTTGTCGAAACCATATTCCTTGCGCATCATCTCGATGCGATCGGAATCCACCGCTTCGCCCTGAGCCCGAAGCTCGGCAACATAGCTGTCGAAATAGTCGCCTGGGGGAAGTTCGATGATCGTGAACACCAGTGCCGATATGACCAGCAGCGTTGGAACCATCACGGCGATGCGCCAGACAAAATATCGAAGCACGCTCAGGACTCTCCAAGCCAGAATGTATCCGGCATATAGACACCGAAATAGGCGGTCGGGTCGTAGCCGTAGAGCGCCTTGTCAGGCAGATTGCGCAGCCGCGAGGATGCCAGAACCGGCTGATGCGTTCCGTTTACCGTGCCGATCGAAAACACCTGATCGGTATAGATCGACAGCATTGAATTCCAGATCTCGGCGCGCTCCGTGGCTTCGGTCGATGCGTTCCAGCGCCTGAGTAAAGCCATCAACTCGACCACGGGCGGAAGATCGGGCGCTTCGCCGACCTTGCCACGGGACAAGTAGTGAGCACCCCAGAGCGGCCATTGCAGCTGGTCATCGACGGTTGGGGCCAGTTGGTAGGGGTTCATGTCGGCGGTCGGCACGCCATTGTCGATGCCCGACCACATCGACATCATGATCTGGCCACCAAGCGCGCGGCTGCGGAAGATGTCGCGCTGCGAAGTCCGGATGAACAGGGCGATGCCGATCTTGCGCCAGTGATCGGTGATGAGCTCGAGCGCGTCGGTTTCCAGCGTGCTTTCGCCGGCCGTTTCCACTACGAGCTGCGCCGAGCGTCCGTCGGGAAGTATCCGCAGGCCGTCATCGTCACGCGCCTGAAGCCCGACCTCGTCGAGCAGGGCATTGGCCTGGTCGGGATCATGGGCGACCCAGGCTTTCGCGAATTCCGGCCGGTAGAGCGGGCTCTCCGGCAGGACCGTATCGGCACTTTCCTGCGCCAATCCGTAGAACACAGCCAAATTGATCTCGCGCCTGTCCACAGCGAGCGAAAGTGCGCGGCGCACGCGCACGTCACGAAAAAGGCCACGCCACACCTGGTCGGCACAATTCAGATTGGGCAGCAGCGCCAGCCGCGAACCTTGTGTGCGTTTCCAGAGATGCATCTTCACCGGGTAGCGCTTCTCCGCATCCTTCAGGAAGGAGTAATCGGTGAAGTCAATTCCCATGCCTTGCAGGTCGCTCTCGCCCGCACCGGTCTTGGCGGAAATGATCGCCGACGAGCTGACATTCATGACAATCCGGTCGACATAGGGCAGTTGCCGGCCATTCTCGTCTATTCGATGAAAGAACGGGTTCCGCTCGAAGACGAACTGCTCAGCCGGCGGCTTGGTCCGGTTCTGCCAGGGATCGAGCGTCGGCAGTTCCGGGTTCTCCGGGCGATACTGCCGCGACATGCGGATATGCAAGAGCGTCCATTTCTGGGCCCGGTTCTCCTTCATTAGGCCGGCGAGCCGGAATGGATCCTGGTATTTCTTGTGGAACTGCTTGAGATAGGCGGCCGGCAGAACAAGCGATAGGGGCGAAGCAGCGGCGAGCTTGGGCAGGAAGTCGGGATTGGGCGCATCCCAACTATAGCGGACCGTCAACGGATCGACGATCTCGAAGCGTGGCGGCTTGCCGTCCGCCAGCAGGGCCGGGGCAAGCCCGCCTTGCGAAAGCTCATCGTTCAGCCAGACATCTTCCCAGCAATAGCGAAAATCCTCCGACGTCAGCAGGCTACCGTCAGACCATTTATGTCCTTCTCGTATCTTGAAAGTGAAGACACGATCATCCGCTACATCGAAACTTTCGAGAATGTCGGCTTGCAGGTTAAGCTTTTCGTCATAGCCGACCAGGCGAGCGTACCCGTAGATCGTCATCATCCGGATATCTTTCTGGCTGCCGATGATCGTGCGCAGCGTGCCGCCATATTGGCCGGGCTGCCGGCCCATCGCAGCGAGATTCAACGCGCGCGGGCGCTTGGGCAGGCGTTCGGCGAGTGCCGGCAGCGCTCTGGCCTTCAGCTGCGGCTCAAGAAATTCCGGCTCCAGATCGCCGGCGCGCAACGTGCCCGGCAGAAATGCCGAAGCCATGAGTCCAAGGACGGTGCGCCGGCTGATCAATGGCGTAGCTCGCTGACATCGGCCGAACTTCGGGCCAGCACGAGGTGGCCGCCGCCAAGATCGAGCGGCGACAGCATGTCCTCGTCGCCCTCGTCGCGGAATTGCGGTCCCCATGCGCTGGTGTCGGAAGCGCCGCTGAGTTTCAGCGTCTTGAAATCCATCGGCCTGTCGAGATCGGGGAAAGGTACTGCGGCGACCAGTGAGCGCGTGTAGGGGTGGACCGGTTTCCTAAGCAGAATTTCGCGCGGCGCGAGCTCGACGATACGCCCGCCGCACATCACCGCGATGCGGTCTGCCATGTAGTCCACCACCGCCAGGTTGTGGGATATGAACAGGTAGGTCAGGCCCAGTTCCTTCTGCAGGTCCTTCAGAAGGTTCAGGATCTGCGCCTGGACAGAGACATCGAGTGCCGAAACCGGCTCGTCGCAGATCAGGAGTTCAGGCCCCAACGCCAACGCGCGCGCGATGCCGATACGCTGACGCTGCCCGCCGGAGAAACTATGCGGATAACGCTTTATGAAGCGCGGGTCGAGCCCGATTGCCTGCATCAGGCTCTTGACCGTGGCGAGTCGGGACGCGGCATTGCCACGTCGATGGATTTCCAGCGGCTCGCTCAAAATGTTCTCCACCGTCATGCGGGGTGAAAGCGACGAAACCGGATCCTGGAAGACCATCTGGATTTTCGCGCGCAGCATGCGCAGGGCGTCTCCCTCGGCTTCCAAGACGTCGATCGGACCATCGCGGCCATTGAAGATCACAGAGCCGCCGCTAGGGGTGACAGCCCGCATGAGGATCTTGCTGACGGTGGTTTTGCCGGAGCCGCTTTCGCCGACAAGACCCAGGCACTCACCCCGCCTGATATCAAAGCTCACGCCGTCCACGGCGCGAACAGAGGTTTGATGATCTCCGCCGAACCATCCGGACTTGCGGATCGTGAAGGTCTTTGTCAGATCCCTGACCGACAGCAGGATGTCGTCCGGCCCCTTCGATGCCGGCGCCGTCTGCTTGCCGAGCAGGTTCCCGACATTCACCGGCACCTCGCGGAGCGCCTTTAGCCTTTCGCCGGGCTTCAGGTCGAAATGCGGAACGGCTGCCATCAGGCCCTTCAGGTAAGGGTGGCCCGGCCGGCGGAATATCGCCTCCACAGGTCCCGCTTCCATGATCTCGCCATGGTACATGACCACCACCTCGTCGGCGACGTTGGCGACTACGCCAAGGTCGTGCGTGATCAGCAGCATCGCCATGTTCAGCTTCGTCTGAAGCTCGCGCAGCAATTGCAGGATTTGCGCCTGGATGGTGACGTCCAACGCCGTCGTCGGCTCGTCGGCGATCAACAGCGCGGGCCGGCAGATAAGCGCCATGGCGATCATGGCGCGTTGACGCAATCCTCCCGAAAGTTCAAAGGGATACATGTCATAGGCGCGCTTGGGGTTGGGAAAGCCGACAAGTCCGAGCATTTCCTCGGTCCGCGCCTTGCGCTCCACCCAAGCCATGGGCGTATGAATCTGCAGGGATTCGCTCACCTGATTGCCGATCGTATGCAGCGGCGACAGTGATGTCATCGGCTCCTGAAATATTTTGCCGATGCGGCTGCCTCTCAACGCCCGGATTTCGAGTCCGTCACGCGGCATCTGCAGGATATCCTGCGTCGTGCCGGGCTTTTCAGGATCGGAAAACAGGATACGGCCGCGAACATGGGCTGTGTTCGGCAAAATGCCCATCACTGCCTGGCTGAGAACCGATTTTCCGGAACCGGACTCGCCCACAAGCGCGGTAACCTTGCCGGGCAGGACGCGAAGATTTGCACGCCTGACGGCATGCAACGGTCCCCCTATAATGGCAAAAGAGATGCCAACATCCTCGATCCGCAGCAGATCAACGCCCAAATTCATTCTCACACCAGCCCCCACTCTGGCAGGTCCAGAAGGCGAGACTATCGCATTGCCAGCCTAGAGCAACTTGGATTCGAACAGTCGCCAGTTCCCTGGCGGAACCGGCGACCGGACTGTTACCAAACGCGTTCGGATCAGATCGTGGCGGTTACTGGAGCTTCCTCGGGTCGCCCGCGGACGGCCGCGCGGCATTGCGATGAAGCAGCATGACCTGCTCGGCGTCCGATATTCGGTCGTAAATCGGCTCCAGCGCACCGTCTTCGTCGAGCGAGAGAGTACCCGACAAATCGGGTGAAAGCACCGTTAGCTTCTGCCTGATGCCCGCCAGTTCCTCCATGCCGAGCGCCAGCCAGTTGTTGGCGCCGCAATAGCTGGCGAAATCTTTGCTGGCGAGAACGCTGTGCGGATATTTCTTGGTCAGGGTCTGGAGGCGCTGGACCTCGTTTACAGCCGAGCCGAAGACAGAGAATGTGAGCCGGTCGGTAAGCCCGACATTGCCGAACATCACATTGCCGACATGCAGGCCGATACCATAGTTTATGTCGCTCAATCCCTGCTGCTTTCTGCGCAGATTGAGATCCATCATGCGCGCGGTGGCCTTGTGCGCTGCTGCAAGAGCAGCCTGGCAGGCGATCTCGGACTGTGAACGGTGCCTTGCGCAAGGGTAGACGGCAATGAAGCCATCACCTATGAAACTCATGATCTGCCCGCCCTTGCGATTGAAAGGTGCAGCAGCGGCGTCGAAAAACTGGTTCAGCGTATCGATATAGACTTCGCGGCCGGAGGTTTCGGCAAGTCTTGACGACCCGCGCATGTCGCCCATGACCAGTGCCGCCCGGATTGTATCACCCTCGCCGCGCTTGATCTGGCCGTCGAGCACGCGCCTGCCGGCGTCGCCGCCGAGATAAGTGGTCATCATGTTGTCGGCAAGCTTGGTGAGCACCGCCATCTTGGTTGCGATAGCGAGATGGTTCTGGATGCGCAGCAGCGCCGAAATCATGCTGTCGCTGAAGCCTGCAGCACTGTCGGTGGACCAAGACCCGATCATGCCCTGACTGGTGTTGCCGCTGAAGGGATGGACGAAAGCCATGTAATCGGTGACGCCCATCAGCTTGAGGTCATCGA
Organism: Mesorhizobium sp. M0074; assembly: GCF_040322975.1. NCBI lineage: Bacteria > Pseudomonadati > Pseudomonadota > Alphaproteobacteria > Hyphomicrobiales > Phyllobacteriaceae > Mesorhizobium > Mesorhizobium sp. M0074. The sequence continues at coordinate 111,122 of NZ_JAMYUM010000010.1, forward strand.
AAACAGGAAATTCCGACGGCACCGACGGGTCGAGCCGGCGCCGCAGATGGTCGAGCTTGTGGCTGAGCAGATGGTAGTATGGGCTGGTCAGGAATCTGTCGGAATGAACGCCGTTCTCCTTGCGGAAGCCTTCCACTTCCAGGCCCTGGCCGCGGAGCCAGGTGAAGCCGAGCGCGTCATAAAGCGGATGAAGCATCGAAAAGCTCAAATGCACCCGCTTCAACGGCAGGCCGGCAGCAGCCAGCCGTTCACAAAAGCCCCTTACCAATGTTTCCAGGTCGTCGCCCGCCAACGCCGATTGGGTCAGCCAATCGGCAACCTTATCCATGAGAATGGCAGAAATTTCTGCTTGCGCTGTGCTCATGCTATCTCGAAATCTCCTTGCACAAATTCGCCGGCTCGGACGCCGTCAGGCCTTCACCACCGTCTCTCGGGCTAGCCCGAGGCGGCCAAAAATATTGCGTGTGTCGACGATCAGTAGAGCGTGATCCGCGATCGCCTGATAGTCGATCGCGTCGTGGTCGGTTGCAACGACGACAGCGTCGAAATCCTTCAAGGCCACATCGGTCAATTCGACCGAGCGACGCCCCTTGATCGCCATATGCTCCCGTGTGGCCGGGATTTCGGTAACATGCGGATCGTGGAATTCCGCCTTGCCGCCCCATTCCTCGATGAGTTCAATGAGCCGCAATGAGGGGCTTTCGCGGATGTCGGGCACATTCTTCTTATAGGCGAGCCCGATGATGAGAATGCGCGAGCGGCTGAGCGCCTTGCCGCAGCGCCGGTCCAGCGCCTTCGCCAGTTCATCGACCACATGACGCGGCATGGCCGTGTTGATCTCTGCCGCCAGCTCGATGAAGCGGGTCGGCAGTTCGTATTCGCGAGCCTTCCACGTCAGGTAGAAGGGATCGATCGGAACGCAGTGCCCGCCAAGTCCAGGGCCAGGATAGAACGGCATGTAGCCGAAGGGCTTGGTCTTTGCCGCCTCGATCACCTCCCAGATGTCGATTCCCATCGCACCGAGCACGATCTTCAACTCGTTGACGAGGGCTATGTTGACCGAGCGGAAGATGTTTTCCGTCAGCTTGACCGCCTCGGCGGTCGCCGTGGTGGAAACCGGAACGACGGTCTTGACCACGCCATGGTAGAAAGCCTGCACGAGCGTCGCCGCTTCAATGCCGTCACCTGCCACGACCTTGGGGATCGTCGCGACTTCAAAGCTGCGGTTGCCGGGATCCTCGCGTTCGGGCGAGAAGCCGAGGAAGAAGTCTATCCTCGACTGCAAGCCGATTTTTTCCAGGATGGGCTTGATCACGTCGTCGGTGGTGCCGGGATAGGTGGTCGATTCCAGCACGATCAGCTGGCCGAGACGCAGATGCTTCGCGATGGTGCCGGCGGTGTTCCTGACAAAGGAGAGATCCGGCTCGCGGTGTTTCGTCAGTGGTGTCGGAACGCAGATGATGATGACATCGCAGACGGCCAGTTCGGCAAAATCCGCAGTGGCGCGGAACCGTCCGCTCGCCACCTGGCCGGCAAGGGCTGTCGACGTCACCGCCTCGATGTAGGATTGTCCGTTGTTCAGGCTCTCGACCTTTTGGGCTTCGATGTCGAAGCCGCAAACAGGGAAGCCGGCGCGTGCGATCGCAACCGCCAGCGGCAACCCGACATAGCCCAGTCCGATCACGCCGACTTGCGCGGCACGCGTCGAAATCCGGTTCAGAAGACGGTCATATGTCGATCGTGAGGCGTCCAAAAATCTGCTTCCCGTCAATTCGGACAGGCCGTCCGCTTCCATGGTGAGGCTCACCGCTCACAAGAGCCCCGAGGCATATTGCGGAAAATCGATGTCCGCAAGCCGTCAGACCGGCACCTTCGCCTTAAGGCTTGCGGCAGCCATCGCATAGCCGCCGGCGGCGCCATCGATGAAATGAACGTGATCGCGCTGCAGCGGCGATGCGACGAGGCATGTCATCAAGGCCGATTTCTGGCGGTGCAGGCCATAGTTGCAGATGCCCGCCTCTTCCGCCTGTTTCAGCCGGTTCTCGATCCGTTGCAACACATCCGCGTCAACGTCGATGGTCATCTTTAAGCCATCGTCGAACTTCCGGAAATCCGAATTGCTGGCCACTTCGCGTTTGTAGATCTTCGGATCGAATCTGCCGATCGTCCAGCCATATCTATCCGTAACAGCCGTAAGCGTCATCAGGAACACTATCCACAGCTTCGACAGCCATCGCCGTCCTGCCGGCGCCGTGGCCCGCGCCTCGATATCGAGGCCGGCGGGCAGCAAACTGTAGTCCGGCCCGTTCACCGGCACCGGGTGGCCATCGCGTTCCTGCCTGCCGGCAAGGGCGATGATGTCGGAAACCAGAAACTGAAAACCGCGCAAGTCGCGCGACGCCCCCGGTATGGCTATGATCGAGACGATTTCGCCATGCCGGGCTTCGATCGGGTTCCAGCGGCACGAGAGGCCGGTCAGGTCCGGCCGCGCGCCGGCCGGCGCAGGATCGATGCGGTAGCGCCCCGCTTTCATCTCGGCTTCCGCCCAACTGCCGCCACCTCCGGCGAACATGGCATAGAAGACCGCATCGGAGGCCTGGAACCTCGCCACGCGAACGTCGAGGCCTTGCGCTCTTATATCCTTTATCGGCACGATTGCGGCACGCAAGGTCAGATCCAGTTCGTCCGCCACCCATCTCTGGACAGCCGCCAGCGCGTTGCGGGTGATCTCCAGCGCCGAGCCGGGAAACGCCACGAGCGCGCCGTCGCCGCCGAAGACAAAGGGAAGATCTTGCCTACCCAGCGCATTGAGCAGCGCCGAAATGACGCTGGCACCGGCCATATTGACGGTTTTATAGCGCCCCGCCTCGATCGCCTTGGTCGAGCCGACGATGTCTGCGGTGGCCAGCGCCCAGCCATCGGGGAGAGGCCGATAGTTATCAATATCGGCAACGCTTTCAAACTTTGCGAAGACCGGCAGAGAAGCAACAAACGGATCGGACGCGGCAGCTGTTTCCATGAGCATCAGATAGCACATTCCAGTGCTTGAGGGTGAAGTCGATCATGCTTCGAAATTGACTTGCGCAGGCTTTCCGATGATAGGGTCCGGCGATGCGAATTGCCTTCTATGCGCCGCTGAAGTCGCCCAATCATCCCGTTGCCTCCGGCGACCGCCAGATGGCACGGATGCTGGTCAAGGCGCTGGAGCATGGAGGACATAGCGTCGAACTGGCATCCGAATTGCGCTTCTATCTACGCGAACCGGATTGGAAAAGTTTCGATGCGCTCAAGATCGAGGCCCGGGAGGAAGCCGCGCGGCTGGCAAGGCTTTGGGATCGTGACGGCAAGCCCGATCTGTGGTTCACCTATCATCCCTATTACAAGGCGCCCGACCTGATCGGGCCCGAACTGGCGTTGGCCTTTGGTGTCCCCTATGTGACAGCGGAAGCCTCCCATTCGAGGCGGCGCAACACCGGTTTGTGGGCCGATACGCAAGCGTTGGTGGCGCGAGCCGTCGAACAGGCGGTGCTGAACATCTGCTTCACGCAAAGGGATCGTCAGGGACTGGCAGATGCGGTACCCGACGCCGCTTTCGGCATGCTTTCGCCCTTCATCGACACCTCGCTATTCCGGGAAACGCCGGCACGGGGTTGTCCGACGCGCCTCGTTACCGTCGCCATGATGCGCCCGGGCGACAAAGTCGAAAGCTATCGCATGCTGGCGCAGGCGCTCGGTTCGATCGGTCACCTGCCCTGGACCATGTCGGTCGTCGGGGACGGACCTGCCCGCGAGGAGATCAAAGCGCAATTCGCCGGCTTGCCCGCCGAGCGTATCGAATGGCTTGGCGCGATTGAGCCAGCCGCCGTGCCGGATGTCCTCTACAGTGGGGGAATTTACGTCTGGCCGGGTTTCGGCGAGGCCTATGGCGTTGCCTATCTTGAAGCACAGGCCGCCGGCCTTCCGGTTGTGGCTCAGGACGTCGCCGGCGTGCCGGAGGTCGTCCGGAATGGCCAGGCCGGGTTTCTCACCCCGCCGGACGATGTGGCGGCGTTCGCTTCTGCCATTGAAAGGCTTCTGGCCCGTAACGACGAAAGATCCATCATGGCCGCAGAAGCCAGACGTTTCATCCTCGAAGAACGTTCTCTCGGTGCTGCAGCGGCGCGTCTGGCCGAACTTCTTGCGAAGATCCCGGTCTCATGACATCCGATCAAATCTGGCAACCCTTGGTGGAGGAACTGGCGAGCCGGCAGCGGGCGGACCGTAAGGCAGAGTTCTGGCTGCGCGACGATGACGCCGTGGATCCGACGCCTGCGCTTGATCGGTTGCTCGACCTCACCGGTGAATTCGCGGTTCCGGTGACTCTGGCCGTCATTCCCGCCCTGACTGACGAGAAGCTTGTCGTTCGGCTTGACGAGGCGCCGCATGCCACGGTCGCCATCCATGGCTGGGCGCACCGAAATCATGCGCCCGAGGGCCAGAAGAAGCAGGAGCTCGGCGCGCATCGGCCACGCGAGGCGGTGCTCGATGATCTGGCTCGCGGGCTGGCGCACGTAACCGGCCTGCACGGCGCACGTGCCGTTCCGATGCTGGTGCCACCCTGGAACAGGATCGACGCCGGCTTGGTATCCGACCTTGGATCGATAGGATTTTCGGCATTGTCGGTCTATGGGCCGCCAAGGCCGGCTTCACTTGCGGTCATCAACAGCAATGTCGACATCATGGATTGGCATGGCACGCGCGGCTGCCGCGATCATGGCCTATTGGTTCAGGCTATCATCGCGCAATTGCAGCATGCATTCGATGGGGGCGAACCGGTGGGCCTGCTCACCCACCATCTCGTACATGATGAATCGGCCTGGCTCTTCCTCGAACGGCTGTTCACAGTCACCGCACAGACTGAAGCCTGCGCATGGCTTCCGATCAGGACATTGATCGGGCGCAGCGCCGGTAGAACAATTCCAGGAAAGTATGAACGGTTTCCGTCCGGAATTGCGTCAAAACAAAGAGATAGAGGAAAATAGCTCAGCGCCTTTTGCGCAATGAGACTGGAAGTTTGAGCGTCTGGCCATCCCGCGCGGCAAAAGCGCCGGTAAACCTGTCCTTGGCCAGTTTCTGGATCTTGTCCAGTTCCTTGTCGGTGCGTGTCGGATCGTGGTGAAACAGCGCAAGCCTCCGCGCACCGGCCGCCTCACAGAGCTTGACGCCCTGTTGCCAAGTCGAGTGCCCGTAACCGCGGCGGCGTTCCATTTCCTCCTCGGTGTAGGTGCAATCGTAAATGACGAGGTCGGCATCTTCGATCAGGCCGAGCACCGCCTGATCGAGTTTGTCCGGCTCGTGCTCAGTGTCTGTGATCACCGCCACGACGCCGCCGCCCCATTCGACCCGGTAGCCTATGCAGCCGCCCGGATGCATAAGACTGCCGGTTCGGACCACCACCCCTTCGCGCGGGCGAAGCACGTCTCCGGATACGAAATCGCGATAGTCGAGGCTTGCCTTGCAGGCCTCCAGTTTCACCGGAAACCACGGCGGCCGCATGAACTCATCGACCATCTGCCGGGTCGTCATGTGTCCTGCAAGATGCCCGGACCAAAGCGTAACCTTGGCGCCCCGGTCATAGATCGGCGCAAAAGACGGCAGCCCGATGATGTGATCGTAATGGCAATGGGTGAAAAGCAGGTCGAAATCGGTCACGCCCAACGCCTGAAGCGCCGCGCCGGCAGGCCGTAGGCCAGAGCCTGCGTCGAACAGAAGCGTATGCTTACCGCATCGCATCTCGACGCAGATTGAGTTGCCGCCATAGCGAGAGAATTCTGGCCCTGATACCGAAATGCTGCCGCGGACACCCCAAAACCTGACCAGGAAAACGTTGTCGTCCATGCTACCCCTTCGCCCATCATATCCAAACAACTGCTGCTAGGCGAGACAGGCTTTCTCCGGGTGATCTTCTCAGCGAGAGGACAGTGCCGTCACGACGGCGAGGATCGAGCGCACGTCCTTCGTTATTTGGCGCTTCGTGCGTCGATCAGATCCGCGGTCGTATGGCTTAGGCGATCGGCAAGAACCCGCAATATCTCGATGGTCATTTCCGGGAACTCCCTCATAAGCCTCAGGAAATGATCCTTGCGGATTCTCAGGGCTTCCAGCGGACTTGCCGCTCTGACGGTGGCAGTGCGGGAGCTGTTGCACAATATGGCGATCTCGCCAACGATCGAATTTGGCTCCAGTTCGGCAACTTTTATCGGTCCGCTGTCGGAATCGACAAGAATATCCGCCCTGCCTGAAAGGATGACATAGGCGGCGTCTCCCTCGTCGCCCTGCCGGAAAAGGATCTGGCCGGCGCTGTAGCTCACACGATCGGATGTGAACGCAAGCAGCTTGAGCTTTGTCGGCTCGATGGCAGAGAACAAGGGAACGCGTTGCAGCATTCCAACTTCATCCTTGAGCAGCATTGTCGCAAACCTTCCAAAATTCGCGTTTGCCAGACTAGAGCAACGGACGCCCAGATGGAATCAATTCTCTTTCCGGGATGGCGAGACAAACCACGCGAAAGGTGGCGAGCCCGATATCGTGCACCGGCAGAATGATCCCATTTGAATGTCCGTTGCTCTATGACAACAGTTCCTTGAAGATACCGTTCCCTGCCAAAAGTGTCTCGTGTGTTCCGTCTTCCGCCAATTGACCCGAGTCGAAGACGATAACGCGATCGAACATCATCGCCATTGCCGGATTCGTCACGACCCACACAATTGCCGGCGAATGGCCGTCGCGCCTGGCTTCCTCGAGCACATTTCGCAGCACCTTATCCTGCATGCGCTGGTCTAGCGCCGACAGCGGCCGGTTGAGAATGAGAAAATCGGGACGCTTGAGCAAGGCCCGGGCAACATCGAGCTTCTGTCGCTGTCCACCGGTCAGCCGCCTGCCGCCGGAGCCGACGTTGAAGTCCAGGCCGACATCCAGAAGTTCGCCATAAAGCCCCAGTTCGTCAAGAATGTCATAGACGATGGAGCGTATGCGGTCGGGCGCGTCGGGATGATTGTTGCCCACACGCCCGAACAGGACATTATCCATGACGGTGGCCGCGGCAATGTATTTGGCAGGATCATACCGTTCGACCGCATTGTGCAGCTCGGGCGGCAGGTCTTCATAGAACCGGTTGCGTGCAGCGACGATCTTGCTCATCAGCTCGTCGCTCAGCAGGCCGAAGCGGTGCCGGGGCTCGATGTAGGCAAAGCTCAAGGTGACGATCATGGCGCGATCGTTCTCCGAAACCGCCTCGTAGGGACGGTTCTTGAGCCGTTGCAGCAAGGTTTCGTAGGCGGGTATCTCCTCCGCGCTCATGAAGGCGAGCTGCTGGAAGAACTGGTGATCGGGCGGCAGGTCGGCAAACAGCTCGATCGCCTGTTTGGCGATCTCCAAGCCCATTTCGTAGAGCGTGCGGTCGAGGCCGGCTTGCCTCAGCACGGAAGCAAAATAGGGATTGGCCGCCAGGGCCCTATCGGCCAGTTCGGGGCCGGCGGCAGCGCCGAAGAGCAGGTTTTGGCCGATCGTTGCTTCCTTGTTGTAGGCGCCCGGTTCGAAAGGAACCACCAGTCCGCTCAGCCCCTCTTGTTCCAGCCGGGTCCGCAGCGCCGCACGCAGTTCGACGATCCGCCTGGCAAGCTCCGTGTGACGCGTGAGGTCGGCCGAAGAGCGCAAGCCGAGATCCAGAATGTCACGCGACAGAACAACCGCGTCGAGCACCCGGCGCACGGCTTCAAAGAGGTCGTGCGGGCCGGTAGCGCCAGCGGAAGCATAGTTGATCCAGTCGCTGTGGATATCAAGATCCGGATTGCCCGACCGGCGCGCCTCGTGAATGTTCCAGCGGTGCTGATCTGCCGCAGCACCGTCATAAGGCACCGATGTCAGCGGCGCATGCTTCAACCCGTAGAGCAGGTTGTCGCGGAGGCTTGCCTGGAACAGGAAAACATCCGACGAGGCATACGACATGCGCCGGCCGGTTACTGCTTCGGGGAGTTCAAGCAGGTCGTCGGTGCCCGAAGCGACCCTTCCGCTGTCCGGCCAGTTCAGCCGCGCGAAGGCTTCTGCAAGCGCCTCCGCTCCACCTGTTGCGGTACTGACCAGTGCCACCGTCTCACCCGGCTTGACCTGGAGGGAGATACGGTTGAGGAGCATTGCACCGCCATCGTCCGCTACGGACAGATTGATCGCCGACAGCGGCTTGGTCATCGGATCGGGATCGTCGATCGTCAATACCCCGATTTTCGGCGCGATGAGACCTTCGACGGTGAACTGTTCAACGACCTGTTGATATTTGACCTGGACATCCTGCCGATCCTGATCCCAGTCGATCAGTTCCTTCATCGGTCCGGGCAGGTCCTTGTAGGCGCCGATCACGGCCACGAGCTGGCCGACGTCCAGCCGCCCCTGGAGGACCAGATACCCGCCGATCATGTAGAACAGAAAGGGCGTGAGCTGCGCGAGAAAATTGTTGAGGAACTTCACCATGAATTTCCATTGGTAAAGATCGAAGCGGATCTTGAAGATGAGCCCGAGCCGGGCAGCTATGTCGGCGCGCTCGTAGTTTGATGTATCGTGGACGTGAACCGCGCCGATGCCGTCGACGATTTCGCCAACCCGGCCCGAAAGCGCGCGCGCCGTCAACTGCCGTTGGCGCCCGAGCACGATCAGCCGCCGCCGCATTCGCGGGATGAGCACGATCTGGATCGCCACGATCACGACCGCTATCATTCCGAGCCAGACGTTCTGGATCATGATGAACAGCATGGCCGTCAGCGCTTGGCCGCCGAGCAGTACCGGCTGCAGGAAGGCGTCGCCGATGAAGCCGCCCAGCGGCTCCACCTCGTCCTTCACCATGGTCGCCACTTCGGCGGATTTCACCCGCTTGAAGTAAACCGGCGGAAAACGCAGCACACGGTCGACCAGATCGAAGCGGATACGCCGCAGCATGCGTTCGCCGAGGCGGCCCTTGTAGGTGTTGATGTAGAATTTGAACAGGCCGTTGATGACGACTAGCAAGAGGAACACAAGGCTCAGGGCAAACAGGGTCTCCTCGCGGTCGAGCTGAAAACCGGAGAAGAACTGGACCTCTCCAATGAACGGCAGGTTATAATGTAGCCTCATGAATGGCTGGGTCGCGCCCGGTTGCTCGAAGCCGCGACCTTGGATCGGTCCGTTGACGATCAGCTTCGGCAGGTCGAAGGACATGAAATACGGGATCATCGAAAGCACGACGATCATCAATATCCAGAGCTGCTGCTTCTTGGTGTGCGTCCAGATATAGCGGGCTAGGCTGGCTTCCATATGCGACTGTGGACCCTTCAGTTGGAAGGATGCAGGATGTAAAAGCACCTGCTGGCGAATGGCGTATCGGCAATTTCTTCATCGCCAACGACAAGTTCGAAGCTGCTGTGCACGGACCTTGTCCTGCGCTCAACGATGCAAGGAACCTGCGAGGCGGCGCGATCCAGTTCCGGCGCATGGTCGATGGCAACGACATGGGCATTGTTGATCGGCGAAGAAAGCAGCTGGCCAAACGGTCCGCGGCTTTCGTAGGGCTTTGGCGAACAGCCGAGCAGCACGAGGCCGCAGCTGCGCGGCTGGTGCTGGCGGATGGACGCCGATGATCCGGACAGATGCAACAGGCTCTCTCCGGCACCGGGCAATAGCCAAGCGGCTTGCAGCATGATCACGTCCGCGGAATCAAACAGTCTTGCGGAAGGCAAGATTGCGTTGTGTCGCCCAAAATCCCAACATACAAGACGAATTATGATGGATGTCACGCAACCACGCAATGCCATGGACTGGCACGAGCAAGCCTTGGACCTCACGCGGGGAATTGCTGCTTATGTCAACTGCCCTCTCGTGGCAGGGCTGGCGCGCGTCGTCGCCAAGCATCCGAAGGCCGATATCGCCAACGCCTTCAACCACAAGCAGGTCGCCTGCAAGATGTGGGCGCTCGACAGGCTGTTCGAAAGCGGCGGCGGCCGCTTCGGGCGCATATGGGTTCTGGGTGGATGGTACGGCGTATTGCCGGCAATGCTTTTCAACGACGCTCGCTTCGACATCGCGGCGGTCGATAGCATCGACATCGATCCCGAAGTCGCGCCGGTCGCCCGGACCCTCAACCGGGAAGCCGGCGACCGGTTCCGGGCGCTGACGGCAGATATGTACGCACTCGACTATGCGGCCGGGCGGCCCGATCTGATGATCAATACGAGCTGCGAACACATAGCCGATCTGCGCGCCTGGCTTGCTCTGCTTCCGCCGGGCACGAATGTACTGCTGCAATCGAACGATTATTTCAGCGAGCCGACGCACATCAACTGCGTGGCTTCGCTTGCAGCCTTCGAGGAAATGGCGGCGCTACGGGAGGTGCGGTTCTCCGGCGAACTGCCGACAAAAAATTATACGCGCTTCATGCTGATTGGAACTGTTTAATGCATTTCGCCCAAAAGCGCGTAGCGGTTTTGGGACAACGACACGCATAAAAACAGGACTTGAAGCGCGTCGCACGAATCTCACCAGACGCGACGCGCGTTAGAGCATTTGCAGGAAAGTGTGGAAACGGCTTTCCGTCCGGAATTGCGTCAAAACAAAGAGACAGAGCGGTTCTGCGTGGAACGATGAACCGCTCTAGGATCTATCGTCTGTTTAATCATGAACTTTTCCGAAACCGGGCCCCACGTTTAGGGACCATGTTCGATGCCGCTCGCGCAGGATTTGCGCGGAGCGACGCGCGCCTTCCAGATCGAGACGATGCGCGGATGGCGTCGGTTCCACAAGCGCTTGTTCGACCGCTTGCGCCAAACCTTCAGGCGTCAGGTCCTTTTCCATCAGCACCGTTGCAAGACCGAGTTCTTCGAGCATCAGGGCGCGAACCGTCTGTTCGGTTTCCCCGCCGGCTGCAAATGGGACGAGCAGGGAGCGACAGCCCGCGCGCAGGACATCGCAGACCGTGTTGTAACCCGCCTGCGAGACTGACAGGCGGGCGCCGGTCAGCAGGCTGGCGAAATCCTCGCGGAACCGGAAGATGGACAGGCCCGGCGTGGCATCGCGTGCGATCGCGTCAAACTCGTCTTTCGGCAGGTTTGGGCCGGTGATCAAACACCATTTCCAAGCGTTGTTGGCATTCCGCGCCGCTGCGATGGTGGATCTGACAAGGCTCTTTCCGGCAGCCCCGCCGCCAACCGACACCAGAACGTCGAAGCGCTCGGAGGCCGCGGGCGATGGCGGCGCGGCAACGAGCCCCGTGTAGGTGACCTCGGCCCTGATCGCCCCAGCCAGTGGAAATGTCTTGTCGATGGTAGCGAAAGCCGGATCGCCGTGAACCATAACAAGATCGAAATGCCTGTTGATGAGATCGACCGTTTCCTCGTTTCGGCCCAGCTTGACGCGCTCCTGGAGGATATCACGGACGGACGTCGCCAGCAGCGGTCTGGGCGACGTCGCGTCGATGGCCTCGATCAGCGGCAAGAGTTCGAAACGCATCTGCCGGCGTCCAAATGGAAACGCCTCGACAATGACGATATCAGGCCTGCAATCCCGGAATGCCTGCAGCAGCATCTCTGAACGCCATTTCTTGAAATCATCGTCGATCGGGTTGCCTTGCAGGTCGACAAGTCCCGAAAATCCTTCATCACCGGAGGTGACAGGTGGCAGGGTTACAGATTGTACACCCAGTCCCGGAAACCCGGCGATCGGCGCTCCGCCGGTCACGACGGTAACGTCAAACCCGTCATCGACCAGAGCCGCCGCAATGCGGCTGGCGCGCGCGAGATGGCCGATGCCGAGCAGGTGCTGGACATAGAAGAAAGCGCGCAGCCGCTTCATTCGGCGGCCCGCCACTCCCGCTCGAACAGTTCCTTGAGCTGTCCAATGCTTGCCATATGATCGAAATTGCCGCGCACGCGCCGCTCTGCGGCGTCGCCGAGGCGGTCGCGGAGCACGGGATCACGGATCAGGCGCTCCAGCGCCTGTGCCAGGGCAATCGGGTTTTCCGTCGGAACCAGCAACCCGGTTTCATCCGGCGATAAAAGCTCCGGCACGCCGGAAATATCGGTCGACACGCAGGCAAGCCGCTGGCTAGCCGCCTCCACCAGAACGTTCGGCAGACCGTCGCGGTCGCCATTTGCGGTGATCCTGCAGGCCAGGGCGAAGATGTCGGCGCGGCGGTAGTGCTCAAGCACCTCCTCCTGCGCAAGCGCGCCTTTCCAAGAGACGCGACCATCCAGGCCGAGCTTTTGCGCCAGCGACTTGAACCGTTCCAGTTCTTCGCCGCCGCCGATATGCTCGAAACGCCACGCCAAATCGCCGGGCAACAGGGCAAGGGCCTCCAGCAACGTATCGTAACCTTTCTTTTCAACGGCGCGCCCGACACTCAGAACGACAACCGGTTCGTCCGGAGCCGAGCCGTCATGCTGCTTTCGCGCCTCGCCGAAACTGCCGAAGCGATCAAGGTCGAGCCCATGATAGCTCAGATGCACAGACGAGTTGCCGTTAGCGAGTTTTTTCAGACGGTCGAAGCCGGTTTTCGTGCAAGTGACCGTCCAGCGCGCCGAGGAAAGCTTGCCGGCCAGATCCCAGTCGGCCGAAGTCCAGATGTCCTTGGCATGGGCCGAGCAGGTCCAGGGCAGGCCACGAAGCTGGCTGGCATAGCGCGTCACCGATGCAGGCGTGTGCGCGAAATGTGCATGCAGCCAGCCCGCGTTTTCCGGCCATTCGGCCGACAGCACGAGCGCTTGCCCGAAGCGGCGCGCGCGATTGCGCGTAAAGTCGCGGGGCATATCGGCAGCCAGCGATCCGAGCGCGCGCCAGAAGCCCGGACGCAGCAGAGAGGCAAACAGCGAGCGAAGCACGCGCAGCGGCTCTTCATGCAGATATTCCGGCAGATAATGGACGGGCGCTTTGATCTCGTCATGCACGGGGTGGCGTTTTTCGTCGGTCGGCCGCCTGAGCGCGACGAGTATCAGGTCGAACCCCGCACGCTCAAGACCGAGCAGTTCCTGCGCGATGAAGGTTTCGGACAGCCGCGGGTAACCCTTCAGAACCACGACGATCTTGCGATGTTGCAACTCAGGTCATTCCTTCAATGACCGAAAGGTGATGGCCGGCCCGCCGGTCGAGCAGTTCCGCGACGATTTCGGAAATATGAGGCAGCCCTTCCAGCGTCAGATGCGGATTGCTCTGCGATGGGCGGGGCCGGTCCGGCAGCACCTTCAGTGCATCAGCAAACCGCCGGGAATCCTCGGCTTCTTCAGGCAAAAGCATCTCGATGAGGCCGAGTTCGGCTGCGCGCCGTGCGCGGATCAGTTGTTCCCGGCGGGGCTCGACGCGCGGCACGATCAGCGCCGGCTTGTCGAAAGACAGTATCTCGCAATAGGTGTTGTAGCCGCCCATCGCCACTACCGCCTTGGCGCCGGCAATCAGGTCTTCCATACGGTTGTCGAACTCGATGATCTTGATGTAGGGGATCTTGGACCCCTTCTTGAGCAGCTTGTTGCGCTTGCGCGCCGGCATGTAAGGCCCAAGCACGATCAGGGCTCTATGCTGCAATTGCGGATCCTGCTGATAGGCATCGATGACGTCGTGGATCAGATCGGCGCCGTCACCGCCGCCACCGGTAGTAACGAGGATATAGTCGCCCTCGGGTCGGTGGCCGGGCAACTCGTTCCGCTGCAGGCTCCGTTGCAGGAAACCGACGAACCTCATCTTTGCCCTGACAGCCGGGGGCACATCCAAGCCCGTCAGCGGATCGTAGAAATCCGGCGGACCATAGGCCCAGACCTTGTCGTAAAAGACGCCTATCTTGCGCATCACGTCTCTGCGTGCCCACTCTGCTTCGAGCAGATGCGGCGCATCCATCACCTCGCGCAGGCCAAGCACCAGCGTGGTGCCCCGCGTCTTGAGGTAGGACAGCGTGTCCTCAATCTCACCGCGCAGGCCGAGCGGTTCCTTGTCGACGATGAAGATATCCGGCCGGAAGGTCTCAGCTGTATGGCGGATGATCGACTGGCGCATCCTTAGCGTCTCATGCAGATCGATGTCCTTTTCCAGCGAGGTGTATTCGCCGTTGCGCAGCTTGATGACGCTGGGGATCTTCACGAAGTCGACACGGGCGCGGTAGTCGAAGGCGCCAGCGATAGTCGCACCCGAAATGATAAGCACCTGAAGTCCGCGGAAATCCTCGACCAGCGAATGCGCGATAGTCCGGCAGCGCTGCAAATGGCCGAGCCCGAACGTGTCGTGGCTGTACATGAGAATTCGAGCGTTTTCTGCGTGCTGGGTCATTGTTGAACGTCTCTTAGAATTCTCGCCTTGAGGACCGTGAGCGACCCGCAGGATTCGAAATCATCCTCGCGGGTCTACCGACCTGTTCTGAAACATGAGGGCGCAATTTTCAATTCGTATTACAAAGAGGGTCCATATGCTGAAACCAGGAAGCTACGTCTGCTCAGCGGCCTGCTTGCCACGTGGTCCAGAAGAACCTGCATCATTTCACTGGTATTGACCATCTCGGATTCTCGGCGGCCTTGACCGCTACGATCAACGTGGAGACTCCAGAATAGAATAGGTATGGGCTGGGTACTTCACTTCGAGCGTCTAAGCCAAGCCCCTAAACCATGATGTGCCTTGGCGGTGGGAAGCCGGAGCGTTGACGGAGTAGGGGACACGTTCGAACCGCCTATATCTTGACTTCTCAGACCAGAATCTAGGGGTCAGGAGTTCGACCCTTTTCGGGCGAGCCAATTGAACTCACTAGCTTTTTGGACGCCATGGGCGCATGAACTCGCCGATTGCAGGCGTGTCAAAGCTGACCTGTTTGCCGCCGACGACAGCGCCGGCCTTCGGGCCAGCATCCGAGTCTTCGATCCCTTTTCCGGTTGTACCGCGCAGGTAATATTCGGCTTCCATATATATTCGAGATTGAGGGCGAACCGGAAAAAAATGTCTTCGTCTTTGACCTCATCCTGCGCATAGGCCCGGGAAACCGGGGCAAGGCCGGTGGCCGAAGCGAGCGTTGCTCCCAGGCCAAACTGCAACGCGCGGCGGCGCGAAACACGAAATGCAGGCGTGACGCGGATCATGGCTTCCTCCCAAAAGCCCGCCGGCATCAAACATTTTGGCACCTCAAAAGCGCGCCTGCGCTCCCAACTTCACGAAATGTGGAATGTTCCTCAATCACCTTGAATGATCTCACCGATGGCCGAGCAGCTAGGTTTCCTCGACCCTAGCCTGATGTCAGCCGACGCACACTGCGCTGTAGCGGCGCCGGATCTGCCGGCAGCAAAAATCCCGCCGCTGCGGTCGTCCGAAGTACGCTGTCGATAAAATTCAGGACTTTTGCGTATCGATTTCGGACCAAGGTCCGTCTTGTAGAATACTGTATTTGAACAAAGCTAGGTAACAGCCGACTTTCGGATTCGAAAGTCCTGACGTTTTTCATCTGAAACCCATCCTGGCGGGAGGGCGACTCGAAGGAGGAACTATGAAAACGCGCACCTGTCTATTCGCGACTGTAGCCGCTCTCACCCTTGTCGCATCTCCGGTACTCGCTGCTCCCGGGGGCAATGGCAATGGCAACGGCAATGGCGGCAGCAACGGTAACGGCGGAAACTCGGCTGGGGCCGGCTCGCAGGGACACGGAGCCGCCACTTCCGCCGCGGCCAAGGACAAGTCGACGACCGGCGTTGCTCATGCAATGGCGGTCGTTGCCACGACACCGGCCTCACCGCAGGCTACGCTGGCCTTGCAGGCAGCGCTGGATAGGAAGGCCGCGAAAGACGCGGCAGACACTGCCGACGACACTTCCGACGAAACCGAGTAAGCATTCGAAACAGACCACTCGTCGCGTTGAAAGCCGTGGTTCGCCGCGGCTTTTTTCGTTTCCCGACGACGAACTCTCAAGGTGAACAGCGCTTCCAGAAAAAAGCTGCTCCACGGCGGCACTGAAGCTACGCTAAGGCCAAACGCCGCCGCATCGGCGTCGGATTCGAGTGCATTCGAGGAGATCCCATGACCGGCTTTGTCGACCGCGAGCGCGCAACTGACCTGATGCAGCGCGCCGGCATCGAGGCGCTGGTGCTTTGCGAGCCCGAGGCGTTCCAATATTCCACCGGTGCCTGGATCGGCCCGGCCGGCCTGTTCCGGCGGGCCGGCGCCGGTTTCGTCGTTATTCCCAAGCGAGGCGACCTGCCGATCGGCGTCGTGGTGGCGGATTTCCAGGCTGCCCGGCTCCGGGCGGCGATGGCCGGCGCCGTGCTGCGCACGCATGCGATCTGGATCGAATCGGCGTCGCTCGAGCCGGCGACGGCTGACCGGCCTGTTGCGCAGCGCATCGAGGCCGGCCTGGTTGGCCGCGCTCCCGGTTTTTCACGTCCGGCGACCTTTGAGCTTGCCCGCTCCGTCCGCGAGCTGAAAACGATCTTTACAGAATTCGGGCTGGAGCGTGCGACGCTCGGCATCGAGCTGGATTTCGTCTCGGCCAGCGATTTTTCCGCGCTGCAGGCGATGTTGCCGGGCACTGCCCTGGTCAACGGCTCACCGGTTCTCGACAGGCTGCGGGCAATCAAATCGCAGAGCGAGATCGACCTTCTGCAGCAGGGCATCGCCCTGTCGGAAGCCGGCCTGTCGCGGCTGCAGCAGCATGCGACGACCGGCATGCGTCAGTCTGAGCTGGTCGCGCTTTACCGGCAAGGCGTCGCGGATGCAGCCGCCGGGTCGTCGCAGCAAATCTCGACGGCGGAATACGTCACGCTGGGCGCTCGCCCAAAAGGCGCCGACGCCGTCGCCGCCGCCGGCGATCCGCTGAAGGCCGACATGGTGTGCAGCGTGAACGGCTATGCCTCGGATATGTCGCGGAATTTCACCTTCGGGCCGCCGTCGCCCGAACAGGCCGAATTGCATGCGATAGCCGAACGCGCCTTCGCCGACGGGCTTGTCACGCTTATGCCCGGAAAGCCGTTAGCCGCCGTGCATCGCGCCGCCAGCGAAAGCCTGGCGCGCCAGGGCCTGCGTTCCTATCGCCGCGGCCATTTCGGCCACGGCGTCGGCAATTCCGTGTTTTCCGAGCAATGGCCGTTCATCTCGGCCGACAGCACTGTCGTGATCGAGGCCGGCATGGTGCTGGCATTCGAGATCCCGCTCTACATCGACGGTCTCGCCAGCTTCAATCTCGAGGACCAGTTCCTGATCACCGCCAACGGGCCGTCGCCGATGAACCGCCTGCCGAGGCGCCTGGATATTATCGCTTGAATCCAGCCGTTATCTGGCGCCGGCCACGCCCCTGCGGAAATCCGACGGCGACATGCCGGAAAGCTTGCGGAACGACTTGTTGAAGGCACTGAGCGAGCCGAAGCCCGATTCCATGGCGACGCGCAGCACATTGGCATCCTGATGCATCAGCAGCGCCTGCGCGTAGCTGAGGCGCAGCAAATTCACATATTCATTGAGCGTCATGCCGGTCGATTTCTTGAAGATGCTCATGGCGTATTTGGGATGGATATCGGCCGCCGCGGCGATATCGACGCAATCGATCTCGTAGAGGAAATTCTCGGCGATGAAGTCGCACATGCGCCCGACATTGCGCAGCGATTGCTGATCGAAGGGACTGCCTATCTCCTGTTCGACCGGGGTTTCGGGCACCAGCCGGTAAGGCTCGAAGCGCACCCGCTCCAGCCGCAGCAAAAGCTCGTTGACGGCATGCTCGGCCTTGACCGGGTCGCCGGAGCGGGCATAGCGGTTCCAGCGCTCGAAATTGTGGTCGTCCGACCGGTCGGTGGCGTCGGTCACCAGCGTCGCCCCGGTCATCAGTCTGTTGCGGACCTCGACGGGCAAATGGAGCCGGAAGAAATGCACCAGCGGCAAATGCGCGCCGGCATAGATGGCATCGTCGGAGGCTTCGTCCATCTGGTGCGGCAGGCCGCCCCAGAACAGACACATGTCGCCAGCAGAGAGCGAAAGCTCGTGCCCGTCCATACGGTAATGCACGGCGCCGCGCACGATGAAATTCACCTCGACCTGGGCGTGCCAATGCGGCTTGAGCATCACCAGGGGCTGGGTGTGGAACATCTGCAGCAGCAGCGGCAGGCCCTCCACGCTGCTGGCGCCAGGCTGGTAAAACGGCCTTTCCGGCATCTTACTTTCCGCTCATTTCTTATTCCCTTTGTCGCGGACAAGGCTTTCCCGAGGCCTAGTCTAGCCACGCTCGCAAACAGAGAGCAACTGAAATGGGAGGATTTCAATGCGCATAAAATTGACCTGCGCCGCGCTCGCGCTTGCCTTGGGCTCCAGCCCGGCCTTTGCGCAGTCCGGTGAAATCACGATCTGGAGCTGGAATATCGCCGCTTCGTCGCTGAAGGCCACCATAGCGGGCTTCAACAAGCAGTATCCCGACATCAAGGTGACGGTCGAGGACCTTGGCAACCAGCCGACCTACGACAAATCGATCGCCGGCTGTGCCGCCGGCGGCGAGGGGCTGCCTGACATCGTTACGATCGAGAACGGCGAAGCCGAAAACTACTGGAGCCAGTTCCCGGATTGCTTCGTCGACCTGCATACGCTCGGCTACACCGCGGAAGACCAGGCAAAATTCCCCGACTTCAAGCGTACCGAGCTCGAGGTTGACGACAAGGCCTATGCGATGCCCTGGGATTCCGGTCCAGTGGCGATGTTCTACCGCCGCGACTTCTACGAGAAGGCTGGCGTCGATCCGTCCTCGATCAAGACCTGGGACGATTTCATCGCCGCCGCCAAGAAAATCCAGGCCGCCAATCCCGGCGTCACGATGACCAACGCCGATTTCAACGGCGATTCCGAATTCTTCCGCATGATCTCCAACGAGCAGGGTTGCGCCTACTTCTCCGCCGACGGGCAATCGATCACGGTCAACCAGCCCAAATGCGTCGATGCCATGACCAAGATCAAGGAGATGAAGGACGCCGGCATCATTTCCTCTGCCGACTGGAGCACCAAGATCACCAACAACACCGCCGGCAAGGTCGCCACGCAGATGTATGGCGGCTGGTATGAAGGCACCGTGCGCACCGAATCGCCCGATGGGGCAGGCAAATGGGGCGTCTATCTGATGCCGAGCCTGACCGCCGACGGTCCGCGCGCCGCCAATCTCGGCGGCTCCTCGCTCGCCATCACCTCGGTGTCGAAGAACAAGGAAGCCGCCTACGCCTATCTGAAATACACGCTTGCGACGAATGAGGGCCAGATCACCATGCTGAAAGGCTTCGGCCTGGTGCCGTCGCTGATCTCGGCGCTCAACGACCCTTATGTCTCCGAAGGCCTGCCCTATTGGGGTGGCCAAGCCGTGTGGAAGGACATCCTCGGCACCTTGCCCAAGGTCGTCCCCAGCCGCGGCACGCCGTTCCAGAGCGACGCCGAAATCATCATCCGCGCGGTGCAGACCAAATATCTGGCCGGCGGCTATCCCGACGCCAAGGCAGCGCTCGACGATGCCGCAAGCCAGATCGCCGCGGCGACCGGCCTGCCGGTCAAGTCGTGATCTAGACGAGGCGGCTCCGAGCGCGCGGCTCCCCTTCTCTCCTTGTGGGAGAAGGTATCGCCGAAGGCGACGGATGAGGGGTGCTCCAGCTTGGCGCCGGCGGCACTCCGGCCATCACCCCTCAACCGTCTCGGCGCTACGCGCCGATCCACCTTCTCCCACAAGGGGAGAAGGCAAGAACTTGAAAGCAGAAAGGAGGAAAACGATGCGCTACCAGAACGCCACGGCATATCGCTTCCTCGCGCCGTATCTGCTGATTTTTTCGATCTTCTGGCTGTGGCCGATCATCGATTCCTTCCTGATCTCGTTCCAGGCGACGCGCACCGTGCCGTGGCGCTTCGCGCCGACCTTCAACTGGGGCCGGCTGATCGGCGATCCGGCCTTCTTCAATGCCTTGAAGAACACATTGCTGATCCTTGTCATCCAGGTGCCGGTGATGATTTCGCTGGCGATTGTGATGGCGGTGCTTTTGAATTCGCCACTGCTCAAGGCCCGTGCCCTGTTCCGCTTTGCCTTCTTCGCGCCGGTCGTGGTCGGCGAGGTCGCCTATTCGGCGGTTTTCCGGCTGATGTTCAATCTCGACTACGGCATCATCAACAAATTGCTGAACAGCATCGGCCTGCCCAGTGTCGACTGGTTTACCAACGTCACCCCGGCGATGGCGGTGATCATGATGGCGGTGACGTGGCGCTGGGCCGGCTACAACGCCATCATCCTGCTCGCCGGCCTGCAGTCGATTCCCGAGGATGTCTACGAGGCGGCGACCCTGGACCGGGTCAGCAAGGTCAAACAGTTCTTCTACATCACGCTGCCGCTGCTCAAGCCGATCATCGTGTTCTGCGCCGTGCTGTCGATCATCGGCACCATGCAGCTGTTCACCGAGCCCTTCCTGATCACCGAGCGCGGCGGGCCGGGCGGCGGCACCGAAACGCTCGGGCTGCTGCTTTACCGCCAGGGCTTCCGGTCGCTCAATTTCGGCTACGCTTCGGCCGTCGCCTACACCATGGCCGGGCTGGCGATTGCCATTTCGCTGGTGCAGATATGGCTGACGAGGGAACCGAAATGACCTCGCACTCAAGAGTCAGCCGTTCCCAGGCCAGATTGGGACGCAGCATCGCGCTGCATCTGTTCCTGACGCCGCTGGCGCTGGTCTGGCTGTTTCCGCTGTGGATGATGGTGGTTTTTTCGACGATGCCCGACAACGGCATCTTCAGCCCCGACATCGAGCTTTTGCCGCATGGCAATTTCCTCGACAATGTCAGCAATCTGCAGCGCGGCACCAATTTCATCGGCGCCATCGGCATCTCCGTCTCGGTGGCGGTGACCTATACCTTCCTGTCGGTGATGCTGACCTCGATGGCCGGCTGGGCGCTGGCGCGTTACAACTTCTTCGGCAAGGGCATGGTCGTCGCCATCATCTTCGGCACCATCACGCTGCCCTATGCGGTCGTGCTGATCCCGCAATTCATCATGGTGGCGCGCGACTTCAAGCTCGCCAACACTTGGGTGGCGCTGATCGTGCCGCCGCTGTTCAATTCGCTGGGCGTGCTCTTCATGCGGCAGAGTTTTTCGATGATGCCGCACGAGCTGTTCGACGCCGCCAAGGTCGAGGGCGTCAAGGAATGGCGGATATTCCTGTTCGTCGCACTGCCTCTGGCGCGGCCGATGCTGGCGGCGCTCGCCATCATCCTCTTCCTTGCCTCCTGGAACAACTATCTCTGGCCGCTGCTGATCAATTCCAAGCCGGGCGCAATGACCGCGCCCGTGGCGCTCGGCACGCTGATCGGTCTCACCAAGGTGTCCTGGGGCGGCATCATGGCGGGCGCGGTGATGCTGACGGCGCCAATGCTCGTCGTGTTCGTGCTTCTGCAGCGCCATTTCGTTGCCGGCATCGCCGCCGGCGCCATCAAGTAAGGATCAGCATGGCGGCAGTCACACTCAAAAACGTCATCAAGCGCTTCGGCGTCTTCGAGATCGTCCACGGCGCCAATATCGACATCGATGACGGCGAATTCGTCGTCTTCGTCGGCCCTTCCGGCTGCGGCAAGTCCACGCTGCTTCGGATGATCGCCGGGCTCGAGGACATCAGCGACGGCGAGATCGCCATTGGCGGCAAGGTGGTGAACGACGTCGAGGCGGCCGATCGCGGCATCGCCATGGTGTTCCAGTCCTACGCGCTCTATCCGCACATGACGGTCGAGCAGAATCTGAGCTTCGGCCTGAGAATGACCGGCAACCCCAAGGCAGATACCGAGCGGCGGGTGAAGCGGGCTTCCGAAATCCTGCGCATCGCCGAGCTGATGAAGCGGCGGCCGCGGCAATTGTCGGGCGGCCAGCGCCAGCGCGTCGCCATCGGCCGCGCCATCGTGCGTGAGCCGCAAGTGTTCCTGTTCGACGAACCGCTCAGCAATCTCGATGCCGAGCTCCGGGTGCAGATGCGCGTCGAGATATCGCGCCTTCATAAGGAACTCGGCGTTACCATGGTCTATGTCACGCACGACCAGACCGAGGCGATGACACTGGCCGACAGGATCGTCGTGCTCAACGCCGGCAATATCGAGCAGATCGGCGCGCCGCTCGATCTCTACGACGACCCCGCCAACCGCTTCGTTGCCGGCTTCGTCGGCTCGCCGAAAATGAACTTCCTGGCGGCAAAAATGGTCGGGGCCGACAACGGTGCGGCGGTCGTCGAACTGGTCAATCATCGCGGCGCGCGACTGCGCAAGCCGCTTTCGGATGCCTTGCCTGCAACAGGCGGCGATGTTGTGCTTGGCGTGCGGCCGGAGCATTTCTTCGATGCCGGCCAGGGCGATTGCGACCTTACCCTCAAGGCCGACGTCGCCGAGCACTTGGGATCGGTGAGCTATGTCTATGCCAATTCCGGTACCGGGGGCGGACGCGAGGAACTGATCATCGAGCGCGAGGCCTCGCGGCATCGCGCGAACGGCGACGACCTGGTGGTGTCGATCAAAGCCGACCGCTCGCTTCTCTTCGACGCCACCGGCGCACGCATTCGCTAACCCATCTTTCTTTTGTCCGATCGCGATTGCTCGCGGCCACCCCACGGAGATTTGACATGACGTCCAAACCAGAAAAAGTTCGCTGGGGCATTCTCGGGCCCGGCAACATCGCCAAGGCTTTTGCCGGGGGCGTCGCCCATTCGCGCACCGGCACATTGGTCGCCTTAGGGGCGCGCAATCCCGGCAAGGCGGGGCTCACCGAGGCTTTCCCCGGCGCTCGCATCCTGGACGGCTACGAGGCTTTGGTTGGCGATCCGGATGTCGACGCGATCTATATTTCGACGCCGCATCCGAGCCATGCCGAATGGGCGATCAAGGCGGCCGAGGCCGGAAAGCACGTGCTTTGCGAAAAGCCGCTTGGCCTGACCGCATTCGAAGCCGACGCCATGATCCATGCCGCGCGCAAGGCCGGCACCTTTCTCGGCGAAGCCTTCATGTACCGGCTGCATCCGCAGACGGCCAAGCTGGTCGAGCTGATCAGGGCCGACGCGATCGGCGACATCAAGATGATCAAATCCAGCTTCGGCTTCGCCATGCCGGGCTTCATGCCGGAGCACCGTCTCTACGCCAAGGATCTCGCCGGCGGCGGCATTCTCGATGTCGGCGGTTATCCCGTCTCGATGGCGCGGCTGATTGCCGGCGCAGCAGTGGGAAAGCCCTTCGCCGAGCCGGACAAAGTCGTCGGCGCTGCGCATCTCGGCCAATCCGGCGTCGACGAATGGGCGTCGGCGCTGTTGCATTTTCCGGGCGGCATCGTCGCGGAAGTGTCCTGCAGCATCTCGCTCGCTCAGGACAATGTCTTGCGTATTCTCGGCAGCAAAGGCCGCATCGAGGTGGCGGATTTCTGGTATGCCGGCGGCCAGCAAGGCGGCACCGGCGAAATCCGCATCATCCGTCCGGGTGACACTGAGGTGGTCGAGGTCACGGAGGACGGCTGGCTGTACGCATTTGAGGTCGACGCCGCCGGCGAGGCCATTCTCGGCGGAAAGCAGGAGTTCGCCTGGCCCGGCATGGGCTGGGCCGACAGTCTCGGCAATCTGCGCGTGCTCGACAAATGGCGGGCCGCAATCGGGCTCGAATACGACATCGAGAAACCGGCAAAGCGCGTCAACACGATCTCCGGACGGAAGCTGCGCTCCGGCGGAACCGCCATCCCCAAGCGCAGCATTCCGGGCCTGCCGCGGCCGGCCTCGTGCCTGGCGCTCGGCTTCGAGGATTTCCGCACCTTTTCGTCGGGCGCCATCCTGCTCGATGCTTATTTCGAGGCCGGCGGCAATCTGTTCGACACCGCCTTCGTCTACGGTTCCGGCTATACCGAGACGCTGCTCGGCCAGTGGCTGAAGAACCGCGGCGTGCGCGAGCAGTCGGTGGTCATCGGCAAGGGCGCGCACTCGCCGCTCTGCTATCCCGACGTCATCGGCAAACAGCTCACCCAGTCGCTCGAACGGCTGCAGACCGACCATATCGACGTCTATTTCATGCACCGCGACAATCCGGATGTGCCGGTCGACGAGTTCGTCGATGCGATGGACCGCGAGGTCAAGGCCGGCCGCATTCGCGGTCCGTTCGGCGGCTCGAACTGGACGATGGAACGCATGGACAAGGCGATTGCCTATGCCGAGCGCACCGGGAAGCAGAAGCCCGGCGCGCTTTCCAACAATTTCTCGCTGGCCGAAATGCTGGAGCCGATCTGGGCAGGCTGCGTCACCTCCTCCAGCGACGAATGGAAGACCTGGCTCACCGCCCGGCAGATGCCGAACTTCGCCTGGTCGAGCCAGGGCCGCGGCTTCTTCACCGACCGCGCCGGCCGCGACCGGCGCGACAATGAGGAGCTGGTCCGGGTCTGGTACTCGGAGAAGAATTTCGGCCGTCGCGACCGCGCCATCGAGCTCGCCAGACGGCTGGGCAAGAGCCCGATCCACGTCGCGCTCGCCTATGTCCTGGCGCAGCCCTTTCCGTCCGTCCCGCTGATCGGGCCGCGCACGCTCGACGAATTGGAAGACAGCCTCCAGGCGCTCGACATTTCACTTTCGCCGGACGATCTTGCATGGCTGGATAGCGGTTCGGATCAGGCCCGCGCGCGGGCCTGACGGCAGCGGCAGTCGCTTCGGCCTACGCTGCGCCCTTAGCTTCCGGACTGTTTGCACGGCCCTTACCCTCTCCCGCAAAGAACCGGGAAAGGGTAAGAATGAGGGCAGCGCAAACGTCACTGGAAGTTAGGGAAGACAGATGCTCGACATCGCACCGACGAAACAGGCGGCCACCTGGCTTGGTTCTTTTGCGCGAGCACT
The DNA here is from genome assembly GCF_040322975.1 of Mesorhizobium sp. M0074. Taxonomy (NCBI): domain Bacteria; kingdom Pseudomonadati; phylum Pseudomonadota; class Alphaproteobacteria; order Hyphomicrobiales; family Phyllobacteriaceae; genus Mesorhizobium; species Mesorhizobium sp. M0074. Next base: position 135,964 of record NZ_JAMYUM010000010.1, read on the forward strand.
CGAGGCCGGCGACGTCGAGGCCGCAATCAACCTGTTCGTCGAGGACTGCTACTGGCGCGATCTCTTGACCTTCACCTGGAACATCAAGACGATGGAAGGCCGCGCCGCGATCCGCGACATGCTGGCGGCGACGCTGGCAACGACAAAGCCTGCCCGATGGCAGCTCAGCGGCGAAGCGACTTCGGACGAGGGCATGATCGAAGCCTGGTTCAGCTTCGAGACGTCATCGGCGTGGGGTCAAGGCGTCATGCGCCTCAGGGACGGCAAATGCCGGACGCTGTTTACGGCGATGAGCGATCTCAAGGGGTTGGAGGAGCGCAAGGGCCCGGCGCGGCCGCTGGGTGTCCGCCACAAGGCAGACCCGGAACGCGAAACCTGGCTGGAGGCGAGGCGCCGCGAGGCGCGTGACCTCGGCGTTAGCCAACAGCCCTACTGCCTGGTTATCGGCGGCGGCCAGGGCGGCATCATGCTGGGGGCGCGGCTCAGGCAATTGGGCGTGCCGGCCATCGTCATCGAGAAGAACACCCAGGCCGGCGATTCCTGGCGCAATCGCTACCGCTCGCTCGTGCTGCACGACCCGGTCTGGTACGACCATCTGCCCTACATCCCGTTTCCCGAGAACTGGCCGGTGTTCACGCCCAAGGACAAGATGGGCGACTGGCTGGAGATGTATACGCGCGTCATGGAGCTCAACTACTGGACCTCCACGACATGCGTCAGCGCGTCCTATGACGAGACCGAAAAGGTCTGGACGGTCGAGCTCGACCGCGCCGGCGAGCGCATCACGCTAAAGCCGAAGCACATCGTCTTTGCAACCGGTGCTTATGGCCCGCCCAGGCGCATCGACCTGCCGGGCGCCGAGGTCTTCGACGGCGAAATCCTGCATTCCAGCCAGTATTCCAGCGGCGAAAAATTCCGCGGCAAGAAGGTCGCCGTCATCGGCGCGGCAAGTTCCGGCCATGACGTCAGCGTCGACCTCTGGGAGAGCGGCGCCGAGGTGACCATGGTCCAGCGCTCGCCGACGACGGTGGTCAAGTCGGACACGCTGATGGAGATCGGTTTCGAGATCTTTTCGGAAAAGGCGCTGGCCCGCGGCATCACCACCGAGAAAGCGGACATGATCGTCGCCTCGACGCCGTTCGCGCTGCTGCCGCAAGGCCAGCGGGCGCTTTACGACATCATCAAGGCGCGCGACGCGGCCTTCTACGATCGCTTGCGCGGCGCCGGCTTCGCCATCGATTTCGGCGACGACGAGACCGGGCTCCTGATGAAGGCCTACCGCACCGGCTCGGGCTTCTACATCGATGTCGGCGCTTGCGACCTGATCATCGACGGCGAGATCGGCATCCGCAGTGGCGTCGGGATCAAGTCGCTGACGCAGACAGGCATCCTCTTCGACGACGGCACCGAACTGGCGGCCGACGCAATCATCGCCTGCACCGGCTATCTCTCGATGAACGAAACCGTGGCGGCGATCGTCTCGCGCGAAGTCGCCGACAAGGTCGGCCCGTGCTGGGGGATTGGCTCGGGCGTGAAAGGCGACCCGGGTCCGTGGCAAGGCGAATTGCGCAACATGTGGAAGCCGACGGCACAGGAAGCGCTGTGGTTCCACGGCGGCAATCTGGCGCTGTCGCGCTTCTATTCGAAGTACGTCGCGCTGCAGATCAAGGCGCGCATGGAAGGCATTGCGACGCCGGTCTATGGAGCGCCGGGGCGGTGACGGCCGATCTCCCCCCTTGAGGGGGAGATGGCCGGCAGGCCAGAGGGGGGCGCCGCGCGTCGAGCGCCAACCTCCATCCGTTGCAGGAAGACGAGCCCGGTCGAACCGACCCCCTCTGTCGCCTTCGGCGACATCTCCCCCTCAAGGGGGGAGATCACCCACGCCCGAAATGCCGGCTCGCCACATCGACATGAGTGTCGTGCGCATGCGCTTCGAAGCGTTCGGTCTCGCCGAGATCGTCCACCGCCTCGTTCGGCCACCAGCTGCCGCCGACCACGATTCCGTCCGAGACCAGCCTTTGCTCGGCGACCAGCGAGGCGCCGACCGAATCGACAAAGGTGAAGCGGCCCGGACGCAGCCGCAACACCGCGATGTCGCCGACCGCACCCACCGCAAGCCTGCCGAGATCGGGCCTGGCGATCGCTTCGGCAGGGCGCTGCGTGGCGGCGCGCAGCACCTCGACCAGCGGCATGCCGAGCGCCAGCAGCTTCGACATGCAGACCAGGATGTCGAAGGCCGGCCCGTCGACGCAGTAGAGATGCACGTCGCTGCTGATCACGTCCGGCGCCAGCCCCTCGCTGAGCATCGCTTTCGCCACTTCGAAATCGAACGAGCCCATGCCGTGGCCGATGTCGAAGATGACGCCGCGCTCGCGCGCCAGCCGCATATCTGGCCGCACCGCCCCCGAGGCGAAGACCGGCGCGTTGGGAAACGGCCGGAAGCAGTGGGTGAGGATGTCGCCCTTGCGCAGCCGCGGCAGCACTTCCGAGCGGCCCGGCGGCGGCTCGTCTATGTGCGCCATCAGCGGCAGGCCGGCTTTGTCGGCGGCTTCGAGCGCGAGATCGACCGGCGCGATGCCGCTGGTGCCGCCGGCATGGCGACCCGAGCGGACCTTGACGCCGACAACCACGTCCGCGTGCTCGCGAGCCGCCGCTACCGTCTCGCGCGGTTCGCAGAGCCGGAGATCGCTACACTCGCCGACCGCCACGGTCTGCGAGAAGCCGAATATGCCGGCAAAGGAAATGTTGACATAGGCCAGGATGCGGACTTTCGAGCGCTCGATGACGTGGCGGCGAAAGCCGAGGAAATTGCCGGCGCCGGCACTTCCGGCATCGATGAAGGTGGTGGTGCCGCTCTTTGCGGCGAGCCGGTCGGCATCGACGCCGAGCGACGTGCCGCCCCAATAGACATGGCTGTGCAGGTCGATCAGGCCCGGCGCGACGATGGAGCCCGTGGCATCGATGACGCGGGCGGCACGTTCGAAGGGGATTTCGGTGTCGATCGCGGCGATACGGCCGTCGGCAATCGCCAGATCGCTCTGCGCGTCGAGGCCGGACGCCGGATCGATGAGGCGGCCGCCTTTTATCAGGAGATCGAATTGCATCGCGCCTGTCTCCACTTTCCCGTCAGGCCGGCCTGTAGGCAACGGCCTCGACCTCGATCTTGATGTCGATCATCAGCCGCGACTCCACTGTCGTGCGCGCCGGCGGGTCTTTCGGGAAATGCCTGGCATAGACGGTGTTGAAAATGCCGAAATCGCGGGCGTCTTCGAGCCAGACCGTCGTCTTGACTACGTCGTCGAGGGTACAGCCGGCCAGCGCCAGTGCCGCCTTGACGTTCGACAGCACCTGCTCGGTCTGTTCGGCGATGCCGCCCTTGACCACCAGCCCGTCTGTGCCGACCGGCACCTGGCCTGAGACATAGACGAAATCGCCGGCCCTGACCGCCGGCGACAACGGCACATGGGATTTTCCAAAACACTGCTTGGGCAAGGAGGCCTCCTGTCTAGGTTCTTTGGGTGAACGCGCGGTGCTGCGAGAGATAGGGGGCGGCTGCACGCCATCGATCCACATTTTGAAAGCCTATATCGCTTTGCTGCGGTAACGCCACAACGATCACCGCCCTTGGTGATCCTTCGCGACCCCCTCTGTCCTGCCCTCTTTGCGATCACTTGGCATCTCCCCCTCTAGTGGGGAGATCGGCAGCTTCGCCGATAGCATCCATTCAGCCACCTTGGAGATTGGCGAAAGCCGCGGTGACATCCAATCTCCCCCTGGAGGGGGAGATGCCCGGCAGGGCAGAGAGGGGGGCGCTGTCCCGACAGCGTCTGGACCCGCGACACCAGCCGGCTCAGCGGTCGATCCGCGTCGACAGGATGATCGACGACGACGTGCGCTCGACTCCGTCCATGGCGCCGATCTGGTCGAGAAGCGTGTCGAGATCCCTGATCGACGGCGCCTCGACGATGACGATCATATCGAAATTGCCGCTGACCGAGTGCAGCGTGCGAACCGGTGCCAGCGCCTGCAGGCTGCGCACCACCTTGTCGGCAAGCTTGGGGGTGACGGTGAGCAGGACATGCGCCCTGACCAGCCCCTGCTCGTAATCCGGCAACAGCCTGACCCCGTAGCCGGCGATGATGCCGCGCTGTTCCAGCCGCTCGATCCGGCTTTGCACCGTTGTTCGTGAGACGCCGAGCCGCCGCGCCAGTTCGGCGGTCGAGGCGCGCGCATTGGTGCGCAGCAGGGAAAGCAGAGCCTGGTCGGCATCGCTGAGCATTTCGACGAACCTTACCGGCACATTGCCCAAAGAGAGGCTGCGTTTCGTACAATCTCACGCTTCCTTTCGACAGGCAAGCTGCGATTCTAACCGTGAATTTAGCATTGGTGCGAGGGACCGGTCATGAAGGAAATCATCGTCGTCGGCGCCGGCAAGATCGGCTCGACCATTGCCGAGATGCTGGCTTCCACGGGCGACTACCATGTCACGCTCATCGACCGCTCGGCGGCGCAGCTCGGCGCGGCCGAACTGTCTGAAACGGTCGAGACGCTGGAACTCGATATCGAAGCCGCCGGCACGCTCGAAGCCGCCTTGGCCGGCAAGTTCGCGGTGCTCAGCGCCGCGCCCTTCCATCTGACCACGCGCATCGCCGAGGCGGCGGCCAGTGCCGGCGTGCATTATCTCGATCTGACCGAGGACGTCGTCAGCACCAGGCGCGTCAAGGAACTGGCGCGTTCCGGCAACAGCGCCTTCATTCCGCAATGCGGGCTGGCGCCGGGCTTCATCTCGATCGTTGCCAACGATCTCGCCAGCCGCTTCGACACGCTGGAAAGCGTGCGCATGCGGGTCGGCGCGCTGCCGCAATACCCGTCGAATGCGCTGAACTACAATCTGACCTGGAGCACCGACGGCGTCATCAACGAATATTGCGAGCCGTGCGAGGCGATCGTCGAAGGCGAGCTTGTCGAAGTGCCGCCGCTGGAGGAGCGTGAAGAATTCTCGCTCGACGGCGTCACCTACGAGGCGTTCAACACCTCGGGCGGGCTGGGCACGCTGGCCGAAACGCTGAAAGGCAGAGTGCGGACGCTGAACTACCGCACCATCCGCTATCCCGGCCATGCCGCGATCATGAAGGCGCTGCTCAACGACCTCGGCCTGCGCCACCGCCGCGACGTGCTGAAGGACATTTTCGAAAGCGCCCTGCCGGCGACGCTGCAGGACGTGGTCATCGTCTTCGTCACCGTCAGCGGCCGCAAGAACGGCCGCCTGCTGCAAGAGACCTACGCCAACAAGATCTACGCCAAGCGCGTCGGCGAAACGGTGCGCAGCGCCATCCAGATCACCACCGCCTCCGCCATCTGCGCGGTGCTCGACATGCTGGCCGACGGCAGCTTGCCGGCCAGGGGCTTCATCAAGCAGGAGGACATCGCCCTCGACGCCTTCCTAGCCAACCGCTTCGGCCGCGCCTATGCGCAGCACGAAATGGTTAGCCGGCTTGCAGGGTGAGCTGCGTAATCTCCCCCCTCGAGGGGGAGATGTCGCCGAAGGCGACAGAGGGGGTCGCCTCGCGTAGAGCGCCAACCTCCATCTGTCGCAAGGGAGGTCGCATCCAGTCGAACCGACCCCCTCTGGCCTGCCGGCCATCTCCCCCTCAAGGGGGGAGAGCGCGAGCCCTCAGACATGCACCGCCCGCCCCAGCGCCTTCAGCGCCGCTTCCGGAAAACCCTCGCCCTGTGTCGGATGGGCATGGATCGTCCCGGCGATATCCTCCAGCGTCGCACCCATCTCCAGCGCCAGCCCAAACGCAGTGGACAGCTCCGACACGCCCTGGCCGACGGCTTGAATGCCAAGCACCAGATGGTTGTCCGCCCGCGCCACTACCCGGACGAATCCGTCCTCGCCCAACTTCGTCATCGCCCGGCCATTGGCGATGAAGGGAAACAGTCCGACCTTGATCTCGCCACGGGTCTTGGCCTCCTCCGGCGACAGGCCTGCGGTGACCAGCTCCGGATCGGTGAAACAGACAGCCGGGATCGCTCGTCTGTCCCAGCTGCGCTTGTGGCCGGCGACGATCTCGGCGACCATTTCGCCTTGCGCCATGGCCCGGTGCGCCAGCATCGGCTCGCCGGTGACGTCGCCAATGGCAAAGATACCACGCATCGAGCTGCGGCACTGGTCGTCGATGCGGATGAAGGATCCGGCCATGTCGAGGTCGATCTGCTCCAACCCCCAGCCTTCGGTCACCGGCTTGCGACCGACCGTGACCAGCACCATGTCGCCGGCAATCTTGCCGTTCTTGCCGCCATTCGTCTCGACCAGCAGCGCGTCGCGCTTAGTGGACAGCCCCTTGGCCTTGGCGTTCACGAGCACCTCGATGCCGAGTTCGGCCAGCCGCTTCACCACCGGCCGGGTCAGTTCCGCATCATATTGCGCCAGCACGCGCGGCAACGCCTCGACTACGGTCACCTTGGCGCCCAGCTTGGCAAAGGCGATGCCGAGTTCCAGCCCGATATAGCCGCCGCCGACCACCGCCAGCCTCTCCGGAACTTCGCTCAGCGCCAGCGCCTCGGTCGACGAAATGACCGGCCCGCCGAACGGCAGCGATGGCAGATCTACCGGCGCCGAGCCGGTCGCTATCACCACAGTTTCGGCTCGGATCACCTGCATGCCGATCTCGGTCTCGACGGCAACGGTCTTGCCGTCGCGAAATGTCGCCCAGCCATGCACCGTCTTCACGCCAGCTTTCTTCAGCAGGCCGGCGACGCCGTTGTTCAGCCGGCTAACGATGCCGTCTTTCCAGGCAATGGTCGCCGCGAGATCAAGCGACGGTGCCGCGACCGTTATGCCGAGTGGACTTTTGCCGCCGGCCATGTGCGAGAGCTTTTCGAACTCTTCGGCTGCATGGATCAGCGCCTTTGACGGGATGCAGCCGACATTGAGGCAAGTGCCGCCCGGTTTGCCTGCCTCGACGATCACTGTGTCGATGCCAAGCTGCCCGGCGCGGATGGCACAGACATAGCCGCCCGGACCGGCGCCGATGACCAGCAGCTTGCAGGAGATTTCCTTCATCATTGCACCTTAGTTCGACGAGCCGGCGGGGCAGCACCCCCCTCTGTCCTGCCGGACATCTCCCCCTCAAGGGGGGAGATTGGCAGCTTTCGCGTTCGGCTTAGTCCTGCAAAGCTGGAGATTGGCGAAAGGCGGGATGACGGCCGATCTCCCCCCTTGAGGGGGAGATGCCCGGTAGGGCAGAGGGGGGCGCGAAGGATCGCTACTGCTCTCATCTCGCGCCCCTGCGATCCTCTGTTCATCTCATCAATCCACAAAAATCAGCGCCGGCGTTTCCAGCAGCGTCTTTATCCGCTGGATGAACACCGCCGCGTCCCAGCCGTCGATGACGCGGTGGTCGAAGCTGGAGGACAGGTTCATCATCTTGCGCGGGATGAACTGGGTACCGTCCCATACCGGCCGCACCATCATCTTGTTGACGCCGACGATCGCCACTTCCGGATGATTGATCACCGGCGTCGTCGCCACGCCGCCCATGGCGCCCAGCGAAGTGATGGTGATGGTCGATCCCGAGAGTTCGTCGCGCGTCGCCGTGCCGGATTTTGCTGCCTCGGCCAGCCTGACAACCTCGGCTGCACAGTCCCAGATGTCGCGCGCCTCGGCGTGCTTGACCACGGGCACCATCAGCCCGGAAGCCGTCTGCGCGGCGATGCCGATATGGACGCCGCCATGCTGGTGGACGATGCCGGCTTCGTCGTCGAACAGTGCGTTGACATTGGGCTGGTCGGCGATTGCCTTGACCATCGCCCGCATCAAGAACGGCAGCAGCGTCAGCTTCGGCCTGTTCCCGCCCGGCCGCTTCTCCTTGTTGAGCGCGGCGCGCAAATCCTCGAGCGCGGTGACGTCGATCTCCTCGACATAGGTGATATGCGGGATGCGCGACTTGGCCAGCGTCATCTTCTCGGCGATCTTTCGCCTGAGCCCGACTATCTTGATGTCCTCGACCGCCTCGTTGCGGGCAAGGCCGGAAACCTTGGCGAGCAGAGGTCCGCGCGCCAGGAAAGCCTCGATGTCCTCATGCTGGATGCGGCCGGCCGGGCCGGTTCCCGGGACCTGCCGAAGGTCGATGCCGGCCTCTTTCGCCCTCAAGCGGACGGCCGGTGAGGCCAGTGGCTTTTCGCCCTCCGGACGCGGCGCGCCGGAGGTCCGCGCAGTACCCCCACCGGCGGCAGTACCCCCACCCCTAACCCCTCCCCACAAGGGAGAGGGGGATTCGCCACCCGCCGCACTTAGTCCCTTATGCGTTGGTGTTTTTTCAGATGATCGTGGAGCGGTCTCGGGTTCGGCCTTGGAGGTTGCGGCACGTCCCCCTCCCCCTTGTGGGGAGGGGTTAGGGGTGGGGGTACTGCGCTCGGTGGGGGTATTCTTGGCGCCCGCCTCAGTGGCCTGCGACGCAGCATCCCTGACATTGCCCTCGCCCGCCACCTTCAACCTGACAATCGGCGAGCCGATCGCCACCGTGTCGCCGATCTCGGCGCCCAACCAGACGATTTCGCCATCGACGGGCGAAGGAATTTCGACCGTCGCCTTGTCGGTCATGACAGCGGCCAGCACGGCATCCTCGCGCACGAGATCGCCGACCTTGACCTGCCATTCGACGAGCTCGGCCTCGGCTACGCCTTCGCCGACATCGGGCAGCTTGATGACATATTCGCCCATCGTTCCCCCTTCAGGCTTCCACCGTTTCGACGAGCGCGCGGCCTAGCCGGGCAGGACCAGGAAAATAGTCCCACTCCTGCGCATGCGGATAGGGCGTGTCCCAGCCGGTGACCCGCGCCACCGGCGCTTCCAGATGGTAGAAGCAGCTCTCCTGAACCAGCGCCGAAAGTTCGGCGCCGAACCCCGATGTCAGCGTCGCCTCGTGCACGATGACGCAGCGCCCCGTCTTGTTGACCGAGGCGACGATCGTCTCGAGATCGAGCGGCAGCAGTGTCCTCAGATCTATGATCTCGGCATCGATGCCGGTCTCCTCGGCTGCCGCCTGGGCGACATAGACCATCGTGCCATAGGCAAGCACGGTGACTGCCGCACCCGGCCGTCGGATCACCGCCTTGCCGAGCGGCACCGTGTAATGGCCGTCGGCGACTTCGCCGAGCTCATGTTTCGACCATGGCGTTACCGGCCGCTCGTGATGACCGTCGAAAGGGCCATTATAAAGCCGCTTCGGTTCCAGGAAGATCACCGGGTCCGGATCCTCTATCGACGCGATCAAAAGGCCCTTGGCGTCATGCGGGTTCGAGGGCACCACGACTTTCAGGCCGGAGACGTGGGTGAACAGCGCCTCCGGGCTCTGGCTGTGGGTCTGGCCACCAAAAATGCCGCCGCCGGTCGGCATCCTGACCACGATCGGGCAGGTGAAATCACCGTTCGACCGGTAGCGCAGCCGCGCCGCTTCCGAGACGATCTGATCGTAGGCCGGATAAACATAGTCGGCAAACTGCACCTCGACGCAAGGCTTCAGCCCGTAGGCGGCCATGCCGATAGCCGCGCCGACAATGCCGGATTCGCTGATCGGCGCATCGAAGCAGCGGCTCTTGCCGTATTTCGCCTGCAGGCCCTGGGTGCAGCGGAAGACGCCGCCGAAGAAGCCGACATCCTCGCCGAACACGATGACGCGCTCGTCGCGCGCCATCGACACGTCCATGGCGTCGCGGATCGCCTCGATCATGGTCCGCCGCGGCATGGTCAGACCCCTGCGTGTTGGCGCTGGCGCCTGAGATGCGGCGGCATCTCGGCATAGACGCCCTCGAACATGTCGCGCGCCGAGGGCTTGCCGCCGGCATGCAGCGTGCCATGGCGCTCGGCCTCCCGCTGCGCCGAAATCACCGTGTCGAGGATTTCGGCCTCGGCCTGGGCGTGGCGTTCGTCCGACCAGACGCCGCGCTGGATGAGATGGTTCTTCAGCCTGACGATCGGGTCGCCGAGCGGCCAGGCATCGGACTCGGCCTTCGGCCGGTAGGCCGACGGGTCGTCGGAGCTCGAATGGGCGCCGACGCGGTAAGTGACGTATTCGACCAGCGTCGGCCCGAGATTGCTGCGCGCCCGTTCCGCCGCCCATTTGGCCACCGCATGGACGGCGAGATAGTCGTTGCCGTCGACGCGCAGCGACGGAATACCGAAGCCGAGCCCACGGGCGGCAAACGTGCCGGAACCGCCGCGGGCGATGCCCTGGAAGGTCGAGATCGCCCACTGGTTGTTGACGACGTTGAGCACGACCGGCGCCTTGTAGGTCGAGGCGAACACCAGCGCCGAATGGAAGTCGGACTCGGCAGTCGAGCCGTCGCCGATCCAGGCGGCGGCGATCTTCTGGTCATTGCTGATCGCCGAGGCCATCGCCCAGCCGACCGCCTGGATGTACTGCGTCGCCAGATTGCCGGAGATCGAGAAGAAGCCGTGCTCCTTCGACGAATACATGATCGGCAATTGCCGCCCTTTCAGCGGATCGGCCTCGTTCGAATAGATCTGGTTCATCATCGTGACCATCGGGTAGCCGTCGGCGATGAGCAGGCCTGCCTGCCGATAGGTCGGAAAATTCATGTCGCCCCGCGACAGCGCCTTGCGGAAGGCGCAGCTCACCGCCTCTTCGCCGAGATGCTGCATGTAGAAAGAGGTCTTGCCCTGGCGCTGCGCCATCTGCATGCGCGCATCGAAGCTGCGCAGCGTCATCATATGGCGCAGCCCCTCCAGCAGTTCCTCGTCGGAAAGCAGGCCGGCCCACGGCCCGACAGCCTCGCCGGCGCGGTTGAGCACGCGAATGATCGAGAACGCCAGATCGCGGATGTCGCGCGGGTCGACGTCGATCTTCGGGCGCGGCACCGAGCCAGCTTTTGGAATGCTCACATTGGAGAAATCCGGCGTCCCGCCCGGCCGCACTTCCGGTTCCGGAACATGGAAGCGCAGCATTCCGGCATCGGCCATGATCTCGGTCCTCCACTGTTGCCCGGCTAGGATATTTGCACACCGCCAGACCAGTGCCAATTCGTCGGGCGAGGCTTCGCTGCCGCTGGCTGCTGCCCGCGGCAGACAGGATGGAGATATGTCGGCGAAATTTCTTGTCGATCTTCCGGATCGGCGCGCAATTTGGGAGATGATTGCGCCGGGTTTCCCGCCAGATAAGGCAATGCGTCGGGTTGGTCGGCGCGAGCACCTCCTTCTCCCCTTGTGGGAGAAGGTGGCCGAGCGAAGCTCGGTCGGATGAGGGGTGTTCCAGCTTGGCATCGACAGCACTCCGGCCGGCACCCCTCAACCGTCTTGGAGCTACGCGCCAATTCACCTTCTCCCACAAGGGGGAGAAGGAAAGGAGGGCGGCGCCGTTCACCCCGCGCCCGCGTCATGCTAATCAGCGCCTATGGCACAAAAGAAAGCATACGAGGTCGATGCATGGCTCGCGAAGCCGGATCCGCGCGTCTCGATCGTGCTGCTTTACGGTCCCGATCGCGGGCTGGTTGCCGAGCGGGCAAAGGCCTTTGCCGGCAAGACCGGCCTGCCGCTTGACGATCCGTTCTCGGTCGTCAGGCTGGACGGATCGGAAGTCGATCGCGACGAGGGCCGCCTGCTCGACGAGGCCCGCACCGTGCCGATGTTTTCGGAGCGGCGCCTGCTATGGGTGCGCAATGCCGGCGCTCAGAAGGCGCTTGCCGATGACGTCAAGGCGCTGACGTCGGAGCCCGCGCGGGACGCGATCATTCTCATCGAGGCCGGCGACTTGAAGAAGGGTGTCGGCCTGCGCGCCGTGGTGGAGGCGGCGGACAATGCCATGGCATTGCCTTGCTATGCCGATGAGGCCAGGGATATCGATACGGTCATCGACGACGAACTGCGCAAGGCCGGCATGTCGATGACACTGGAGGCGCGGCAGGCGCTGCGCCGCAATCTCGGCGGCGACCGGCTGGCCTCGCGCGGCGAGATCGAAAAGCTGGTGCTTTACGCGCATGGCCAGGCCGAAATCGGCCTCGACGACGTCAAGGCGACGTCTGGCGATGTCTCGGGCCTCTCCTTCGATGCGGCGGTCGACGCCCTGCTCGAAGGCAGGATCGCCGACTTCGATACCGCCTTCACCCGCCATTGCCAGTCCGGCGGCCAGCCCTTTCTGGTACTTTCATCGGCGATGCGGCAGTTGCAGGCGATCCAGGCGATGCGCGGCCAGATGGACGCCGGCGGCCGCAATGCCGCTTCGGTCGTAGCCGCGGCGCGCCCGCCGGTTTTTTTTTCGCGGCGCAAGCTGGTCGAGAAAGCCCTCGAACGGTGGAGCAGCGAAGCGCTCGGCCGCGCCCTCAACCGCCTGCAGACGGCGATCCTGCAGACACGCCGGCGGCCGGATCTGTCGGTCGCGCTGGCACGCCAGGCCCTGCTCGGCATTACCGTGGAGAGTGCCAGGCTGGCGCAGCGCACCTAATCTCCCCCCTTGAGGGGGAGATGTCGCCAAAGGCGACAGAGGGGGTCACAGCGCGTAGAACACCAGCCCCTTCCGCGAAGACAGAGGACGTGGGCGCTTGAAATTTGACGACCCCTTCTGGCCTGCCGGCCATCTCCCCCTCAAGGGGGGAGATTAACTACTTCGACGATTTCGCCAATCACCGCGCGGCAGCAAAACGTTATTTGCCGGCTAATTTTAGCAACCTACCTACTCCCGCTTCAGCCTTCGGCAAAGCTCGTCGAGCTGCTCCAGTGTCCGGTAGGCGACGCTGATCACGCCGCCGCGCTGGTTGTGCTCGATCGTGACGATCATGCCGATCGTGCTGGTCATCAGCCGCTCCAGCGCCAGCGTGTCGGCATCCTTTTGCGGCGGTGCGGCGGGCTGGCGTTTTGCCGCCGGCGCGCCGACCGGCAGCTGCGCCAAGGCCTCGGCCTGGCGCACCGAAAGCCCCTCATCGATGATCCGCTTGGCAAGTCCGGCCGGGTCGTCGGCCGTCACCAGGGTACGGGCGTGGCCGGCCGAGAGCGCGCCGTCGACCAGCATGTCGCGAATGACGTCGGGCAGCTTCAGCAGCCTCAGCGTATTGGCGACATGGCTGCGGCTCTTGCCGATCACCTGGCCGAGATCGGCTTGGGTATAGCCGTGGTCGTCGATCAGTTGCTGGTAGCCCAGCGCCTCCTCAACCGGGTTGAGGTCGGTGCGCTGGACGTTTTCGATGATCGCCAGCTCGAGCGCCGTGCGATCGTTGACGTCGCGCACGATGATCGGGATATCGGTCAGCCCGGCGCGTTGCGCCGCACGCCAACGACGCTCGCCTGCGATGATCTCGTAGCGGCCCGTTTGGGTTTTCGACGGCCGCGCCACCACCGGCTGCACCACGCCATGTTCGCGGATCGACTGGGCGAGGTCGGTCAGGTCGGCGTCGCCAAAATGCCGGCGCGGGTTTTTCGGGTTAGGGCTGAGGAACTCGATCGGCACCTTGCCGTCGGCCGCCAGGCCCGGCTTTTCCGGTGCCGCCGGGCGATCGATTTCGCCGATCAGCGCCGCCAGTCCCCGGCCCAGTCTTTTTCTCGAAGGGTCTTCGTTCATCGTCCGTCCAGATCGTTTCGGTATCGAATCGGGTTTATTGTTTACAACGGTTAAGCGGCACGCAATTTGCGCTCGCGGCGGATGACTTCCGAAGCAAGCTGCAGATAGGCCTGGCTGCCCGAACATTTGAGGTCGTAGAGAATCGCCGGTTTGCCGTAGGACGGCGCCTCGGAAACGCGGACATTGCGCGGGATGACGGTTTCATAGACCTTGTCGCCCATATGCGCCCGCACATCCTGCACCACCTGGTTGGCGAGATTGTTGCGCCCGTCGAACATGGTCAGCACGATGCCCTGGATCGTCAGGTCGGGGTTGATCGAGCGGCGCACCTGCTCGACCGTCTCCAAAAGCTGGCTCAGGCCCTCCAGCGCGAAAAACTCGCACTGCAGCGGCACCAGCACCGAATCGGCCGCAGCCATCGAATTCAGTGTCAGCAGGTTGAGCGACGGCGGGCAGTCGATCAGCACATAGCCGAAATTGGCCGAGCGCTCGGCCGAAGCCCGTAGAGCGTTGCGCAGCCGCAGCACCCGATCCGGCGCCGAGGCGATTTCCATCTCGATGCCGAGCAGGTCGAGCGTCGACGGTACGATCGACAGGCCAGGCACCGCCGTCGGGATCGCCGCCGCTTCGAGATCTAGCTCGCCGGTCAGCACATCATAGGACGAGACGGTGCGGTCGCGCCGGTCGATGCCAAGCCCGGTGCTGGCATTGCCCTGCGGGTCGAGATCGACGATCAGCACCTGTTCGCCTATGGCGGCGAGCGCCGTGGCCAGATTGATGGCGGTCGTCGTCTTGCCGACGCCGCCTTTCTGGTTGGCGACGGTGATGATTCGGGGGCCGTTCTTCATCATGGGTCTATGCCAGAAATTCATTTGGGTCGCCGGTCACAAGCCAGGGTGCTGTCGCAAGTCGGATACTTCGAGAATGACGCCCTGCGCGTCGGTTGCACTGGCATGTTCTACCAGATCGAAAGACCATCGTTGAGCGCTTTCTGCCACTTCGGCGCGGTAATCCCGGCCTTTGTGAAACAGGCCGCGCGACCCCTTGGTCAGCCACGGTGCCGCCAGGTCGAGCAAGTCGGGCAGCGAGGCGAGTGCCCTGGCTGTGACGATTTGCGGTGCAGGAACAAGAGGATAGCTGTCGTCGATGCGGCGCGCGATAACCTTGGCGGGCAGGCTGAACTGTCCGATGACCGCTTGCAGGAACGATGCTTTTTTCCGGTTGCTTTCAACCAGGTCGATACCGGCGCCGTCCCGCTCGGCAAGCAAAAAGGCCAGCACAAGGCCGGGAAACCCACCGCCGGAGCCGAGATCGACCCAGCGCTTCGCCTCTGGTTTGATTCGCGCCAGCTGCGCGCTGTCGAGGATGTGGCGGCGCCAGACATCGTCCTGCGTCGATTGCGCGGCCAGATTGATCCGGCGGTTCCATTTCTGGAAGACGGCCTCGAACTCAACCAGGCGATCGAATGTTTCACGTGAAACCGGGCCCGCTGCCGCCTGCAGGTTTGCCCAGGACGCAGCGCTCACGCGACCTGCTTTCGCGCGGCCGCCTCGGCATTGCGGACATGGGCGACAATAATCGCCAGCGCCGCCGGCGTCATGCCTTCCATGCGTTGCGCATCGGCAATCGAGCGCGGCTGGCGTGCCAGCATCTTCTGCTTCAACTCGTTCGACAGGCCGGGAACAGAAGCAAAGTCGAGCGACTCGGGAATAAGCCTGCTCTCCTCATGCCTGATCTGCGAAACATCGGCCTGCTGGCGGTCGAGATAGACAGAATATTTGGCTTCCGTTTCAAGACGTTCGGCCGTTTTGCTGTCGATCGCGGCGAAAGCCGGCTCGATCCGCGCCAGCCAAGCGATGTCGACGCCGGGATAGGCCAGCAACTCATAGGCCGAGCGACGGACGCCGTCCCGGTTGATTTCGAGCCCATGGCGCGCTGCCTCATTGGGGGTCATGGTGGTGCCGAGGGCGAGCTGTCGCGCCTTCTCAAGGTCTTGCATACCATTGTTGAACCGCTGCATCCGCTCCGGCGAGGCAATCTCCAGCCTTATCGCCAGTGGCGTCAGCCGCTCATCGGCGTTGTCGGCTCGCAGCGATAGCCGGAACTCGGCCCGCGAGGTGAACATGCGGTACGGCTCGGCGATGCCGCGGCTGGTCAAATCGTCGACCATCACGCCGATATAGGCTTCGGTGCGGCTCAGCACGATTTCCTCGTTCGCCGACGCCTTGCGCGCTGCATTCAAGCCGGCAAGCAGCCCTTGCGCGCCGGCTTCCTCGTAGCCGGTGGTGCCGTTGATCTGGCCGGCGAGGAAAAGGCCAGCGATCCGCCTGGTTTCCAGCGTTGGCTTGAGCTCGCGTGGATCGACATGGTCATACTCGATGGCATAGCCCGGCTGCAGCATGGTTGCCCGCTCCAGCCCCGGAATGGTCTTCAGGATGTCGAGTTGCACGTCCTCGGGCAGCGAGGTCGAAATGCCGTTCGGGTACACCGTGTCGTCGTCCAGCCCTTCCGGCTCCAGAAATATCTGGTGGCCTTCGCGGTCACCGAACTTGACGATCTTGTCTTCGATCGACGGGCAATAACGCGGCCCGACGCCTTCGATCGACCCCGAATACATGGCCGAGCGGCCGAGATTGGCGCGAATCAGCTCGTGCGTTGCATTGGTCGTTCGGGTAATGCCGCATTGGATCTGCGGATTTTCGATGCGATCGGTCAGCAGCGAGAACGGCACGGGGTCCTCGTCCGCGGCCTGGCTCTCCAGTGACGCCCAATCGATCGTCCTGCCGTCCAGCCGCGGCGGCGTGCCGGTCTTCAGCCGCCCGAGCCTGAAGCCGGCCCGGCTCATCGTCGCCGACAGGCTGATGCTCGCCTGCTCGTTCATGCGGCCGGCGACGATCTTTTTTTCGCCGATATGGATCAGCCCGCGCAAAAAAGTCCCGGTCGTCAGCACCACGGCGCCGCAGGCGAGCCGGCTTCCATCCGCCAATAGCACCGCCGCGATGCGTCCGTCGTCGATTTCCCCGTTGTTGATTTCGAAATCCAGCACCTCGCCTTCGATGACATCGAGGCCAGCCTGCTGGCGGATTGCCGCCTGCATGGCGACGCGATAGAGTTTTCGGTCGGCCTGCGTTCGCGGACCACGCACCGCTGGCCCCTTGCGGCGGTTGAGCAGGCGGAACTGGATGCCGGCGGCATCGGCGACGCGCCCCATCAGCCCGTCCATGGCGTCGATCTCGCGAACCAGATGGCCCTTGCCGAGGCCGCCGATCGCCGGATTGCAAGACATCACGCCGATCGTGTCGAAGCGCAGCGTCACCAGCGCCGTCCTGGCGCCAGCCCGCGCAGCGGCACTGGCTGCCTCGCAACCAGCATGACCGCCGCCCACCACAACCACATCATAGTGATTGGTCATTTCAGAATCCCGAATTCAAGTGGACCGACACATGTCCCTGGAGGCCCGCGCTGTCAAGAACGCAGGGCGCTTCAGACGCATGACTGCCCCCGACAATGCAGACAGAGATCGCCTGGCGCCGTTTTGTCTTCCCTTCTCCCCTTGTGGGAGAAGGGGAGACGCTGCGAGCAGGATCGTTTCACGTGAAACAGTCCCCCCTATTCCTGGGCCCGTGTTTCACGTGAATCACCGCCGGTGCTCCTTCCCCTATGTTTCACGTGAGTCATTTCCCAATACAAAACTGCGAAAAAATCACATCGAGCATGTCTTCGACATCGACCGACCCAACGATTCGTCCGAGCCGATCCGCCGCCAGGCGCAGCTCCTCGGCCTGCAGTTCCTGGCCGCGATCACCACTGGCCACTGCTGCGAGCAGGAAGCGTTTCGTCTCGTTGAGCAGCTCGACGTGCCGCAGCCGCGACGGCAGGATATCGCCGGCCTTGCCGATCTGGACTGCGGCACGACGCCCGATCTCGTCCAGCAGTTCGGCCAGACCCGTGCCGTCCCGCGTCGAGATAGCGAAATCATAGCGCACCGCGGGCGAGGGCGATTTGCCCCCCAACAGGTCAATTTTTGTTCCGACCCTCAGCGCCTGAATGTCGCTCGTCAGCACACCGATCGCGATTGGCTCCGCCAGATCCTCCAGCAGCAACAGCAGATCAGCGCTGTGCGCCTTGGTCCTGGCCTTCTCGATGCCGATCGCCTCTATCTTGCCGGGCGCCTCGCGCAGACCGGCGGTGTCGGTTACCCTGACCCGCACCCCTTCCAGGTCCAGTGCCACCTCGAGCAGGTCGCGGGTCGTGCCCGGCTCGTCGGTGACGATGGCCGCTTCGCGCCGCGCCAAGGCGTTGAACAGGCTGGACTTGCCGGCATTCGGCGCGCCGAGGATTACCACTTCGAACCCATCGCGAATGATTTCGGCAGCGCGGAAGCCGGCGACGTGGCGCTCTATTTCCCCGATCATCGCCCGGACATCGGACCAGACTGTATCGGCGACCGAGCCCGGCACGTCATCCTCGTCGGCAAAGTCGATCTCGGCCTCGATCATCGCGCGGGCGTGGATCAGCCGTCGGCGCCAGCCCAGATAGAGTTCGCTCTGCACGCCTTGGGCGTTGTGAACGGCAAAGCGCCGCTGCGCCTCGGTTTCGGCGTTGATGAGATCGGCCAGCGCCTCGGTTTCGACCAGATCGAGCTTGCCGTTGAGAAAGGCGCGGCGGGTGAATTCGCCAGGCTCGGCATGCCTGACACCGTCGAAGGAGGCGATCGTTTCCAGCATCCTCGCCACAACGGCGCGCCCGCCATGCACATGGAACTCTGCAACGTCCTCGCCGGTAAAACTGTCGGGACCGGCAAAGAAGACGGCAAGGCCGCTGTCCAGCACCGATCCGTCGGGCGCCCGGAACTTGCGATAGGTGGCAACGCGGTTTGGCACCTTCGATCCCGCAATCGTTTCGACAGCGAATCGACTATGCGGCCCGGAAATCCGGATCACCGCAATGCCGGCCGGCAGGCGCCCGCTCGACAGCGCCACGATGGAGTCTTTTGAAATCATTTGCCCGCTCTGCCGAAGCGCCCTAGCTATGCCTGTTCAATCCGCATCGAGTAGTGCCGTGACATTGCCTGCACAAAACCTGCTTGCCGAAGAGGCCAGCCCCTATCTGCAGCAGCACAGCGGCAATCCCGTGCACTGGCGGCCATGGTCGCCCGCCGCTCTGGCCGAAGCAAAGGTGCTGCAGCGTCCGATCCTGCTCTCTGTCGGCTACGCCGCATGCCATTGGTGCCATGTCATGGCGCATGAGAGCTTCGAGAACGACGACGTCGCCGCCGTCATGAACCGTCTCTTCGTCAATATCAAGGTCGACCGCGAGGAGCGCCCCGACATCGACCAGATCTATATGGCGGCACTGTCCTCGATGGGCGAGCAAGGCGGCTGGCCGCTGACCATGTTCCTGACCCCCGACGGCAAGCCGTTCTGGGGCGGCACCTATTTTCCGCGCGAGGCGCGCTACGGCCGGCCGGGTTTCGTCCAGGTGCTGGAGGCGGTTGACAAGGCTTGGCGGGAGAAGAAAGAAAGCGTTAACCAGAGTGCCGACGGCCTGACCACGCATGTCGAGACGCGGCTGGCGGGCAGCCATGGCAAGGCCGTGCTCGACCGCGGCATGCTGGCGAACCTCGCCAATGGCATTGACGGCATGATCGACCGCGATTTGGGCGGCCTGCGCGGCGCGCCGAAATTCCCCAACGCGCCATTCATGCAGAGCCTCTGGCTGTCCTGGCTGCGCGACGGCACCGCATCCCACCGCGACGCTGTTCTCCTCAGCCTCGAAAAGATGCTGGCCGGCGGCATCTATGACCATATTGGCGGCGGACTCAGCCGCTACTCGACCGACGCCGAATGGCTGGTCCCGCATTTCGAAAAAATGCTCTACGACAATGCCCAGCTCATCCGCTTGTGCAATTGGGCCTATGCGTCAACCGGCAAGGAATTGTTCCGGCTGCGAATCGAAGAGACGATTGCCTGGCTGTTGCGCGAAATGCGAGTCGAGGGCGATGCCTTTGCCGCCAGCCTTGATGCCGATAGCGAGGGCGAGGAGGGGTTGTTCTACACCTGGAGCAGGGATGAGCTCGAAGCAGCCCTTGGCGACGATTCAGCATTGTTTTTCAAATACTTCACGCTTGCCGGTCCGCATGGTTGGGAAGGCAAGCCGATCATTTGCCAGACTGATGCTCAACTGGCGCAGAGCGTCGTCGATCGTGACCTTCTGGTTCCGCTCAAGCAAAGGCTGCTGGCAGCGAGGGAACAGCGCGTGCGGCCCGGGCGTGACGGCAAGGCGCTGACCGACTGGAACGGCTTCATGATCGCAGCCCTTGCCGAGGCCGGACGGTCGCTTGGCCGATCCGACTGGATCGAAGCGGCGGCAGCGGCCTTTGCCGCAATTGCGGCTGCCGGACGTGACGGCCGCCTGCCGCATTCGATGCTCGGCGCAAAGAAGCTGTTTCCGGCTCTGTCGAGCGACTATGCCGCCATGGCCAACGCCGCCATCTCACTGTTCGAGGCGACCGGCAATCCCGACTATATCGATCGCGCCGAGAACTTCATTGAGCAACTCGATCTTTGGCACCGGGACAGCGACAAGACCGGCTATTATCTGACCGCGTCCGACAGCGCGGATGTGCCGATCCGCATCCGCGGCGATGTCGACGAAGCCAATCCTTCCGCTACCGGCCAGATCATCGAAGCCCTGGTCCGATTGTCGTCGCTTTCGGGCGATCTCGATCTCTGGGAAACAGCCTGGACAGTCGCAGAGCACGCGGGCGGGCGGGCGGAGCACCAGGGCTATGGCCAGGCGGGTATAGTCAATGCCTGTGCCTTGGCGCTTGAACCGCTGAAGCTGGTGATCGTGGATAGACCGGAGAATCCAAGGCTTGTTCCGGTTGCGAATCGAAATCCAGACCCGCGCCGGGTGGACATCGTCGTGCCTGTTGGCTCGGCGACAAATCTGCCGGCCTTGCCAGGCGGCGTCATGCCGCCAACGGCCGAGCCCGGCGCCTGGCTCTGCACGGGGCAGGTCTGCCTGCCGGTGGTGACTAGTGCCGAGGAGCTTGAGCGGCTGTTGCACCGGCAATGAGTCCAACGCGGCTCCCCCTTCTCCCCTTGTGGGAGAAGGTGGCCGAGCGAAGCTCGGTCGGATGAGGGGTGTTCCAGCTTGGCGCCGACGGAGTTCCGTCCGGCACCCCTCAACCGGCTTGCGCTGCGCGCCAATCCACCTTCTTCCACAAGGGGAGAAGGGAAGGACGGCGCCGGCCAACCCCCTACGTATTCATCGAATCGAAGAAATCCGCGTTGGTCTTGGTCTGCTTGAGCTTGTCGATAAGGAACTCGATGGCGTCGGTCGTTCCCATCGGCGCCAGGATGCGGCGCAGCACGAAGATCTTCTGCAGGTCCTGGCGCGGAACCAGCAGGTCTTCCTTGCGGGTGCCGGATTTGAGGATGTCCATGGCCGGATAGATGCGCTTGTCCGCCACCTTGCGGTCGAGCACGATTTCCGAATTGCCGGTGCCCTTGAACTCTTCGAAGATGACCTCGTCCATGCGGCTGCCGGTATCGATCAGCGCTGTCGCGATGATGGTCAGCGAGCCGCCTTCCTCGATATTGCGGGCAGCACCGAAGAAGCGCTTCGGCCGTTGCAGCGCATTGGCGTCGACACCGCCGGTCAGCACCTTGCCGGACGACGGCACGACGGTGTTGTAGGCGCGGCCGAGGCGGGTGATCGAGTCCAGCAGGATGACCACGTCACGGCCGTGCTCGACCAGGCGCTTGGCCTTTTCGATGACCATTTCGGCGACCTGGACGTGGCGCACCGCCGGCTCGTCGAAGGTCGAGGACACCACCTCGCCCTTCACCGAGCGCTGCATGTCGGTGACTTCCTCCGGCCGCTCGTCGATCAGAAGCACGATCAAATAGCATTCCGGATGGTTGGTGGTGATCGAATGGGCGATGTTCTGCAGCAGCACCGTCTTGCCGGTGCGCGGCTGCGCCACGATCAACGCGCGCTGGCCCTTGCCGAGCGGCGCCACCAGGTCGATGACGCGCGCCGAAATATCCTTGGAGGTCGGAACCTCCATCTCCATCTTCAGCCGCGAGGTCGGATAAAGCGGCGTCAGATTGTCGAAATGGATCTTGTGGCGGATTTTTTCCGGGTCGTCGAAATTGATCGTGTTGACCTTGAGCAGCGCGAAATAGCGCTCGCCCTCTTTCGGGCTGCGGATCGGCCCTTCGACCGTATCGCCGGTCTTCAGCGAGAACCGCCGGATCTGCGACGGTGAAATATAGATGTCGTCGGGACCTGGCAAATAGTTGGCATTGGCGGAGCGCAGGAAGCCAAAGCCGTCCTGCAGCACTTCGACGACGCCGTCGCCGATGATCTCGATATCCTGGGTCGCCAGCCTCTTCAGGATCGCGAACATCAGCTCCTGCTTGCGCATGACGCTGGCATTCTCGACTTCGAGCGATTCCGCATAAGCGATCAGCTCTGGCGGCTTCTTGTTCTTGAACTCTGTGAGTTTCATTTCTTGCATCATTAGACGGACTCTGAGTAAGCTTTGGGAAAAATATCGGCGGGATGCGACAAATGCCGGGCGCGGCCGAAGCGATAAATGGGCGGCGCATGACGGGAAGGAAGACCCGTCTTTTATCGTCGGTCGGTTGAAAGAGCAAGCCGCCTTTTGCGGGCAACCGAAGACGTCAGAACGGTTTCACGATAACCAGGACGACGATGACGATCATCAGCAATGTAGGGATCTCATTGACGATCCGCCAGTGCCTTGCCGATTTTTCATTGCGGTCTTCGGCAAATTTCCGGACGGCGCCGGCGAGATAGCCATGCACGGCCGACAGGCCAACCACCGCAGCGATCTTGGCATGCAGCCAGCCGCCTTGAAAACCAAAGCCTTTCCAGGCAAGCCACAGGCCGAATGCCCAGGTGATCACCATTGCCGGATTGATGATGCCGCGCAGCAGCCGGCGCTCCATCACCTTGAAGGTCTCCGACTGGACGGAGCCTTTTTCGGCATCGGCATGATAGACCAGCAAGCGCGGCAGATAGAGCATGCCCGCCATCCAGGAGATGACGGCAATCACATGGATCGCCTTCGCCCAAGGATAGAAATCATCGGGCCCGAACAGCAACAGCAGCCCGGCCAGCACCAGGAAAATGGCGATCGCGATTGCCGCGCGGCGCATCGCGCCCTTACCGGTGTTGGTGCCGTTCGCATTGTCCGCGCCCATCATCGTCACGATGCGCTCCGCACCAGCTTGACCATCCGCTCGACATGAGCGAGCGGCGTCTCCGGCGTGATGCCGTGGCCGAGATTGAAGATCAGCGGCCCGTCGCCCAGCGCCTTCAAGATCGCCCCCACGCCGTCGTCAAGCGCCTTGCCGCCGGCTACAAGCCTCAGCGGATCGAGATTGCCCTGCACGGCGCCGTCACGCTGCAATTCCTTCGCCGTCGACAATGGCACGGTCCAGTCGAGGCCCAGCCCGGTCACGCCGGTCTTCTGGCGATAGCTTCGATAGTGATCTCCCGCGCCCTTGGGAAAGCCGATGATCGGAACATTGGGATGGGCAGCCTTCACTTGCCGGACGATCGAGGCCACCGGGTCGACGCAGAACAACTCGAAAGACGCTTCGTCGAGTACGCCTGACCACGAATCGAAGATCTGCACCACGTCGGCGCCGGCCTCGATCTGGCGGATCAGATAAGCACCCGAATGATCGGCCAGCACCTTCAGCAGCCTAAGAAAGGCCGCCGGCTCGCGATAGGCGAACAGCCTGGCCGGCGCCTGGTCGGGCGTACCGTGGCCGGCAATCATGTAGGTCGCCACCGTCCAGGGCGCACCGCAGAAGCCGATCAGCGTCGTTTCATCAGGCAGTCTGGCGCGCAACCGCCGCACCGTCTCGTAGACCGGCTCGAGATTCACGTGAAACGTTTCGCCGTCGAGAGCCGCAATTTCCGCAGCCGTGATCGGCGTCAGCAGCGGGCCGCGTCCTTCCTCGAAGCGCACGTCGCGGCCGAGCGCATGCGGCACGACAAGAATATCGGAAAACAGGATCGATGCATCGAAGCCGAAGCGTTCGATCGGCTGCAGCGTCACTTCGACGGCGAGATCCGGGTCGTAGCAAAGATCGAGGAAGGATCCGGCCCGTCTCCTCGTCTCCCGGTATTCCGGCAGATAGCGGCCGGCCTGGCGCATCATCCAGAGCGGCGGCGGAAACGCCGCTTTGCCTCTCAACACGTCCAGCACGATCCGGTCTTGAGGCATTGAGCGCTCGCCTTTCCAGGCTTCCCTATAATTAAATATTCTATTTTTAGGAATCTTATGATTCTAAGAGTCTGTTGGTTGTGGTGGTTGTCTCCTGTCCCGCTTTGCCCTCGAAAAGACCAGCCAGCATATTGTCGCGCGCTTCTCCAGCGGGATTGCAGGACTTTGTGGAAAATCGGGAATTTACGACTGGAGTCAATGCGTTGCCGCCACGCCAGGGAAATTGCCCCTGTGGATGAAGCGAAGGCAAAAAGCTCCGTCCCCGGACTTGTCCCCAACCGCCCGGAGAAGCCGACAGCACATCGAATTGTGGACAAACCGGCATCTGATACAGTCGCTTTGCGGTGGCCGAGTTTTCCGCCCGGCTTATCCACATCGGCCCACAGCCTGGAATGTATCCTGTGAACAAACCGCAGAGCTTCTTTCACCTTCATCTGATTTCCGACGCCACCGGCGAAACGCTGCTGGCCGCCGGCCGCGCGGCTTCCGCGCAATACAAGGATGCGCGCGCCATCGAACATATCTACCCGCTCATCCGCACCGAAAAGCAGGTGACGAAGGTGTTCGAGGACATCGAGGAGGAGCCGGGCATCATCCTCTACACGGTGGTCGACCAGAAGCTTGCCCGCGGTATCGACGAACGCTGCGCGGCCATGGGCCTGCCTTGCGTCTCGGTGCTGGAGCCGGTGCTGACGGTGTTCCAGTCCTATCTCGGCACGCCTGCCGGCCGACGCGTCGGCGCCCAGCATGTGCTGAACGCCGAATATTTCCGCCGCATCGACGCGCTCAACTTCACCATGGAGCATGACGATGGTCAGCTGCCGGCCAATATGGACGATGCCGACATCGTGCTCGTCGGCATCTCCCGCACCTCGAAGACGCCGACCAGCATCTATCTCGCCAATCGCGGGATCAAGACCGCCAACATCCCGATCGTGCTCGGCGTGCCGGTGCCCGAAACCCTGGTCAATGCCAGGAGGCCGCTGATCGTCGGCCTGGTCGCCACCGCCGAACGGATCTCGCAGGTTCGGCAGAACCGCATTCTCGGCACCAGCGCCTATGAGCCGACCGACTATGTCGACCGTGCCGCGATCGCGGAAGAGCTCACCTATGCCCGCCAGATATGCACGCGGCACGGCTGGCCGATGATCGACGTCAGCCGCCGTTCGATCGAGGAGACGGCGGCGGCAATCGTTGCCCTGCGCGGCAAGACGCGGTAGGGTTTGGGCGCTTGTGCTGTGGGTGGTCCTTACCTTCTCCCCTTGTGGGAGAAGGTGGCCGAGCGAAGCTCGGTCGGATGAGGGGTGTTCCAGCTTGGCATCACCTGCACTCCGTCCAGCACCCCTCAACCGTCTTGGCGCTGCGCGCCAATCCACCTTCTCCCACAAGGGGAGAAGGAAAGATCAGGCGAAAAAAATGGCTGAAAAAATCATCCTTGCCTCGGGCAGCCCGTTCCGCAAGGCGCTGCTCGTCAATGCCGGCGTCACTGTCGAAGCGGTTCCGGCTTCTGTCGATGAGCGCGCGCTCGAGGCGCCGCTGCAGAATAGTGGCGTATCGCCGGAGGACGTCGCCCTGGTGCTCGCCGAAGCCAAGGCCACCGACGTCAGCGAGCGCAAGCCCGGCGCCCTAGTGCTCGGCTGCGACCAAACGCTGTCGCTCGGCGACGAGCTGTTCCATAAGCCGGCCGACATGGAAGGAGCGCGCCGTCATCTGCTGGCGCTGTCGGGCAAGACGCATCATCTCAACAGCGCCGTCGTGCTCGGCCGTGACGGCCAGGTTCTGTGGCGGCATGTCGGCATCGCCAGCCTGACCATGCGCAAGCTCGATCCGGCCTTCATCGGCCGCCATCTTGCGCGCGTCGGCGCCAAGGCGTTGTCCAGCGTCGGCGCTTACCAGATCGAAGGCGAAGGCATCCAGCTGTTCGAAAAAATCGAAGGCGACTATTTTACTATTGTCGGCCTGCCACTTTTGCCGGTGCTGGCCAAGCTGCGTGAGTTCGGGGCGATCGATGGCTGAGGCCACGAAAAAGGCGTTTGTCGCGGGCCACCCGATCGCGCATTCCAGGTCTCCGAAGATCCACGGCTACTGGCTGGCGAAATACGGCATCGGCGGCGTCTACGAGGCCATCGACGTTGCACCGGAGGCGTTTGCCGAATTCCTGCAGACGCTGCAGGCACAAGGCTATCGCGGCGGCAACGTCACCATCCCGCACAAGGAAGCCGCCTTCGCTTTGGCCAAGCGGCGTGACGCCGACGCCGAACAGATCGGTGCGGTCAACACGCTGTGGTTCGAGGATGGCGAATTGTGCGGCGGCAACACCGATGCCCATGGCTTTGCCGCCAATCTGGACGAATATGCACCGGGCTGGGCGGCCAACGGCCCCGCCGTGGTGCTCGGTGCCGGCGGCGCCGCTCGCGCGGTCATCCATGCGCTGAAGCAACGCGGCATCAACGATATCCGCATCGTCAACCGGACGCTTGCGAGGGCGCAGGACCTGCGCGACCGCTTCGGTGCAGGCGTTTCCGCCCACAACCTCGCGGCGACCGGCGAATTGCTCGAGGATGCCGGCCTGCTGGTCAACACGTCTGCGCTCGGCATGCACGGCAATGAAGGCCTGTCCGCCGACCCGGGCAGACTGCCTAGCCGTGCCATCGTCACCGACATCGTCTACGTGCCACTGGAGACGCCGCTCCTTGCCGCGGCCAAAGCGCGCGGCCTGAGAACCGTCGATGGGCTCGGCATGCTGCTGCACCAGGCGGTGCCCGGCTTCGAACGCTGGTTCGGCACCAGGCCGCAGGTCACCGCCGAACTGCGGCAAATGATCATCGCCGATATCGGCGCGATAAAATGATCGTGCTCGGCCTCACCGGATCGATCGGCATGGGCAAGTCGACCACCGCAAAGATGTTTGCCGAGGCCGGCGTGCCGGTCCATGATTCCGACGAGGCGGTGCATCGCCTCTATGCCGACCAGGCCGCCCCCATGGTCGAGGCGGCCTTTCCCGGGACCACCCGATCCGGTGCGGTCGATCGCACAAAGCTGGCCGAACGGGTGCTCGGCGACGCCGCCGCCCTGAAACGTCTGGAAGCGATCATCCATCCGTTGGTCCGTGCCGACGCCGATGCCTTCCTGGCTGAAAATCGTGCCGCCGGCGCGCCGCTTGCCGTGCTCGATATACCGCTGCTGTTCGAGACCGGCGGCCGTGATCGCGTCGACAAGGTCGTGGTCGTCACCGCGCCGCCTGAAGTCCAGCGCGCCCGCGTGCTGGCGCGGCCGGGCATGAACGAGGAGAAACTGGCGTCGATCCTGGCCAGGCAGGTTGCCGACGCCGAAAAGCGCCGGCGCGCCGACTTCGTCATCGACATCGGTCAGGGCTTTGACGCCGCTCGCGCGGCCGTCAAGGCGATCATCGCCGAACTAGTCGTGGATAAGGCAGCCAGGCCTGGTTAAGAGGCTTGCAGACCCACATTACTTGTTGCCATTTTGTTCCTGGTGTGATTCGGCTAGAATGATGCCGGAACCAGTGGACTGATTCGATGCGTGAGATCATCTTCGATACGGAAACCACCGGCCTCGACACGCGCGAGGACCGCGTCATCGAGCTTGGCGGCATCGAGCTGGTCAACCGCTTTCCGACCGGCCGCACCTTCCACAAATACATCAACCCGCAAGGCCGCCCGATCCATCACGAAGCGCAGGCCGTGCACGGCATCAGCGCCGCCGATCTTCAGGGCGAGCCGACTTTCATGGAGATCGCCGAGGAGTTCCTCGCCTTCATCGACGGGGCCAAGCTGGTCGCGCACAATGCCGGTTTCGACATCGGCTTCCTCAATCTCGAATTCGGCCGGCTTGGCCATCCGGCCATCGATCCGGGACGGATTGTCGACACGCTGGCGCTGGCGCGCCGCAAGCATCCGATGGGCCCCAATTCGCTCGATGCGCTCTGCCGCCGCTACGGCATCGACAACGGCCGCCGCACCAAGCACGGCGCGCTGCTCGATTCGGAATTGCTGGCCGAGGTCTATATCGAGCTTATCGGCGGCAAGCAGGCAAGCCTCATCCTCGACAGCATCCTGACTCCGGCGGGCGGAAGGCAGAATGTCGACGACATCGATATTTCGATCGGTGTGCGGCCGATCGCCTTGCCATCGCGCCTGACCGACGCCGAGCGCACCGCGCACGCGGGCATGGTTGGCACATTGGGCGAAAAGGCGCTCTGGCTGCGCGTCCCCCCGGAAGCGAGTTCCGCCGCATAGTGATTTTGACAGGTTGCGGTCATCGGCAGCGAACGTCGATAGTTCCGTTCAGTGGCAAATCGCAAACCTTGGAGATTGGCTGAAATATCCCTCCAATTCGTCATCCCAGGGCGGAGCAAGGAGCAAAGCGACGCGGCGCAGACCCTGGGATCCATGCCGTTACCACGCGGCAGTGCGCCTGCGGACCAGAACCGAACTACCACCCCGTTCCGCGAAAAAGCTCGAACCACTCTGGATTGGTCTTCTCGATCAGCTCGATCTTCCACTGCCGCGGCCAGCGCTTCAGCGACTTCTCGCGCTGAATGGCGTCACGAATGTCGAAATGTTCCTCGTACCAGACCAGGCGCTGCACGCCGTAGCGGCCGGTGAAGCGCGAACCTTGGCCGGATTTGTGCTCCGGCATGCGGCGGCCGAGATCGTTGGTGACGCCGATGTAGATCGTGCCGCGCTTCTGGCTA
The DNA here is from genome assembly GCF_040322975.1 of Mesorhizobium sp. M0074. Classification (NCBI taxonomy): domain Bacteria; kingdom Pseudomonadati; phylum Pseudomonadota; class Alphaproteobacteria; order Hyphomicrobiales; family Phyllobacteriaceae; genus Mesorhizobium; species Mesorhizobium sp. M0074. The sequence continues at coordinate 164,525 of NZ_JAMYUM010000010.1, forward strand.
GCGGTCATGTAGGTATAGCCGGTCATGGCTGAAGGGTAGCTGGCACAGTTGCGGATACAAGCGCCGTTCTGAGCCGCTGTATTCTTCGGCTGATGTAACGGCATGGATCCCAGGGTCTCCGCGACGTCGCTTCGCTCCTGCTCCGCCCTGGGATGACGAAGACGTGGTGATATTCGGCTAATCTCGAAGATATTCGACTTGCCGCTGAAGAGAACCATCGACGCTTGCGTCCGATTGGCCTTCAGCCTTTCGGGCGGGACATCATTATAAAAAACCCGGCGCAAGGCCGGGTTTTTCCAAACGCTAGCGAGACAACCGCTTCAGCTCACCTTGACCTTGGCGGCAGCCTGGTCCTCGGCCAACTTCTGCTGGAACATCTGCGCGAAATCGATCGGGTCTAGCATCAGCGGCGGGAAGCCGCCATTGCGTGTTGCCTCGGCGATGATCTGCCGGGCGAACGGGAACAGCAGCCGCGGGCATTCGATGAACAGGATCGGCAGCATGTGCTCCTGCGGGAAGCCGCTGATGGAGAAGACGCCGCCATAGACCAGTTCGACATTGAACAGCACTTCCTGGTCGAACGACGCTTTGGCGTTCAGCGTCAAATTGACGTCGAACTGCTTGTCGGAAAGCGGATTGGCGTTGACGTTGACATTGATGGCGATGCCCGGAGCCTTGTCGCGGCCGCGCAGCGAGTTCGGTGCGCCCGGGCTTTCGAAGGACAGGTCCTTCACATATTGCGCAAGCACGTTGAGCGAAGGCTGCGCCGCATTTCCATTACCGTTGGCTGCGCCGGTCGGCGCGTCGTCGTTGCTGGCCATAAGCTGTGGTCCTTTTGCCTGGGCAGCGTTGCTGACCGGATTGAAATTCGGGCGTTCGCTATCATGGCCGGCCCGACAAGACAAGTTTGCAAAAGACGCCGGTTGCCTTGCAGCTACTCGTCCTTGAGGCGGCGCCAGGGAGAACCCGGTCCGCGCGTATGGTCGTCGGCCCGCGAATAGTCGCCGTCGTCGAGATCGATGGTCTTGCCGCGTTGCCTTGCCCGCAAATCACTGCTGAAATCGGTGGCCAGCACGATGCGGCCTTTCAGCATCCGCCAGGCAAGATCGCGCACCGGCGGCAGGAACAGCAGAAGGCCGAAAATATCCGAGATGAAGCCGGGGATGATCAAAAGGATCGCGGCCAGCACGATCATGGCGCCATGCGCAAGCTGGCCGCTCGGATCACGCCCGGCATCCATTTCGGCACGGACCCTGGCCATCACGCCAAAACCCTGGTGCCGCAGCAGCAAGGCGCCGGCAATGCTCGAGGCCAGCACCAGCCCGACCGTCGCCAGCGCGCCGATCTGGCGGCCGACAATGACGAAACCGGCTATCTCCAGCAGCGGAAGCGTTAGAATGAACAGGGGAAACAGCGAGATACGCAAATCTTGACCGATCGTTTCGATGTTTTGCCGGCCGGCGAGCAATCGCCGCTGGCACCAGAGCTGTTAGATAGGTATGGCTGCCTTTGATTTGAATGATTGCGCCATGCGTTCTATATGCTTTGGATACCGAACGCTATGTGATCGCGGCCCTTGCTTGGCCGCTGGTCCGGCCAAAGCAGGGATTGATTGGCGCAAGATATGGGCTTCTTCGACTTCGGCACGATTTTCTTTCTGATTGCGGCGGTGGTGATCTTCTTCCAGCTGCGCAACGTGCTTGGCCGACGCACGGGCAACGAGCGCCCACCCTTCGATCCATATACGGCAGCGCGCAAAAACGACAAGGATGCCGCCCAGAAACCCGAGAACGTGGTCTCGCTGCCGCGCAAGCGCCTGGCGGGAGAGCCGGCGGCCGATGCCTATGTGGCGATCGATGCCTTTGCCAAGCCGGACACCGATCTCAACCGGGGCCTGCGGGCGATCAAGGACAATGATCCGACCTTCGATCCGAAGACCTTCGTCGACGGCGCCAAGATGGCCTACGAGATGATCGTCATGGCCTACGCCGATGGCGACCGCAAAACGCTGAAGAACCTTTTGTCGCGCGAGGTCTATGACGGCTTCGTCGCGGCCATCGGCGACCGTGAGGCGAAAGCCGAAAAGATCCAGTCCTCCTTCGTCGGCATCGACAAGGCCGACATCGTTTCGGCCGAGATGAAGGGCAGCGAGGCGCACATCACGCTGCGCATTGTCAGCGAGCTGATTTCGGCGACCCGCGACAAGGCCGGCGCCGTCATCGACGGCGATCCCGAAACCGTCGCCGAGGTCAAGGATGTCTGGACCTTCGCTCGTGACGCGCGCTCGCGCGATCCGAACTGGAAGCTCGTCGCCACCGAAGAAGAAGACTGAACTGGACGGCGGCGGAGGCTGTCGTGTCGCTTTCTCGAGCCTTCAGCGAAAAATCCTTTGGCGAATTGCCGGGCTGGGGCGAGGACGACCATCTCCCTGCCTTTGACGCCTTTCGCCGCTCGGCCTTTCATATCCTGACGAAACCCTACCGCTCCGGCGCGCTCGGCGTCGATTACAATGGCTTTGCCGACGCCTATGCCGAAGCGCGCACCGTTTCGCCGGCGAATCGGTTGCAGGCCCGAAGCTTTTTCGAGCGCCACTTCGTGCCGGCCCGTATCGATGCCGAAGGTGGTGGTCCCGGCCTGGTCACCGGCTTTTACGAGCCGGAGGTCGAAGCCTCGCCGGTACGCACGCAACGGTTTTCGGTGCCGTTGCTGTCGCGCCCGGCCGATCTTGTCGACGTCGACGACGGCAATCGTCCTTCCGGCATGGATCCTTATCTCGCCTTCGCACGTGCGGCGCCGAACGGCCCGGTCGAATATTTCGACCGCGGCGAGATCGAGTGCGGCGTGCTTGCCGGAAAAAGGCTGGAAATTGCCTGGCTCGCCGACAAGGTCGACGCCTTCTTCATTCACGTGCAGGGCGCGGCGCGGCTCAAGATGACCGACGGCAGGCTTCGCCGCATCACCTATGCCGCCAAATCCGGCCAGCGCTTTACCGGACCGGGCCAGATCCTGAGCGAGGAAGGCGAGATCCCGCTGGAGAAAGTGACGATGCAGTCGATCCGTGCCTGGTTCAAGGCGCATCCGGAACGCGTCGACGAGATCCTTTGGCGCAACCGCTCCTACATCTTCTTCCGCGAGATGGGCGTCGACGACCCAGAGCTCGGCCCGATCGCTGCCGCCAAGGTGGCGCTGACACCCGGCCGCTCGATCGCCGTCGACCGGCTGCTGCACACGTTCGGCACGCCCTTCCATATCGATGCGCCGTCGCTGACCGCTTTCGACGGAAAACCGTTCCGGCGGCTGATGATCGCGCAGGACACCGGCTCGGCGATCACCGGGCCGGCCCGCGGCGATCTGTTTGCCGGGTCGGGCGATGCGGCCGGCGAGATCGCCGGCGTTATCCGCAACGCCGCCGATTTTTATGCGCTGATCCCCCGGTCGCTTGTTTCAGGAGCAGGCCGATGACCCGGCGCATCGACAGGCTGAGCGAGGACGACCGGGTGCTGTGGAACCTGGTGGCGCGCACGGCAAAGCCGCTGAAGGGCAAAACCGCCGTCGAAATTCCAGACGTCGGGCCGGAGATCGACGAGACCAGGCAGGCGCCGCCGCCGGCACAGGTCGCGGGCAATGCTGCCACGGCCGCAAAGCCGAAGGCGCAGCATGTCTCCCACGCACTCGACGAACCGACGCTGGACAAGCTGTCGAAGGGCCGGCTGCCGATCGAGGGCCGCGTCGACCTGCATGGCCTGACCCAGGCTGAAGCCTATTCCCTGCTGTTTTCCTTCCTGTGCCGGGCGCATGCCGGCGGCATCCGCTACGTCCTTGTGATCACCGGCAAGGGTTCCTCGTCGGGCGGCGATGGCGTCTTGCGGCGCGCCGTGCCGTCATGGCTGTCGACACCCGCCTTCCGGCCCCTCGTCTCCAGCCACGACCATGCCGCCCGCAAACATGGCGGCTCGGGTGCGCTCTATATCCGCTTGCGGCGGGCGCGCTCATGAGGACACGCCCATGAGGGACGCATCTATGAGGATGCACCCATGAAGGTGCGCTTGTGACCCCATTCGGCGAAAAGCTTCGCGTGCTGAGAAACGAGCGCGGCGTCAGCCAGAAGGACATGGCCAAGGCGATCGGCGTCAGCGCGGCCTATCTCTCGGCGCTCGAACACGGCCGCCGCGGTGCGCCGAGCTGGACGCTGATCCAGAAGATCATCGGCTATTTCAACATCATCTGGGACGAGGCCGAGGAACTGGCGCGGTTGGCCGAAACCTCGCATCCGCGCGTCAAGCTCGACACGTCGGGTCTTAGCCCGGCGGCGACCGAGCTTGCCAATCTCCTGGCCGACAACATCGAAAAGCTCGACGAAGCCGAGCTTCGCCGCATCATTGCGTCGATCCGCGCCGCGCTGGCACAGCCGAAATGAGTTGCCTTGTTACTGGACCGAGCCGACCAGCACCTGCTGGCCGCCGCGGATCGAGACCCAGCGGCCGGTATTGTCAATCGCCTGCCGCTTGAGGAAACGATAGCCGGTCTGGTCCCAGGAGCGGACCTGGTCGGTCAGATTGTCGAGGATGTAGTCGCCCTTGTCGGTGCGCACCGTCAGCACGGCGTGGCCTTCGCCATCCGGCTTGCGCACGACGGTCATAAGCAGATCGGAAAACGAGACGCCCAGCCGGTTCAGCTCACGGCGCTTTTCCAGGACATAGTCCTCGCAATCGCCGACGCCCTTGTCGGGATAGGCCCAGACCTCGTCCTTGCCGTAGATGTCGAAGTCGCTCTCCGGCTTGACGGCGGCGTTAACCCTTGCCGTGACGCTGAGCAGCTTGCGCCACAGCGAGCCTGTCAGGCTGGCGGGCGACAGATCCTTCGGGCGGATCGAGCATTCGGACGCGTAGCTCTTGCAGAAATCATAATGGCCGATCGGCTGCGAGGTCGGGCCACCTGTTATCATCGGGCTGGCTGCCGAGGCCGAACCGGCCCAACCTGCCGCCACAGTAAGTCCGGCCAGCGCGCACAGGCGCAGCGTTCTCGCCATTGGTGAGGAAATCATTGTCCCCGCTTGTCCCTTGTTGTTAACGAAACGTTAAGGGGTATTTACAGTCCGTGTCAATTATGAGGATGGATTGATTTTGCGGCATGGTTACCCGCGTGGCGCCAACGCGACTATTGTGCAACAGCTCGGATGGACTACACCGATTCCAACCGGTAATTTTAGCGTTGGCCGACCTGACGCGAGGTCGCGGGCGCGGCATCATCGCTGGTCGCCTATTTCTTGCCGGTCCGGACCAGTTTCGGCTTCACCGCAACGCGGTTCTGACGGCCATAGCTGGTAATGAAATCAACGATGCGCGGCACGATTTCGGAGCGGAAGCGCGAGCCGTTGAACACACCATAATGGCCGACCGCCGGCTGCATGTAATGGGCGTGCCTGTCAGCCGGGATGTTGATGCACAGGTCGTGCGCAGCCTTGGTCTGGCCAAGGCCGGAGATGTCGTCGTTCTCGCCCTCGACCGTGAACAGGGCGACATTGCGGATCGCCGAAGGGTCGACCGCCACGCCGCGATGCGTCATTTTGCCCTTGGGCAAGGCCTGGCGGACAAACACGGTGTCGACGGTCTGCAGGTAGAATTCCGCCGTCAGATCCATCACCGCCAGATATTCGTCGTAGAACTCGCGGTGCTTCTCGGCATTGTCGCCGTCATGCTTCACCAGATGCATGAAGAAGTCCTTGTGGGCGATGATGTGGCGGTCGAGGTTCATGCTCATGAACCCCGAAAGCTGCAGGAAGCCAGGATAGACCTCGCGGCCGAAGCCCGGCACCGGCCAGGGCGCGCGCATGATGACGTTGTCGCGGAACCAGTCGATGCCCTTTTCCTGCGCCAGCAGATTGACCGCCGTCGGATTGCGGCGCGTGTCGATCGGCCCGCCCATCAGCGTCATCGTCGAGGGCACGAACGGATCACCCTTGGCTTCCATCAGTGCCGCCGCCGCCAGCACCGGCACTGAAGGCTGGCACACCGCCATCACATGGGTGTCGGGGCCCAGCGCATGCAGCATGTCGACGATGTAGTCGATATAGTCGTCAAGATCGAAGCTGCCGTCGGCCAGCGGCACCATGCGGGCGTCGACCCAGTCGGTGATATGCACGTCGGCATAGGGCAGCATCGCCTCCACCGTGCCGCGCAGCAGCGTCGCGTAGTGGCCCGACATCGGCGCGACGATCAACAGCTTCGGATCCGGCCGGCGCCCGGCCGGAACCGCGCGCTCGAAACGAACCAGGTTGCAGAACGGCCGCGACCAGACGGTGCGTTCGCTGACCTCGACGTTTTTCCAGTCGACCACGGTCTTGGTCAGGCCGAATTGCGGCTTGCCGTAGCGGCGCGTCGTGCGCTCGAACAGTTCGGCCGTTGCCGCAACCGAGCGGCCCCAGGACGTGTGTGAAACCGGATTGAGCGGATTGGAGTAGAACAGGCGCATCGCATCGGCATAGAGGCGGGCCGGCTGCAAGGCGGCGTGGTTCAGTTCGTAGAGCTGGTAGAACATCGAGAACCCCGCTGCCGACTGCGATCGAAGGGCCGACGAGCAGCGCCGAGCCTTGAATGCCTTGCGGGGAAGTTAGCAACAATCTGCTGCGATGCAATACGTCAACTTGCGTGATTTATGCTCGTTCTTTCGTCCAAGGCGTTGAGAATCCGCCTGGAACGGCAACAGCCGGCTCAATGTGCACCTGCGAAGGCCTGGCAAGCAGCACGGCTATTGGGGATGAGCGTCGGAGGCGGTGTCCGGCCGTGGCGGCCGTTAGACCCGTGCCATGCAGACAGCGGTGTGACCCGAGCTGATGAAGCCAAGCTGGCTGGCGGCGCCCTTCGACAGATCGAGCATCCGGCCCCTGATAAACGGGCCGCGGTCGTTGATACGCACGACGACGCTGCGGCCATTGTTGCGGTTGGTCACCTTCAGCTTGGTGCCGAACGGCAGGCTGCGATGCGCTGCGGTCAGCGCCGACGGGTTCATGCGTTCGCCGGAAGCGGTTCTGGAATGCAGTGAGTACCAGGAGGCACGGCCGCACTGCGCGGCGGCGCTGGCACTGGATGCGCCGACCATCAGGCCAGCCGCGGTCATGGCCGCGACAAGCGCGGTCCGGTTGCTTTTGTTCATGTGTTGGGGACTGGCTCCGTTGACAGACCCGCAGCGGTTAGGGGCGAATGAGGCAGCAAATGCGGCAATGATCTGTCGGTTCCATGACAATGTTACACGTTTGGAGTCGGTGCGAAACAATTTGTCAGAGAGTTTCCGCAGCACGACACAGCTTCTTTGATGATCGTTGCACCGATCTCCGCATGTCTTGCGCAGGATCAGAGGTTAGCATCCAAGTAGAAGTTGGCGTGACCGAACCGCTTCTTTTAGCTGTTCCATTCCGGCCGGAACGCGGCTGACGATCGACTTGGAAAGGAGTTTCAGCAATGAGATTGATCAAAAATCTGCTGGCCTTGATTGTGCTCGCCACCGGCGTGCTGTGGTCATTGCAAGGCATCGGCCTTATCGGTGGCAGCTTCATGACCGGCCAGTCGCAATGGCTCTATGTCGGCATCGTCACCGCGCTGGTTGGCCGGGCTGGCCTGGGCGAACCGCTCGCGTGGTTGAGCAGGCGTCGATCCTCAGGCATTGGCCGGAGCGGCACACAGCGGACCGTGGCAGCCCGGTCACCGCGACCAGTACTGCCAGCCCCAGTAGAAACTTTCGTCGCGCGGCGGTAAGCGGTTGCGCTCCGCGTCCAGATGCACCGGCGTCGGCGTTTTGCGTTCGTCGTCAGGCGGCTGTTTGTCTCCGGCCTTGATCAGGCGGAGCCAATGGCCGAAATGCGCAAACAATACAGCGGTGGAATGGGGCATCGTCACGTCTCCGGTCCGGTTACTCCCGCCCCGCCCACGGGACCAGCACCCGCTCGATCCTGCGGACGATGAATTCGAGCACGAAGGCAATGGCCGCGATCACCAGTATGCCCATCACCACCACGTCGGTGACGAGGAACTGGGCAGCGGACTGGATCATGAATCCGAGCCCGCGCGTCGCGGCCACCAGCTCGGCGGCAACCAGCGTCGACCAGCCGGCGCCAAGCGCGATGCGCAGGCCGGTCAGGATCGAGGGCAGCGCGCTGGGCAGGATGACGTGCCTGATCACTTGGCGCCGCGTGGCGCCAAGTGAGCGCGCTGCATTGATGCGGTCCTTCGATACGCCGCGAACACCCGATGCCGTCGACAGCGCAACTGGCGCCAGCATGGCAATGGCAATCACCAGGATCTTGGACGGCTCGCCAATGCCGAACCAGATAATGATCAGCGGCAGATAGGCGAGCGGCGGGATCGGCCGCAGGAATTCGAGCAGCGGATCGAAGATGCCGCGCCCGATCGTGCTGATGCCGATAGCCAGCCCGATGGGAACGCCGACGAAAACGGCCGCGATCAGCGCTGCAAACACCCGCCACAGGCTGGCGGCGATATGCTGGAGCAGCGTCGCGTCGACAAAGCCGTCACGGGCGACGACGACAAATTTGTTCCAGACTGCGACAGGCGACGGCAGGAAAACCGGCGACACCAATTGCAGGCGGGCCGATGCCGTCCACGCCGCCAGCATCATCAGAATGGTGATCGCGCTAACCACGCGGGCCGAAACGCGGCTGCGTCTCGGCCGCGGCCGCGACCATGGCACCGACAACCCGTCGGCTCCGTCGTCGACCTTGGAGCGCTGCGGCCGCTCGGTATAGGAGGTAACGGTCATGCTGCCTCCCCTTCGAAGATCGCGTCGGTCAGCTCGCCGCGCGCCGCGGCGAAGGCGGGATCGGCCTTGATGCTGCGAATGGCCTCGCCGGCTGCATAGCGCCGGCTGAAGCCGGTCTCGAAGCTCTGCACCACCCGGCCAGGGCCGGGAGCGAGCACAATGATGCGGGTGGCAAGAACCAGCGCTTCGTCGATGCCGTGCGTGACCATCAGCACGCCGACCTGGCTTGCCGTCCACAGATCGAGCAGCGTTGTCTGCATGCGTTCGCGTGTCAGCGCATCGAGCGCGCCCAGCGGCTCGTCGAGCAGCAGGAATTGCGGCTCGGCCGCCAGCGCCCGGGCCAGGCCGACCCGCTGGCGCATGCCGCCGGAAAGCTCCCAGATGCGCTTATCGCCGGCGCCGTCGAGCTTCACCAGCGCCAGAAGCTTGTCGGCGCGCCGCGCCCGTTCAGCCGCCCTGACACCGCGCAGCCTGAGCGCAAAGGCGACATTTTCCCGCGCGGTCAGCCACGGAAACAGCGCGTCGTTCTGGAACACGACGGCGCGGTCAGAGCCTGGCGCCGTGACCGGCCTGCCGCCAATCGTGGCGCGTCCGCGCACAGGCTCGACCAAGCCCGCAGCGACGTTGAGCAACGAGGTCTTGCCGCAGCCGGAGCGGCCGACCAGGACAACGAAGTCATCCTTGGCGATTTCAATCGACACATTTTCGACCGCCGGCGCCGGCTGACCGTCATAGTGGACCGAGACCTTGTCGAGCACGAGATGCGTCATGGGAACCTCGCCGATATTCCGAATCTGTCTGCCCCGAAGCCGCTCCTCGCAAGCGGTTCGGGGCAGGGAGCACGCGGCGTCAGGGAAGGAGAACCGCGCGCGTTGGCGTCAGTTCGAGGCAAGCGCTTCGCTGACATATTTCGACGACACGTATTTCGAATAATCCGGCAGCACGGCGTCAATCTTGCCCTGCTCCTTGAGGAAGGCCGATGTCGCCTCGACCGCCTTGACCGTGCCGCCACCGAGGAACTTGTCCGAGGCCTGCTCCTCGAGCGTCGGGAAGACATAGCCCCTCAGCAGTTGCGGCACGTCTTCGAGCTTGGCCCCGGTGATCCTGGCAATCTTGGCCGCTTGCGGCGAGGACACCGACCATTGATCCGGCTTGGCCAGGAAGTCGGCATAGGCAGCGCCCGTCACTTTGACGAAGTCGCGCACCGCTTCCGGGTTCCTTTCGGCGAAGTCGGTGCGCACGATCCAGGCGTCGAAGGTCGGCGCGCCCCAGGCGGCGACCTGGGAGGAATCCAGCACGACCTTGCCCGTCGTCTTGATCTGGCCGAGTGCCGGATCCCAGACATAGGCGGCGTCGATGTCGCCGCGCGCCCATGCCGCCGCGATCTCCGGTGGCCGTAGATTGAGAATATCGACCGACTTCGGGTCGACACCCTCATGCTTCAGCGCGGCAAGCAGGCTGTAATGCGTCGTCGAAACGAAGGGCACCGCCACCTTCTTGCCGGCAAGGTCGGCGGCCTTCTCGATGCCGGCGCCGTTGCGGGCGACAAGGGCTTCGGATTCGCCGATCAGCCCGACAATGAAGATTGTCTGGATGGGAAGCTCGTGGCTCGCCGCCGCCGCCAGCGGGCTCGAGCCGACATAACCGATGTCGACCGAACCGGAAGCGATCGCCGCGATCACGTCGGCGCCGGAATCGAATTTCCGCCAGTCGATTGTCGACTTGGTCGCGCTCTCATAGGCGCCGTCGGCCTGCGGCACCTTCGAGGGTTCGACGACCGTCTGGTAGCCGATAGTGATCTTGAGGTCCTGCGCATCGGCTGGGCCGAGAAAGGCCGCACCAGCCAAGGCCGCCGAGGACAAGAGAACGATACGTCGCGAAATGGTGGACATGAAAGGCTCCTTGGAAAACGAGAAAAACCCGGATTGCGTTTCATAGTCACCTAACTCTATCGTTCTTGTAGAGTTAAATCCTTCCAATCGGTTCGGTCTGTTAGAAAAAGTCATCTGGCTATGGCAGTTGCACATTCGCACGCTTCTGGGTGACGGGACGGCCCGGGTGAGAACCATCGTCCTTGCCCGGGGAACCTCTTCCACGTCGTCCATGCGCGCACCAAGGATTTTCCCGTTTTCGCCCCTGCATCGGCAAACCATGCTGCGAGTAGCCAAGAAATTGGAAACAAGTTCCCTGTGTTCGCGGTTAAGTCTAGTATCCTTATCGACATTGAAGGATTGGAGAGGACGATGAGCGACGCCACCCTCCTTGTTGCCGCGCGCGGCATGCTTTGGCCTTCAAATTCAGGGGCAGAAACTGCTGTCGGTATTCTCGCCGATGGGGACATTCCTGCCGCCGGCCAGTTTGGCGGTACGCCATTGGCGGCGGCTTCTGTGCTTCCAAAAGCACAAGCCCCGGCCAAAATGGCCATTGCGGCGTGAAAACGAAGCAAAATCAACGTTTCTCGGCTTGTATATCATGTCACTAGAATTTATCTGTAGTGACAGCTTGGACGCGGCGGGGAGGCACGCCAGGCGTTTCGCAACCGGTGGCCTTGCGCCATCGCATGACAGAGAAACGTTCGGGTTATGCTCACAAAAAAAGGTAAATACGGCCTCAAGGCGCTCGTCCATCTGGCACGCCTGCCGGTTGGACAGCTCGCCTTCGTCAACGACATCGCCACAGGAAACAATATTCCGAAGAAGTTCCTCGATGCCATCCTTGGCGAATTGCGCAATGCCGGTTTCGTTCAGAGCCGCAAGGGCAAGGAGGGCGGCTACCGGCTGGCACGCCCGGCGGACGAGATCAAGGTCGGCCACGTCGTGCGCGTGCTCGACGGACCGCTTGCCCCCATTCCTTGCGCCAGCCGCACCCAGTATCAGCGCTGCGAAGACTGCAACGAGGCGACATGCCAAGTCCGACACCTGATGCTGGAGGTCCGGCAGGCCATCGCCGAGGTGCTGGACCAGCGCAGCCTCGCCGAAATGCGCGACATCGCCGGCGACGAGGATTTTTCGGCGGCGTTGAAAATCCAGGCCTGAACCAATCTCTCCTGAGCCGGCGACGATCGCCAGGACAGCTGGTGTGCGCATGACCGTGCGCGCTACGCCAAGTTCGATCATCATTGTCGGTGGCGGTGCCAGCGGCGTCGTGCTTGCCGCGCATCTGCTGAAGTCGCCCAATCCCGATCTACGTGTCAGCTTGATCGAAAAACGCCCTCATTTTGGGCAAGGCATGGCCTATTCAACGCTGCTGTCGGCGCATGTGCTGAATGTCAGCGCGTCGGGCATGAGCGCCTATGCCGACGATCCCGGCAATTTCTCGCGCTGGCTGCTTGAACGCGGCCTGGCAACGCCGGAACAGGCGCCGGTCTATGCGCCGCGCAGCGTCTACGCCCGCTATCTCAAGGAGCTTCTCGACGAGCTCGAGGCGCGTGAGCAGCAGACGGGCCGGCTGCGCCTAATCCGCGAGGAGAGCCTGTCGATCTCGCCGACCGCGTCAGGCGTCGAAGTGGCGCTGGCCAACGGCACCAGCGTGGTTGCGCATCTTGCCGTGCTCGCCACCGGCCACGACGAAGAGCCGGGGGCGGGGCAGGGGCATGCGATCAGGATGGGATCCGAGGCGGATACTGCGCTCGACCCCGAAGCCCGAGTCCTGGTCCTGGGCACCGGCTTGAGCATGGTCGATGCCTTCCTGTCGCTCGAGCAGCGCGGCCACCGCGGCGCGATCGTCGCGGTGTCGCGGCGCGGCCTGCTGCCTTCGCCGCATCGCAAGGGCAATCCGATCAAGCTCGACGTTGCCGACATTCCGCTCGGCACCCAGCTTTCCTATTTCGTCGGCTGGTTCCGCGACCTGATCCGGGAAAACCAGAAGGCCGGCATCGACTGGCGCGACGTCGTCGACGGTCTGAGACCCTTCAACCAGAAGATCTGGCAGAACTGGCCGTCCTCGGCCAAGCGCCGCTTCGTCGAGCACACCAAGGCCTGGTGGGACATCCACCGCCATCGCATGGCGCCGGAAGTCTACACCCGCGTTGCCGAGGCGGTGCAAGCGGGCCGCATCCGCCTTGTCGCCGGGCGCGTCGTCGAGATCGCCGCCGGCGACAGCTTCAGCGTACAGGTCCAGTCGCGCCACACGCAGCAGCTCGAAAGGTTCGACGTCACCCGCATCTATGATTGCACAGGCATCGCCAGGGACATCTCGACCACCTCGAACAGCGTGGTGCGGTCGCTGGTCGAGCGTGGGCTGGCACGGCCGGATCCGCTGCGCCTCGGCCTCGACGTGACCGCGAACTGCGAGGTCATCGCCGGCGACGGCACGGTATCCGCCAAGATCCTCGCCGTCGGGCCACTGACGCGCGGCACCTTCTTCGAAATCGACGCCATTCCCGATATTCGCGTGCAGTGCGCGCGGCTGAGCAAGCGCTTGCTCGGATGAGGCTCCCTTCGTCTTGGCGCAATTCGGACGCAAGACCGCCGCCGTTGGGTGAAAAGACCTCGACGGCATAAACGCGTTCGCTGAAGACGAACCAGGGGTGCGGGAGCTCGCTCCACCAGAGCCGACCGGCCAGCCCGTGGTGGTCGAGACAGCCAGGCGATGACGCCACACGTTTCGGCTGTCTCGCATTGACCGTATTGGTGTCGCGGACGCCCATCTTCGTTCTCCTCCATGGATTTTGTAGCCGGCCAGGCCGTGAGCCGCGACCCTGGCCAGATGACCGGGCAAATTCTGCTTCCGTTGTCACCGTGCCTTGCCTAGCATTGGCGCATGACCCAACGCGGAAGACTGTACGGCTGTCCGGTCGAGTTCGCGCTCGACGCGCTCGGCGGCAAATGGAAGACGGTGATCCTGGCGCGGATCAAGGAACAGCCGATGCGCTATTCCGACCTGCGCCGGCTGATCCCCTCACTCTCGGACAAGATGCTGACGCAGCGCCTGGCCGAGCTTGTCGAGATCGGCTTCGTCACGCTCGAGACGTCGCCGGACGGCAAGGGGCGCTACGCCTTGACCGGGCGCGGCGGTGATCTCGCCGCCGCGCTGCAGGCGCTCTATGACTGGGGCAGCGTGCATGGCCGCGCCGAGGGTGTGCGCTTTCGCACCGACAGCGCAGCCACCACCTAGATCAATTCCGGGAAAAGCGCGGAGCGGTTTTCCGTCCGCAATGTGTGAAGACAAAGCGATGGAGCGGTTCGGCGTTGCCGTGAAACGGTGGGTCGCGCGGCAAGCCGATTGCCCTCAACCCGCGCCGGCAAGCGCGCTGCAGAAGCTTGCGACGTCGGTGACGACGGCTTCGCCGAGGAAGCGTAGCGTCGCCATCGAGCGGTCGCGCGCTTCGCGGTTTCCGAAGCCACAGGCGTCCTCGATTACCATGGCGACGAAGCCATTGTCGGTCGCCTGGCGAACGGTCGGCTCGATGCCGATCTCCATGGCGATGCCAGCGAGCGCTATCGTGCGCACGCCGCAATCGCGCAAGGCAAAGCCGAGCGCGGTGGAATCGAAGGCCGACATCGTGAGCTTGTCGAACACCGCCTCGTCATCGCGGGGTTCCAGCTCGGGCACGATCCGCGTCGCTTCGGCGTCGCGCGGGAACCACGGCTCGACCATGTCGGGGCTGTCGCGCCGCTGCCAGGCCATGGCGGTGCGCAGCTGCGTCGCGCCCATCCATTTGCGCGGCAGCGACAGATGGCGCGTGAACGCCACCCGCATTCCGGCCCCGCGCGCCGCTTCCAGCACCGTGCCGGTACACTCGACGATGGTCGCGGCGCCGGCCACCTGGCGGCAGATACCGACCTGCATATCGTAGACCACCAGCGCCGTGCGGCGCGGATCGCACCACTCAGCCAGGCTGGCCGAAATTTCGATCCCGTCGCTCGACCGGATCATGCCGCCGTCCGGTCCCATGGCTTGGCGATATCGACCGTCGGGTCGAACAGGAATTCCAGCGGCAATGGCGCGTCGAAGGCGATGAAGTGCCATTCCAGCATCCCGGCCTTGGACAGCGGGAAGTCCTCGGTGTAGCGCCTCGCTTCCGCGACGCTGTCGAGCTCGAAGACGATGATGACGCCGCCAATATCGCCGCGCGCATAATTCTCGCGCACGATCCCCGCCTTCCAGAGCCGCCAGACATTCGACACTTCGTCGCGCAGATAAGGCCGCAAATCGTCGAGCGTGACGCCGGGCTTGAAATTGTCATAGGCAAGAATCTTCATCGGCCATTCCTTGCATTGCTGTTCGCCCAGCGCCGGGTAGCATGGCGGAATCGGCGGCCGCAACGAACGAGATGGTGCGTTGAAACGGCCGCACGATTGCCGTTGATCCCTATGGGCGGCCGGGCGGCCACGGGATAATTTTTGCTGAAGAGGAGGAAAAGCGCGGTGAGGCTGAACCCCGAGGGCATGCACAGCAATCCGGCCTATTCGCAAGGCGTGTCGCTGCCGGCATCCGCGCGCATCGTGCTGGTCGGCGGCCAGAATGGCGTCGACGCGCAAGGCCGGATCGTCGCCAGGGACGATCTCCCTGCACAGACCGCTCAGGCGCTTTCCAACCTGGCAAAGGTGCTCGAAGCCGGTGGGGCAAAGCCTGAAGACCTCGTCAGCCTCTCGGTCTATATCGCCGGCGACCTGGACATAGGGCCGGCCTTCGGCGCCTGGATGGCCTTCTGGGCAAACCGTGGCGCGCCGCCGATCATCAAGGTGCTGCGCGTCGCCGGCCTCGGCAATCCGGATTTTCTGATCGAGATCGAAGCCCAGGCGGCGATCGCCTGAACCCTAAGCGGGTTCTGCAAATCTTTTGCCCTGCCTGCAGGCCGACGAAGCTTTCGCGAAATTCCATTCCCCTGCTGGCGGCCGGATTGGCACGATCTATCTTCTTTCCAACTGCAAACGGCTGGAAAAGACGGTAGGTTGCCGTCTTCCAGGGCGGTTGCTCATTCTGGCAACGGAGCATCTGACATGAGCAAGCACAAGATCGTGGCACCGGACGATGCATCGTCCCGCCTGCGCCCGCCCTATGCCTCGGTTCTCGACCTGATCGGGCAGACGCCGGTCGTCGAGCTGACCAAATTCGACATCGGCAAGTGCCGGCTGTTCATCAAGCTCGAAAGCCAGAATCCCGGCGGCTCGATCAAGGACCGCATCGCGCTGTCGATGATTGCCGCCGCCGAAAAACAGGGCAAACTGAAACGCGGCGGGACGATCGTGGAGGCGACCGCCGGCAATACCGGTCTTGGTCTCGCCCAGGTCGGCATCCCCAAGGGCTACCGCATCATCCTCGTCGTGCCCGACAAGATGTCGCGCGAAAAAATCCAGCATCTGCGGGCGCTCGGCGCGGAAGTGCGCATGACGCGTTCCGATGTCGGCAAGGGCCATGCCGAATATTATCAGGACATGGCCGAAAAGATCGCCGCCGAGTTGCCCGGCGCCTTCTACGCCAACCAGTTTGCCAACCCGGCCAATCCGCTGGCCCACGAAACCACGACCGGGCCGGAAATCTTTCAACAGCTCGGAGGCGATGTCGATGCGGTGGTCGTCGGCGTCGGCTCCGGCGGCACGCTGACCGGGCTTGGCCGCTATTTTGCGAAAGTCTCGCCGAAGACCGAGATGATTTTGGCCGATCCGGTCGGCTCGGTGCTGGCCCCGTTGATCAAGACCGGCAAGATGGTAGAGGCCGGAAGCTGGACCGTCGAAGGCATCGGCGAGGATTTCGTGCCGCCCAATGCCGATCTGTCGCTGGTCAGGAAGGCCTATTCCATCCCCGACAAGCAGAGCATGCTTGCGGTGCGCGACCTGCTTTCGAAGGAAGGCATTCTCGCCGGCTCGTCGTCCGGTACGCTGCTTTCGGCAGCGCTTCGCTATTGCCGCGAGCAGACCGTGCCGAAGCGCGTCGTTACCTTCGTCTGCGACAGCGGCAACAAGTACCTGTCGAAAGTCTTCGACGATTTCTGGCTGGTCGAGCAGGGCCTGGCCGAGCAGGAGCAGCATGGCGACCTGCGCGACCTGGTCATGCGCACGCTCCGCACCGGCGATGTCGTGTCCGTCGGCCCGGACGAAAGCCTGCTCAACGCCTATGGCCGCATGCGCCGATCGGATGTCTCGCAGCTGCCGGTGCTGGACGAGGGCAAGCTCGTCGGCATCATCGACGAAAGCGATATCCTCGCCAAGGTCGAAGGCCCCTATGACAGCCGCTGGGACCGCTTCAAGGCCCCGGTCAGTACGGCTATGACCTCTACCCTGCACACGCTGCAAGCCAGCCAGACGCTGGACGCGTTGCTGCCGGTCTTCGATCGCAACGAGGTCGCCATCGTCTTCGATGGCGACGAATTCATCGGCCTGATAACACGCATCGACCTGATCAACCATCTGAGGCGCGCCCGATGACCGTCAAAGCCACCGTATCGGGCAAAAACCGCCTCGCCTTTTCGACGCGCACCATCCATGGCGGCCAGAGCCACGACCCGACGACGGGCGCGGTGATGGTACCGATCTATGCCACTTCGACCTACGGTCAGCAGAGCCCGGGCGTGCACAAGGGCTTTGAATATGCCCGCAGCCAGAACCCGACCCGCTTCGCCTTCGAGCGCGCGGTGGCCGACCTCGAAAGCGGCACAGCCGCCTTCGCCTTCGCTTCGGGGCTGGCGGCGATCGCAACCATTTTCGAATTGCTCGATTCAGGCGCGCATATCGTCGCGACCGACGACATCTATGGCGGCACGTTCCGGTTGCTGGAACGGGTGCGCAAGCGCTCGGCCAATTTGCAGGTCGACTTCGTCGACTTCACCGACCTTGCCGCGGTCGAGGCGGCGATCCGCCCGGAAACCAAAATGCTCTGGGTCGAGACGCCGACCAACCCGCTGCTGCGTGTCGTCGACCTCGAAGGCGTCGCAGCACTTGCCAGGCGCAAAGGCGTGCTCTCAGTCGCCGACAACACTTTCTGCAGCCCCTATCTGCAGCGGCCGCTGGAGCTCGGCATCGACATCGTGGTCCATTCGACGACGAAATACCTCAACGGCCATTCCGACATGGTCGGCGGCGTCGCCGTGGTCGGCGACAACAAGGATCTCGCCGACCGGCTGAAATTCCTGCAGAACGCCATCGGCGCCATTTCAGGGCCGTTCGACAGTTTCCTGGCGCTGCGCGGACTGAAGACGCTTGCGCTGAGGATGGAGCGTCATTCGTCGAACGGCCAGAAGATCGCGCACTGGCTGGAGACCCGTCCCGACATCCGCCGTGTCATCTATCCCGGCCTGCCCAGCCACCCGCAGCACGCCATCGCCAGGCGGCAGATGCACGCCTTCGGCGGCATGATCACGGTCGAGCTCGACCGCGACCTCGCCGGCACCAAACGCTTCCTCGAACATACGCAACTGTTCACGCTGGCCGAAAGCCTCGGCGGCGTCGAAAGCCTGATCGAGCACCCGGCGCTGATGACGCACGGCTCGATCCCGGCGAAAAAACGCGCCGAGATCGGGATTTCGGATTCGCTGGTGCGGTTGTCGGCCGGGATCGAGGACGGCGACGATCTGATCGCGGATCTGGATCAGGCGCTGGCGAGTTAGAAAGCGCCCGACCAAAGGCGATCGACCGCCAATGTTGGCGCTGCCCCTCATCGCCCTGCCGGGCACTTCTCCCCGTATAGGGACGGGGAGAAGGGAAATGGCCGCAACGCCGCCGCTCTCTTTGCAATGTTGGCGATTGGCGAACCCGTCGATGAGAGCGCTCCTCTCCCCGTCACTATACGGGGAGAGGATGCCGGCAGGCAGGTGAGGGGCAGCGCCGGCGCTTCGTGATCACGCCAACCCCGTTGACCCCAAGCCCCATCTGCCCGAATTGTAGCGCCGCAACCCTCCCGGCTCCGGACCCCCATGGCCACGCGCGACGCACCCAAACCTACCGAGCCCCTCACCTTCGCCGTGCTGGTTTTCCCCGGCTTTCCGATGATGGCGTTCAGCTCGGTGATCGAGCCGCTGCGCGCGGCGAACGTGCTGGCCAAGCGGGACTGGTACCGCTGGATCATCGTCGGCGCCGCCGAAGGCCCGGTGGAGGCCTCGAACGGCGTCGTCATCCAGCCCGGCTTTGCCGCCCATGACGCGCCGAAGGTCGATCGCGTCGTCGTCTGCTCGGGCGGCGATGCCGATCATCTCGTCGCGCACGATGCGGTGAGCTGGATCCGCAGGAGCCTGCGCGACGGCGCCCATATCGGTGCGGTGGCGGATGCCGCCTTCTTCCTGGCTCGGGCCGGCCTGCTCGACGGTCATGCCTGCACCTTGCACTGGACCAGCCAGGCTGCCTTCACCGAAGCGTTTCCGGATATCGAGCTGAGGCGCGATCTCTATGTCATCGACCGCAAGCGCTTCACTTCGGCCGGTGGCGTCGGCAGCCTCGACATGATGCTGGAGATCATCACCAGCGATTATGGCGCCGAACTGGCCGCCGGCGTCGCCGAATGGTTTGTGCACAGCCCGCTACGCTCCAGCGTCGACCGCAAGCTGATGCCGCTCAGGCTGCGGACCGGCGTGCAGAACGAACTGGTGCTGTCGGCCATCGCCATCATGGAGGATGCGGTGGAGGAGCGGCTCGGCATGGCGGAACTGGCGGGGCGACTTGGTGTCTCCTCCGATAAGCTCGAACGCAATTTCCGCTCCGAACTCAGTATCTCGCCCAACGGCTATTACCGCCGCCTGCGGCTGAAGCGTGCCGCCGACCTCTTGGCGCATTCGACGCTGATGGTGCGCGACGTCGCGCTGGCCTGCGGTTTCGCCTCGATGTCGAGCTTTGCGCGGGCGTTCCGGGAGGAGCATGGCCATGCGCCGAAGGTGATGCGGAGGCATTAGGTATTTCGGATGTTGGCGGGACAGCGCCCCTCTCTGCCCTGCCGGGCATCTCCCCCACAAAGGGGGGAGATTGGCCGTCGCCTCCGCTTTCGCCAATTGCCAACATCGCGAGAGTAGCGCCATCGGCGAAGCTGCCGATCTCCCCCCTCGTGGGGGAGATGTCCGGCAGGACAGAGAGGGGCGCGAAGGATCGCCGGCGCGTCGGGGCTGCGGCATCCGGCACAACATATGCGGCATCTCGCACAGCCTCTACGCGGCGCATAGCCCATCCTCGCCGCTTCCAGGAGGCACCCATGAGCATCGTCGTTTTTGACCCCGACAGCACCGAGGATGTCGACTTCAAGGACCGCATGCGCCATCCGGCGGCGGCGGATCCGGCCGGCGGCATGTGGCTGTCGGACACCGAGCCGTCCTTCATCGACGCCGACGCGCTGCGCAAGGGCCGGCTGGCCAGGCTGCGCGCCTGGATGCGCGAGGCCGGCTATGGCGGCGTCGTTTTGTTCGACCCCTACAACCAGCGCTACGCCACCGGCTCGCGCAACATGTTCGGCTATTTCCTGCGCAACTCGACGCGCTACTTCTTCATCCCCACCGAAGGGCCGATCGTGTTGTTCGAATATCCGCAGAGCTACCATGTCTCGATGGTGCTCGACACGATCGACGAGGCGCGTCCGTCCAAGCTGGTCTGGTCATCGGTGTCAGGCCGCGACGACGAGACCGCCGGCCCGTTCGCCGATGAGATCGCCGAATTGCTCAAGGCGCATGGCGGCGGCTCGATGAAGCTCGGCCTTGACCGCTGCAGCCATCTGCAGGCACTGGCGCTGGAAAAGCGCGGCTGCGAGGTGCGGGATTGCCAGGGCGAGATTTTGGCGGTGCGCGCGGTCAAGACGCCCGAGGAAGTAAAATGCCTGCAGGTGTCGATGGCTGGTGCCGAGGCTGCGGTCTATGCGGTGCGCGAGGCGATCAAGCCTGGCGTTTCCGAAAACGAGCTGTTCGCCATCATGTATGGTGAGGTGATCCGGCAAGGCGGCGAGTTCATCGAGACCCGGCTGCTGACCTCGGGCCAGCGCACCAATCCGTGGTTCAACGAGGCGAGCGGCCGCAAGATCAGGCCGGGCGAACTCTTGGCGCTCGATACCGATACGATCGGCTGCTACGGCTATTATTCGGACTTTTCGCGCACCTTCCGTTGCGGACCGGGCAAGCCGACGGACTATCAGAAGTCGCTCTACCGCATGGCGCACGACCAGGTTCAGCACAATATCGGGGTCGTCAAGCCGGGCATGGCGTTTCGCGAGATTGCCGAAAGGGCCTGGAAGATACCGGACCGCTTCGTCGACCAGCGTTATACCTCGGTCATGCACGGCGTCGGCATGCATGGCGAAACGCCGTTCATAGCGCACGCCATGGACTACGAGACCTATGGCCGCGACGGGGTCATCGTGCCCGGCATGGTGGTCAGCGTCGAAAGCTATATCGGCGAGAAGGGCGGCCGCGAGGGCGTCAAGCTGGAAGACGAGATCCTGATCACCGAGACCGGCACCGAGCTCCTGTCGCGCTTCCCCTATGAGGATGTTTTCCTTGACAGGCATGTTTGAGTGTTGACAGGCAGTTTTGCATGAAAAGCCCGATCTCGATCAAGCGCGGCAAGGTGGCGGCGGTGTTCATCGATCTCCAGGAGGAGCATCGGCGGGACAAGCGCTATCTGGTCGAAGGCTATGGCGACATCCTCGCCAACGTCCAGCGGCTGCAGGAGGCGGCGCGGGCCAACAATGTGCCCCTTTACCACTGGGCCTATATCGTCGATCTCGCCACGGCGCGGCCGCTCCACCCGGTCGAGGCCAGCGGCAAGTCGGCGTTTTCCGACAAGGACGATCCGCTGACTGCGATCTGCGCGGAAGTGGGCCCGGCGACAGGCGAGATGATGCTGGTCAAGACCGATGCCAGCGCCTTCCGCACGGGGCCTGCCGCCGAGCGGCTGAAGGCCGACGGCATCGAGTGGCTGGTCGTTGCCGGCGTCTGGACCGAGGCCTGCATCGATGCCACCGTCAAGGATGCGGTGGCGCTCGGGTTTCGAGTGCTGCTGGTCAAGGATGCCTGCGGCAGCGGCAGCACGGCGATGCACCAGACGGCCATCCTCAACCTTGCCAACCGGCTCTATGGCGGTGCCGTCACCACCACCGACGGCGCCTGCCGGCTGCTGGCAGGCGAGACGGTCGAAGCCTGGCAGGTCGAGGGCTCGGTGCCGCTGCGCTTCAGCTATGAAAATGCTGCCCGGCTCTACGCCGAGCTCTGAGCGGGATCGCGCAGCGATGATCACCGAGGCCGAGCGACCCGGAACGAGAGGGCGCGGAAAATACCAAACGCTGCTCGATCCGGAGCTGTGGGCCTATATCGATCGGGTCAACGAGTGGTATCCGCCCGAAATCGTCTACATGCCGATCGACAGGCAGCGGGCGGTCTATGATGCCATGTGCCGGGCGTTTCGCGAGCCCTATCCACCCGGCGTCAAGGCCAGCGACAGCGCGGTTCCTGCCGGCGACCGTGCGATCCCGGTCCGGCGTTACCAGATGGCGGGCACGGCGCCGCAAGCGATGGTTGTCTATTATCACGGCGGCGGCTTCGTCCTTGGCGGGCTCGACAGCCATGACGACACCTGCGCCGAGATATGCGCCGGCACCGGCTTTGCCGTGCTGTCCGCCGATTACCGGCTGGCGCCCGAGCATCTGCATCCGGCCGCCTTCGACGATGCGCTGGCCGTATTCGAATGGGCGACGGCGACGGCCGGCCTGCCGATAGTGCTCTGCGGCGAAAGCGCCGGCGGCAATCTGGCCGCTGCGGTGGCACAGGCGACACGCCGCCATCCTCGCCATGCGATCGGCCAGGTGCTGATCTATCCCGAGCTCGGCGGCCCGGAACCAGTTGGCAAAGAGAGCGCCGGCTCCTGTGTCGAGCACGCCGAAGCGCCGCTGCTGACGTTGCGCGACATCGAGTTCTATCGCCAGATCCGGTCGGCGAAGGGACAGTCGCAGGACGACCCGACCTTTTCGCCGCTCAGCGACACCGACTTCTCCGGGCTGCCGCCGACGGTCATCGTCACCGCGCAATGCGACCCGCTGTCCTCGGAAGGCGAGGCCTATCGCGACCGCATCCTGGCCGCCGGCGGTCGCGCCTGGTGGCATGAGGAGCCGCGCCTCGTGCATGGCTTTCTACGCGCCCGCGAGACCGTGCCGCGAGCCGGCGAAGCCTTCGGGCGCATCATTGCGGCCATCGCCGCGCTCGGCAAAGGCGACTGGCCTTACTGAGGTTGCGAAGGCCCCCTCATCCGGCCGCTTCGCGTCCACCTTCTCCCCGCTGGGGAGAAGAGGCTGGCATCAACGCTGGCGACCTCCTCTCCCCCCGGGGGAGAGGTCGGATTGCCCCGTATTGCTCTTCGTAATTCGGTTGGCAATCCGGGTGAGGGGGACCTTCCGTTTGCGGAACAGCGCACAAGAACTGCGGAAGTCCGAACACTCCCCCACGGGAGCTCGCCCTATCATCCCCGAGGCAATGGCGCTCCGGCGATCGCATCCGTCCCCCGCGTTTGGCGATCGGCAGAGGTGCCCAACAACAGGGGAATGACGACAATGAAGTTCATGCTGACCGATCGAAAACTGCATCCGCAGGCCGAGCCCGTCGCCGATGGCTTCAAGAAAGGCCAGATGAACCGGCGCGAATATCTCGCCACCATGGCTGCGCTCGGCGTCAGCGCTACCGGCGCGCTGGCGCTCGGCGGGCTTGCGCCGTCACCGGCCAGGGCCGAGGAGCCGAAGCGCGGCGGCATCTTGCGCGTCGCCATGAACGTCAAGGGCTGGAAGGATCCGCGCACCTTCGACGGCGTCGAGATGTCCAACGTCGCCCGCCAGTGCAACGAATATTTGGTGCGCTGGAAGCGCGACTTCACCTTCGAGCCATGGCTGCTCGAGAGCTGGGAAACCAGCGACGACGCCCGCGTGCTGACGCTGCATGTCCGCAAGGGCATCACCTGGTCGAACGGCGACACCTTCAACGCCGACGACGTGATCCACAATCTGACGCGCTGGTGCGATGCGTCCGTCGCCGGCAATTCGGTGGCCGCGCGCATGGGCGCACTGGTCAACGCCGATACCAAGAAGGCCGTCGACGGCGGCATCGAGCGCGTCGACGATTTCACCGTCCGGCTCAATTTGCCCAAGCCCGACATTTCGCTGATCGCCGGCATGGCCGACTATCCGGCGCTGATCATGCACCGCAGCTATGAAGGCGACGGCGATCCGCTGAAGGCATTGGCGATCACCACCGGGCCTTGCGAACTCGTGGCATGGGACGCCGAGGTCGGCGCCGAAGTCCGCCGCAAGGACAAGCCATGGTGGAAGGGCGAGTTCTACCTCGACGGCATCAAATGGGTCGACTACGGCTCCGACCCCAACGCCATGCTGTCGGCCTTCGAATCGGGCGAGATCGACACCGACCACGAAACCGCCTCCGATACGGTTGCGCAGACCGAGTCCATGGGCCTGAGCAATTCCGAGATCGCCACCGGTTCGACCATCGTGGCGCGTTTCAACGTCGGCAACCCGCCCTATGACGACATCAAGGTGCGGCGCGCCGCCCAACTTGCCGTCGACAATGCCGCCGTGCTGAAGGTCGGCATGGACAACCGCGGCAAGCCTGCCGAGAACCATCATGTCGGGCCGATGCATCCCGAATATGCCGATATCGGCCCGGCCGTCCGCAACATTGATCAAGCCAAGGCCCTGCTCGCCGAGGCCAGCAAGGCCGACCACGAATACGAACTCATCTCGGTCGACGTCGACTGGCAGAAGAGCACCGGCGACGCCATCGCCGCGCAGATGCGCGAGGCCGGGCTGAAGATCAAGCGCACCGTGCTGCCGGCCGCGACCTTCTGGAACGACTGGAGCAAATATCCTTTCTCCTGCACGGAATGGCTCGGCCGGCCGCTCGGCGTCCAGGTGCTGGCGCTCGCTTATAAGTCTGGCGCCGCGTGGAACGAGAGCGCCTACGCCGATCCGGAATTCGACAGTCTGCTCGACAAGGCGCTGGCGATGCCCGATCCCGGCGCCCGCAAGGAGCTCATGGCCAAGATCGAACAGAATCTGCGCGATTCCGGCGTCATCATCCAGCCCTACTGGCGCTCGGTCTACCGCACCTACCGCAAGGGCGTGCATGGCTGCGAGCAGCACCAGTCGCTCGAGCAGCATTTCGAGAAGGTTTGGCTCGAGGCGTAGCCTTGCAGACGACCAATTGTCGGGGCCAGCGCCGCTCCTTCCACCTTCTCCCCTTGTGGGAGAAGGTGGATTGGCGCGCAGCGCCAAGACGGTTGAGGGGTGCGGACGGAGTGCCGTCAGTATCAAGCTGGAACACCCCTCATCCGGCCGCTTCGCGTCCACCTTCTCCCACAAGGCGAGAAGGAAGAGCCACGCCAGGCCTTGAAATCTCCAGTCCAAGCCGCACGGTCTCCCGCACCAGCAGGTCCAGATCGTCGCGCCGGGTGCGGTGGTTGTTGATCGCCACCCTGAGGCTATGCTGGCCATGCACCGTCGTGTCGGAAATGGCGGCGATGCCTTCTTCCTGCAGCCTCAGCATGATCTCGGTATTGAGCGCTTTCAGGCGCTCCCCGCCCAGTCCGTCCGCGCGGTAGCGAAAGCAGACGATGTTGATGCTCACCGGCGCTACCAGTTCGAGTGCCGGTTCGGCCGCGATCAGCGCGCCGAGATAATGCCCTTGCGCGATGTTCTGGTCGATCAGCCGGCCGAACTTTTCGATGCCGTGCTCTCGCAACGCCATCCACACCTTCAGAGCGCGAAAGCCGCGCGTCGTCTGCAGGCCGTAATTGTGCAGCCATTGGCCGGAGGCCAGGCCGCGCGGCGTCGATTCCAGATATTCCGGCGTCACCGCGAACGTGCCGCGATGCACGGAGGCATCCCGGATCAGCGCGCAGCCGACCTCGAATGGCGCGTGCAGCCATTTATGCGGATCGAGCGCGATCGAGTGGGCGTGCTCGATGCCGGCAACGCGATGCGAATTGTCTGGCGCAATCGCAAGCAAGGCGCCGATGCAGCCATCGACGTGAAACCACAGATCCTCTTTTGCCGCCAGGTCAGCCAGCGCTTGCAGATCGTCGATTGCGCCGGTGTTCACCGTGCCGGCCGTACCGATTACGCAGGCCGGCTTGAAGCCGGCGTCGCGGTCCTCGGCGATCGCCGCCCGCAACGCAGCGATGTCGATCCGCAGCCCGGCATCGCTCGGGATGCGACGCAGCGCCCGGTTGCCGAGGCCGAGCACTTCCATCGCCTTGCGGTGACAGGAGTGAAGCTGGTCGGAGCCGTAGAAACGCAGCGGCTTGTCGATGCCGGCAACGCCGTGCTCGCGTATGTCGATGCCGGCCTTGGCGTTGCGCGCCACGGTCAGCCCGATGATGTTGGCCATCGAGCCGCCGCTGACCAGCGTGCCGCTGGCCGATTGCGGAAAGCCCAGCATCTGCTTCAGCCAATCGACGACCTGGCCGTCCATCAAGGCGGCGGCGTGGTTGCCGCCGCCGAGGTTGGAGCCCTGGATCGCCGCCAGGAAATCACCGAGCGCCCCGGTGAAATTGCTCGACCCCATGTACCAGGCCCAGAAGCGCGGATGGATATTGCCCATTGGATAGGCCATCAGCTTCTTGACAACGTCGCCATAGACATCGGCCAGCGGCGTTGGCGATTGCGGCAGGGACGCGGTGAAGAACTCCCTCACATCTCCAGGCATCTCCTGCCACACCGGCCGCTCTCTGACATCGCGCAGGTAGGCGACGGCATCGTCGACGACCCGATGCGACAGGACCTGCACATCTCCCCAGTCCGAGGGGTCAAGCGTTTCCTCGGCGGTCGTGGCGGGCAATCCAGACGGCGTGTCCATGCAGGTCGCTCCCGATATGCCGCCGTCACGCCGGAAACTGGCAGCCGGGCGTCGACTGCGAAAGCGCAGTCTCCTCGGCGTCCATCTCCGCCTCGATGCCGTCGAACAGCGGTGTCGTCATGTAGCGTTCGCCAGTATCGGGCAGCATGCACAGGATCACCGAGCCGGGCGCCGCCTTTTCCGCGATCTGCCGCGCCACCGCGAAGGTCGCTCCGCCGGAGATGCCGGTGAAAATCCCTTCCTTCTGCGCCAGCGCCTTGGCCCATTTCATGCCCTCGGGCCCGGCAATCGGCACCACCTCGTCATAGAGGCTTGCGTCTATCGCCTCCTGCAGCACGTCCGGAATGAAGTCGGGCGTCCAGCCCTGGATCGGATGCGGCTCGAACGCCGGATGGCTGGCGGCAGGCGCGCCGCCGGTGCCGCGCTGCTGCGGCTTGCCGCTGCCGATAAGCTGCGCATTGGCCGGTTCGGCGAGCACGATCCGGGTCTCCGGCCGCTCGCGGCGCAGCACGCGTCCGACGCCGGCGACGGTGCCGCCCGTGCCGTAGCCGGTGACGAAGCAGTCGAGCCGCGAGCCGGCGAAATCGTTGATGATCTCGCGCGCCGTCGTCGCTTCGTGAATGGCGGCGTTGGCCTTGGTTTCGAACTGGCGGGCCAGGAACCAGCCATTGGCTTCGGCGAGCTCCACCGCCTTCTTGTACATGCCGAAACCCTTCTGGGCGCGCGGCGTCAGCACCACCTTGGCGCCCAGCATGCGCATCAGCTTGCGGCGTTCGATGGAAAAACTGTCGGCCATCGTCACCACCAGCGGATAGCCCTTCTGGGCGCAGACCATGGCAAGGCCGATGCCGGTGTTGCCGCTGGTCGCCTCGACCACGGTCTGGCCAGGCTTTAGAGCGCCGCTGAGCTCGCCTTCCTCGATGATGTTGAGCGCCAGCCGGTCCTTCACCGAGGCGGCGGGATTGAAGAACTCGGCCTTCACATAGATCGTGGCATGGTCCGGTCCGAGATTATTGATGCGGATCACCGGCGTATCGCCGACCGTGTCGAGAATGCTGTCGAACAGACGGCCGCGCCCGGCGGTGGTTCTGATTTTCTGTTGATGCAACATGTCGATCTCCTCGCCTTGTCGTTGTCTCTTGTCGTCACGGGCCGGTTACAGACCGGTGGCTTGGGCGGCGAGGTTTCGAGACCTTGCCGCGCTACATTTGCCTCCGGCAATGCCAGCATCCGGAGCGGGAATTCGTTGCCGGATGCACCGTGTCGCGTTTGGTGATAAAACAAAGGCCGACTGGCCAGCGTGGGAGCAGGCGTGGAAACGCTCGTGGAATCCGCCCGATCGAGCCTCCACGGCGAGGTGGCCGGCTTTTCCGTGCGTCTGCTCGGACCGCTGACGATCGCACGCAACGGCATCATCATCCAGCTCCCAAAATCGCGCAAGCTGTGTGCGCTGCTCGCCTATCTGGCGCTGGCGCCGCATCCGGTCGGCCGCAGCCGCCTCTGCGAGCTTTTGTGGGATGTGCCGAACGACCCGCGCGGCGAGCTTCGCTGGTGCCTGAGCAAGCTTAGAGGCATCCTCGATGAACCGCATCATCGCAGGGTCGAGACACCAGGCGACACGATCGCGCTTGATCTGAGAGGTGCTTCCGTCGACGCTGTCGACATAGCCTCGGCCGCCGCCAAGGGCGTTGAGACGCTCGGTCTAGAGCGGCTGCAGGCTCTTTCCGGAATGTTCGCCGGCGACTTTCTCGATGGGCTGGAGATCGACCGCAGCCCGCATTTCAACAGCTGGCTGATCGCCCAGCGCCGCCGCTTCGGCTCTTGGCACGCCGCAATCCTGGAACATCTCGTCAACAAGCTTCCGGTGGATGCCGACAGATTGTCTTCGCATCTGGACAAATGGCTGGAACTCGCTCCGTTCGACGGGCGCGCGCATGTGGCTCTTCTGAAAGGGCTGGCGCAGCGCGGCCAGTTTGACGCCTGCGAGGAACATCTCGCTTCCGCAGCGCAGCTGTTTGCTTCGGAGGATCTGGATTTCGGACCCGTTCGTGAGGCATGGCGCACGATCCGCAACGAACGACCTGCCGCTACGCTCTGGGCGCGACCGTCACTCGTACCCGCGGCCCCTCACGCGTCAATTGTGCTTCCCAATTCCGACACTGCTGCATCGCAGAAGGCTTCGCTTGCGGTGATGCCGTTTGCCGAAGAGACGGCTGACGGCGGCCCACGCGGAGGCATCGCCGATGGCCTGACCCACGATATCATCACCCGCCTGGCCAAGCTCAGGGATTTCTTCGTCATCGCGCGCGGTTCGGTGTTTGCGCTCGCCGAAAAAAACATTGGGCCGGAGGATGCCGGCCGTCGGCTCAATGTCGATTATGTCGCCACCGGCACGGTACGCAGCCAGGCCGGCCGCGTCACCGTCGCGGTCGAGCTGGTCGAAGTGCGCACGGCCAGGATCGTCTGGGCCGAGACGTTCGAGCGCAAGCCGAACGACATCTTTGCCGTGCTCGACGACATCGGCAACAGCATCGTCTCGTCGATCTCGGCCGAGATCGAGACGGTCGAGCGCAACCGCGCCATGTTGAAGGC
The DNA here is from genome assembly GCF_040322975.1 of Mesorhizobium sp. M0074. Classification (NCBI taxonomy): domain Bacteria; kingdom Pseudomonadati; phylum Pseudomonadota; class Alphaproteobacteria; order Hyphomicrobiales; family Phyllobacteriaceae; genus Mesorhizobium; species Mesorhizobium sp. M0074. Next base: position 193,647 of record NZ_JAMYUM010000010.1, read on the forward strand.
GCCCAATTCGCTCAACGCCTGGGAAGCCTACCACCGCGGTCTCTGGCACATGTATCGCTTCACCCGCGCGGAAAACGAGCAGGCCCGGCATTTCTTCGACATAGCCTTGAAGCTCGATCCGACGTTCGCCCGCGCCTATGCCGGCCTCTCCTTCACCCATTGGCAAAATGCCTTCCAGCGCTGGGGCGACCGACCACGAAAGCGCCCTGGCCTTCGAGGCAGCCGGCCAGAGCCTGCTCGTCGACGATCACAATCCGGCCGCTCACTGGGCCATGGGGCGGGCGCTGTGGCTGCGCGGCGAGCAGGACGGCTCCCTCATCGAGCTGGAACGCGCCGTAGACCTCAGCCCGAATTTCGCGCTCGGCCACTATGCGCTATCTTTCGTCCATTCGCAGTCCGGCGACCCGCAGGCTGCGATCGGCTCATCCGACCATTCCAGGCATCTGAGCCCCTTCGATCCGCTGCTGTTCGGTATGCTGGGCGCCAGGGCGATGTCGCATGTCCGGCTCGGCCAGTTCGACGAAGCCGCCGAATGGGCGCTGAAAGCAGCCGCGCGTCCCAACGCCCACGCCATCATCCTCGCGATTGCCGCGCATTGCCTTGCGCTGGCGGGGCGGCTGGACGAGGCACGAAGTTTCGCCGCTGCGCTGCGCAAGATGCTGCCGAACTACTGCGCCGACGATTTCATCGGCACGTTCCGCTTCGAGCCGGACGCCGAGGCGCTGTTCCGGCAAGGCGCCAAGCGGATCGGGCTGGGGTGAGGCAGGCGCGCGGTTTGCCAGGCTCTCCAAACCGCTCATCGCGGCTGGCCGCCCCAAACATCGTCATGTCTGCAGCCAGGGCGCATCGTCAGGTTGGTTGCGAATTCGTCAACCAGAGCGGATCAGACGGGCTCAACCGATTTGACGTTGCCGTCGGTATCCACGAGGCAGCTTGTCTTCTTGCCACGGGCATCGAGTTCGACCTGATAGGTCTTGGAATCGAGCTTGCTCGATGAAACCGGAAGTATCTTCGTGCTGTCGACACCGCTCGCCTTGGCGACCGCATTGGCGCAAAGCAGTTGAAGGTCCGCCGGGGCCGTCTCGACCTTGGTCCTGGACATCTGGTCCTGAGGCGGCGGCGGTGGCGTGCTGACACAAGCGCTAACGGCTCCAGCCAGGAATCCGATTGCTGTCCCCCGGATCGAAGTTCTCACTGCATTTTTTCCCGACATTGCTTGTCCCTCTCCGAATGCCGCTTCATACACCTTTGTAGAGGGCGGCCCCCTGCATGAGAACGATGACCTTGGCCCCAACCTTGACGCGGGATGCGAGATCGACGATGTCGTCGTTCCTCATACGGATGCACCCCGATGACACGTCGAGCCCGATCGTCCAAGGCTCCGGGGTACCGTGGATCCGGTAGATCGTGTCCTGGTCGCGCTCATAGAGATAGAGCGCCCTTGCGCCGAGCGGGTTGTCGGGCCCTCCCTCCATGCCTCCAGCGTATTTCACCGCCTTCGGATCGCGAGCGACCATTTCGGCCGGAGGTGTCCAGGTCGGCCACTCCGCCATGCGGCCGACGCGCACGATGCCGGCCCATCCAAACCCTTCCCGGCCCACGCCGATGCCGTAGCGCATGGCCCGCTGACCCGGCTGCACAAGATAGAGAAAGTGCTGATTGCCATCGATGATGATCGTGCCTGGCACTTCCGCGGTGCGGAATTTGACCATCTGCGGACGAAATGCCTCGGGCACCTCATTATGCGCGGCGTAGTATTTGCGTGCCTTGGTGCGATCGTAGTCCACCCATTTGTGGCTTTTCGGGTCGAAAACCTGTGTTCCCGCAGCCAGCGCCGCCACCGCGACAAGACCGAACGCCGCGGCGACGACTGCCGTGAGGGAGCGCCGCCGGACGGTGCCGCGTTCCGCGAACATAGGATTTCCGCTCATGGATTTGCCCACCCGTGCACCCGTGCGCCTTGTGCGGCAACCCATTGTTTGGCGTATTCGTAAGGATCCTGACGCTCTACCTGGAGCGCATAACTCATCTTGGTGATTTCCTCGGGCCTCAGGTCGACCCGTTCCAGGAACGCCACAACCTTCGGATATTTTTTGCGCAGCGAGGTGGCGTAGGCGATATGAAAATGTGCGGTATCCCATGCCACCGGCGCGCTGGACTTCGAGACCCAGAGCGGATCTTCTGACGGCAGTACGATCTTCCACTTTGCCGGATCAAAGGGCGGCTCGGTAAGCCGGACAATGTCGTGCAGCTCAAAGACGTAGTGCGGCGCGTAGCAGGCAAACACCATTGGATGATCCGTGGCGACCGCGGCATCGACAGCCGCCATTCCGGCATCCTCGGGCGTCTCCAGCAAGGTCATCGTCTTGGCATAACCATAGCTGTTGGCGCGGACGCGCTCGATAGCGGTCGAGGACCAACCCTCAGCGCCGATCCAGAGTTCGCCACGTCCGTCGCCATCAGTATCCAACGCGGCGGTTTTCTTCGTATCGCTGAGGTCGGAAACGTCGTGAATTCCAAATTTGTCGGCTGCCTCACGCGTCGCGCAAATGCCTTGCCAGGCCGGCACTCCAATGGGGCTGATGGCCACCGTGCCGGCCCCGTCCACATACTTCTTCACCAGATTGTCCAGATTGGGCAGCCAGATTTCGGGATGAATATCCACCTCACCCGAATTGAGACCGGCAAAGGCAATCAGCGTCCCCATCTCGCGCACATCGGCATCGAGCCCGAAATTTTCCTTCAGGCTGACCTTGAGGATATTTGCCGTCGCCTGGCCCGACGGCCAGTTCGGCATTGCAATGACGAGATCAGCCGCGTGGACCGGGATGTTTAGCGCCAGCATCGTCAATGCCGCCAGCGACACTTTCCGCAAGCACTGCCGAAATCGGTTCTGCATCTCTTCCCCCTCGCTTCGGTGCTGAAATGAACCGCGACGGGAACAATCTGTCGCGGCAAGCACCTGGTTGTGACACCAGCCCCATCTTCTGACGGGCAACTGCTGAAGGTGCAGCAGTGCATTCGCCAAAGAGAGCGCCTTCACGTGCCGCCCCTGCACGCTACCCGATGACAATCCGACTGGGAAGATGCCCACAACGCGGCCGCGGCGCCCCCACTGCGCCCCTATTTGGCACGCCGCAGCGTTGAAAAGTCGGGCAAAGGGGCGCGTTTCTTTCGGCCCTCGCAACGGTTGGCTGGGTTCGAAAAAATACCACAATAGATCGCGATTAGGGAGATTGTATAAGATGTGGTATCGTCGCGCCTTTTTTGTAGAGCTGGCGCAAAATTCACAACAACATAGAATATTACTTGTACTAGCTCGGCTTAATGAGAACAAAACTAAGGAAGCATTCCTGAATCTTGCTACTGATCACATTTCAGTATCTGCTAAGATAGCCCGTGCTGATTCCGAATTATTAAGCATTTGCAAAATTCAATCCTGCGATATTTGGATTTGTCCTTGTCATAGGCTGCCTCGGATGCATTTCTTGGAAGCACAGCCGCGTCAGCGGATCGTTGAAACATGCTTGGGCGGACGGGGCACTAAGCATGGAGAGGAATATTGACACTCGCTAATGCGGCGGCCCCCGCTGGGAGCGTTCCCTCCCACGTAAGAGATTACGGCAACCGTCGGCTAAGTCGTCGAATGCATCGCCCACAGCCTGGCTCTCGTTTGATGGCCGGCGAAGCTTTGCCCTCCTCCGATTGGCGCCAGCCTTCGCGGCAAAAGCGAGGATCGCCGCCTGCAATGGCCTTCCGATATGGACGATGTCCGCCGCCAGCCAGTCGGAGGAATGAATCATGGAAACTCGTAATCTGTGCGGCCTTGGCCACTGCTTTGATGGCGATCGTCGGTTGTACCACCGACGACTACGATGGTTGTCGCGGAAAGGGCTGCCTGGTTGATCGGTCCCATAAAGGGAGCCGGAAGATAGACGACCGGCCGCAGTTCGAGAGGAACGGCAATCCCAACTTCGATACCAGGGGCCGTTACATCGGCTGCCATGGGCTCGGATGTAAAGTCGACGATCCTGATGACGGGGATCAAAGCATCGACGACAGACCGCAGTACGACAAAGAAGGCAATCCGAACTTCGATACGCAAGGCAACTACCAAGGCTGCCGCGGCATCGGCTGCGAGGTCGATACACCGGACGATGACAATTCATCAGACGACGACGATTCCGATTAATGGCCCCTGCAGCGAACAACGAAGAGGATAGCCACTCATGTCTGAATTGAACGGTCTCATCCGTCGACGTGTCAAAATCGTCATGGTCGGCCTTGCGGGGTTGGGAATGGCGCTGACGTCCGCTTTCGCTGCGAATAACGCCTGTGACGGTATAAAGGTCGAAGTGACGAAGGCGCGCAAGCAGGAATATGCCCCTCTCGTCGTCTCGGCGATGACCAATAAGTTCAAGCCCGCTCAGGCAAAGTTCTTCTCGATCATGGAGAGCGGCAGCTGGAGCGCCGCCTACGTCTCCACGCCGGTGAGCGACGACGGCGTGATGTTCTTCCAGACAGTCGACGGAAAGAAGCAGTTTCGCGACGTGTGGGGCGGCTATGCCGAGCCGTCGGAAAAACCTGAACTGGTATCCTGGGCGAAGAAGCTCGGAGCGCCGCAAGACCTGGCAAAGTGTTTTGCCGAGGAAGTTACGGAACGACGGTGATGATCGCTGGAAATTGCCGCTGACCGTTGGTGCAGGGGGAGAATGATTGGTGAGCGCTCCGGGGCGCCGGGGCTCTGAGATCGACTCCAATCATCAGCTGCAGGATGTGCAAAATGCAAAGTCTTCGAAAATCCAGACTGATCGTGCAGTTCGCCCGTGCATTGGCAACGTCAGTGAAAATGACGGCCGTCGTAAGCGTAACCGTCCCGCAAACGATCAATATTGCGCATGCCAGCAAGTATGATCTGCCGAAACCCTACGTCTCCCGGGCTCTTGATGCGGTTCTGATACCGATCAATCACGCCTCTCGGCACCGCTACCAGATCCCGCCAAAACTTCGCGGGGTGTATGTCCTGGCTGTTGCACCCCATGGCATTGCCGCGCGGCAAGGTATCCGACCGGGTGACGTGCTTGCCACAGTGCGGCATCAACCGATTTCGACGCCGGTTGATGTCGACAGACTCGTTTGGGCCGCCCTTGCCGTGAGTGCCACCAGTTTCCTGTTTGGCGTGAACCGCGGGACAGAAGTCGCAGATGTCGTCGAGGTCAACACCAACATCACCGTCAACAACTTCAACACCAACATCTCGGTCGACAATATTTCGCAATGGACGAGCGTCGACAATCGAGAGGTGTGGACACAGATCGTCGATGAGTATGACGACGAGATGGAGACGGGCCTCAATGACACGAGCTATCGCGCGGACGACTCGCAGCCTGGCGACGCCAATCCGGACGCAAATGTGTCTTCTCCCGATGCTGACGACGACGATACCAGCACCGACACTGACGACAATAACCCGGCCGACAGTACCGACGACAACAGTTCCGATCAGGACGATTCGAGCGATCAGAACGACGATGAAAACTCAACAGACGGTGATGATGACAAGAACAGCACCGACACCGACGACGATAGCACGGATGACGATGCGTCGGATGACAGCACTGACAACAATGATTCCGATGATCAGGACGATTCCAGCGATCAGAATGACGATGACGACCCGTCGGCAGATGGTGATGACGAAAACAGCACCGACAGTAATGACGATGCGTCGGATGACAGTAACGACGCTGACGGATCGGACGATGACGATGCCAACTAACGGCCGACCGTGCCGGCAGTTCTAGACCGAGGACAATCGATGAAAACCGCGATGCTGACCGCTGCCATCGTTCTGGCCATGCCGGCTTTCGCATTTGCCCAGGACAAATGCTACGACGCCGCCAAGGACCAGGCCGACCCGAACGAGTGCGCCGATGCCGCGTCCAAGAAATCCGACAAGAAGCTCAACGAGCTTTACAAGCAGATCGAAACCCGGCTGAACGACGACGCGGATATCAGGACGCTTCTCGTTCAAGCACAGCGGGATTGGGTCAAATTTCGCGACGCAGAGTGCAGTTTCCAGACCGCAGGAGCGGCCGGAGAAAGCGCAATTCCAACGCTCATCGCGGAGTGCATGGACAGCCTGACGCAATCCCGTGTCAAAGATTTCGAGGGATACCTGAATTGCCAGAAAGGCGATGCGAGCTGCCCCGTTCCGGCAGCGAACACATCACATGCCGTACCTGCCGTGGCCGAGGAGAACGGCCAGACCGGCCTTGCCCAGGCTGCCGACCCGATACCCATTCCATTGCAACATGTTGTTGGGCACCTCGGAACCGGCAGTGATGAAGTCATCTACCACAAACTCGGGATCGTGATGGGCATCAATGGTGCCAAGCCTCGTCTGTTCGAATTCGACACCGGGTCGGATGAGTTCAACGCTGAGATCGATTCGAGTGTCCCTGGCGTAGAGCCGGTGCGCGGCAGCAAGCCCGAAATGTACCCCTATGGAAACGGCACCTACGGAGGTTGGGTACAACAGGCCCGGGTCGACAGCCTGTCCTATTACGATCCAGATGATCCCTCGGAGCCTGCCGTAACCTTTGACGGCGGCTTTAGCGTAGGTCGGGTGGTGGATTACGTCTTCACCAAGGATTTCGGCGACTTCGAGGATGCGAATGTGACGCAAAAGCCCGTGGGCCACCATGGCGATACGCCGGTTTATGCGGATCTTGATGCGCGCAAGAGCATGAAGAATGGCGAACCCGGTAACGAGGCGCCGTTTTACGGCGTCTTTGGAGCCGGCGATTTTATCGACAAGGGGGACCAGACCGCCGCTCCTGGCAGTCAGACGCAAAGCGGCTATGTGGTCTCCGCCAATGCAAATCTTGGAAAGAGGACGACACCGGGCTGCGCTCCCTGCCTGACGCTGAATTTGTCCCCCAGTCTGAGATCCCAGTTTACGGCCCTGATACCGTGGGGCGAACTGGATTACGAATTCCTCCAGAGACGCTTCCCGCGATCAGGCGCGAATGCATCCAGTCAGTACGAAGGGTCTTACCGTTATAAAATTTCCTTTGACCATAAGGGAAAGAAGCAATCGGTTGATTTCAGTGGACCTGTTTTATTGGATACAGGAACGACAAGCTTTATTTATATTACAACAGAATCTATTTTGAATAAGCTTCAGTCGAGAGGATTTCATATTGCTGAATTTGGTGATGAGATAGTCGACTTCAAGTTTTTTGGATTCGATGATGGTATAAATAACCGTGAATATGATGATGTCAACATTCTCCGCCAAAGCGATGAGATGAAAGTCGGCGGTCTCATTCTCGGTCTGCCATTCTTCGAGTCCAATTCAATAATGAATGATCTGGAAAACAGGACGACCGCATATTCACCCTATTTTGTCAGCGGTGCTAACTTTACGACAGACGCGGCTGCCAAGGATCAAGTGCAGTTGAATCGCGCGACCAGCGATGCTGGAAGCAACGGATGGCTCGGACTGGCCGGCATCGTCTCCGGCGCCGGCGACTTCACGATCGAGAAGGATGCGGACGTGCGTATGACCGGGGCCAATACCTACACCGGCACAACCCATATCGCGGCCGATGGGTATCTTACTCTGGCCGGGCCGGGCAGCATCGAGCATTCCTCGCGCGTCATGGTCGACGGTGTGCTCAACATCGATCAGAAAGGAAACTATCTGAAGCCCTGGGGGGTGGCGCACTCCCTGAACGATACGGCCATTCGCAACCTTAGCGGTAAAGGCGAGGTCTATCTGGGTGCGGGCAGACTGATCCTGACAGAAGCCGACGGGCAATTTGATGGAACCATCGCGAACTATGATGACGCCGGCGACAGCGGCGGCCTCGTGGTCGCCGGCGGCAAGCTGACGCTGAGCGGAAAGAACAAATATTCGGGCATAACCGAAGTGGCGTCTGGGGCGGAGTTGCGCGTGACCGGATTGTTGACTGGTGACGTTTCCGTCTCGGGACTGCTTGTCGTTGACGGGGAGGTCTCCGGCAAAGTCACGGTCAAGGAGGGCGGCAGACTGACCGGCTCAGGAAAGGTCGGCACCGTCACGGTCGCCGAAGGTGGCAAAGCTGATCCAATGAAAACCAGATAATCAGGCCATGGGCACGGCCGACCGTGGCAATGACGGATAGCTGAAGAGAACATAAGGCGGGGCTGAGCAACTTAAGAGCTTGACTGCAACCGGAAAGGGAAATCGATGAAAATAGCGATACTGACTGCTGCCGCGGTTCTGGCTGCGCCGACATTCGCCCTTGCCAAGGACAAGTGCGCCGAGGCCAAGGATCAGGCCACCATGAACCAGTGCTTCGGTGCCGAGTTCCAAAAATCCGACAAGAAGCTCAATGAGCTTTACAAGCAGATCGAAGCCCGCCTGAAGGACGATGCGGATACCAAGAAGCTTCTTGTTCAGGCACAGCGGGATTGGGGCAAGTTTCGCGACGCGGAGTGCAGTTTCCAGACCGCAGGCGCGGCCGGAGGAAGCATGATGCCAATGCTCATCGCGCAGTGCAAGGACGGCCTGACACAATCCCGTGTCAAAGGTTTCGAAGGCTATCTGAAATGCCAGGAAGGTGACATGAGCTGCCCTGTTCCGGCCGCGAACTGACACATGCCACAGCTGATCGGATCACGATGAAGCCGGCGGCGAGCGTGACGTCGCCGCCAGACATGAAAGGATGCGAGGGGCATCATCATTGCGTGAGGGACTTGAGGGAGGTGGATTGTGAAACGCTATGGATCGTCGCTCGCAATGACAATTGCGGCATCTGTACTGTTGGCATGTGCCGTGCCGGCAACAGCCCAGACTGACATGAGCTTCGACGTTAACGTCACGCTTTCCAAGAAAGCAGCCGCCAAGCTCGCGGCTGACAAAGAGAGGATCGTTGTCTTCGCCTCCTATTACGGTGACCCGAAGCGGAGCGCCGAGAAGCATGCCAACGAAGTCGGCCAGATCGATCTCACGCCGCAGGACGAAGAGGTCGAGATAGCGGGCACAGCGGGCCACGCCCGCATCAGCGGCACAAAGGTCGACACGAAGCGTCTCGACTGGCTCGCGGGCCCTCCCGAGGTCAACGTCAACGTCGCGTCGGCGCGCAAGAGCAGTCCGGACAATCTGCTCAGCTGCGATTTCATCGACGGTCCACTAAGTGATGTCCAAAGGAAGCCTGTGACGCTTCATTGCGGGTTGATTGAAGAAAATGTGGACACGAAATTAAGGCCATAAGGGCTGCAAAGTCATGTCGCCTCGTTACCGGCGTCAACGCAGATCGTTGACGGCATGACCTGCTTTATTTCAGGGAGGTGAAGATTTCATGCGCCCATTGTTCGCAATCTGTTTCTGCCTGACCATCATGTCCTTGTCTGCCGCCGCCTATGCCGAGCGCCGTTGTGGCTGGTACTCCAGCCCGACACCCGGCAACCTCGTCCTGACCGACAGTGACGGGGATTGGTGGATCCAGATGCAGGGACGCCCGGATCCCAAAGGCATCGACAATGTGCCGGCCTTTGACGAGCGGCAATTCGTCGAGACCAATGTGCCTGGTTCGGGCCACGGCTACGGATGTGCGTGCATGAACGTCGTAACCAACGCCAAGCAACAGAAGATCACCAGAGTGATCTCGGGCCAAGTCCTTCCGCTGCTGCGCTGTCGCAACGACAGATCGCTGCCTAACCCGGACGGATAATTGTTAGATATCTTGTGGATGCCATGGCTGACGGTAGGGCAGCCTAGAGCATTGGATCAAGAAAAAGCCCGGCAAACCGGGCTTTTTCTTGGGTCTCTGAAACCGCATCAATCGGTTCGAAGCGGGAATTTGGTGCCCAGAAGAGGACTCGAACCTCCACTCCTTGCGGAACACGGACCTGAACCGTGCGCGTCTACCAATTCCGCCATCTGGGCTGGTGCGCGCTCATTAAGCGGGCGAGGGATGAGTGTCAACGCGCTTTTTTGAAAGCCGCGTTCCTTCTCCGGCTCAATGCTCCAGCACTTCCTTCGACGCCACCGTGGAATCGGCGTTGAGCGTGTAGATGATCGGCACACCGGTGCCGAGCTCGAGCTTGACGATCTCCTCGCCCGATTTGCCGTCCAGCGCCATGATCAGCGCGCGCAGCGAATTGCCGTGCGCCGCCACCAGCACGGTGCCGCCGCGCAGCACATGCGGTTGCAGATCGTGCAGGTAATAGGGCCAGACGCGCGCGCCGGTGTCCTTCAGGCTTTCACCGCCGGGCGGCGGCACGTCATAGGAGCGGCGCCAGACATGCACCTGCTCCTCACCCCATTTCTTGCGCGCATCATCCTTGTTGAGGCCGGAGAGATCGCCATAGTCGCGCTCGTTCAGCGCCTGGTCGCGAATGGTCTCGAGCTCGCTCTGGCCAACGGCGTCGAGAATATGCTGGCAGGTCTTCTGCGCCCGGATCAGCGACGACGTGAAGGCGATGTCGAACTTCATGCCGCGCGCCCTGAGCTTGGCGCCGGCCGCCTTGGCTTCGGCATGGCCCAGTTCGGTCAGGTCGACGTCGCGCCAGCCGGTAAATAGGTTCTTCAGGTTCCATTCGCTCTGGCCGTGGCGCACGAGCACGAGAGTTCTCGACATATTTGCTCCTTCAAATCTTGTGGATCAGCCAATCTTGTGGATCAGCTTGTCAGGCCGAGCACGTCCCGCATCGAATACAGTCCCGGCTTCCTGCCGCGCGCCCACAGGGCGGCCTTGACCGCGCCACGGGCGAAGATCGCCCGGTCTTCGGCATGATGGGCGAGCGTGATGCGCTCGCCGGTACCGGCCAGCACCACACTGTGGTCGCCGACCACCGAGCCGCCGCGCAAGCTGGCGAAACCGATCGAGCCTGCCTTGCGCACGCCGATATGGCCGTCGCGCACGCGAACATCGTTGCCGGCAAGTGCTACGCCACGCCCGGCAGCGGCGGCTTCGCCGAGCAGCAGCGCCGTGCCCGATGGCGCATCGACCTTGTGCCGGTGGTGCATTTCCAGGATCTCGATGTCGAAATCGTCGGCATCGAGCGCGCGCGCCGCCTGCTCAACCAGCACCGCCAGCAGATTGACGCCGAGGCTCATATTGCCTGACTTGACGATCGTCGCGTGCCGTGCCGCCGCCGCGATCCCGGCATTGTCTTCGGCCGAGCAGCCGGTGGTGCCGATGATATGGGCGATGCGCGCCTGCGCCGCGTAGCCGGCGAATTCGACGGTCGCCGCCGGCGTAGTGAAATCGAGCACGCCGTCGGCCTTGGCGAAGGCCGGCAGCGGATCGTCGCCGATCGCCACCTCGAGCCTGCCGACGCCGGCCAGCTCGCCGGCGTCCTTGCCGATATGGGGCGAACCGGCCCGCTCGATCGCGCCGGCGACGCGGGCGCCCGGTATCGTGTGGATGGCGCGGATCAGCGCCTGGCCCATGCGGCCGGCCGCGCCCACCACCACCAGGCCCATTTCACTAACGGTCGGCGTGTCACTCATGAATGTCTCCCGGCCGCCATTTTCGCGCGACCATTTTCCGCCGCACTCTGGATTGGCTCGCCGTCATCGACAAGCCCCAGCCCCTTCCTGCCTTGCACCCGGTGGAACCGGGCATAGACGCTGTGCGGGTCAGCCATCAACGAGGCATGCGTGCCTTGTTCGACCAGCCGGCCCTGCTCCAGCACGATGATATGGTCGGCATTGACCACCGTCGACAGCCGGTGCGCGATGACAATGGTGGTGCGCCCTTCCATGACATGGGTCAGCGCTTCCTGGACGCGGGCCTCGGCCTCGTTGTCGAGCGCCGAGGTGGCTTCATCGAGCAGCAGGATCGGCGCCTGCCGAACGATAGCGCGTGCAATCGATACACGCTGGCGCTGGCCGCCCGACAGCGTCACGCCGTTCTCGCCGACCGGCGTGTCGTAGCCTTGCGGCTGCTGGCGGATGAAATCGTCGGCCGCGGCCTGTTGCGCGGCGCGTTCAATCTCGGCGTCCGTGGCGCTCAGCCTGCCGTAGCGGATGTTGTCGCGGATGGTGCCTTCGAACAGATAAGGCTGCTGTGAAACATAGGCGATCGAGCCGCGCAGCGAATGCTTGGTGACCTTTGAAATGTCCTGGCCGTCGATTTCGATGCTGCCCGACTCGACGTCGTGGAAGCGCTGCAGCAGCGCAACCAGCGTCGTCTTGCCGGCGCCCGCGGCGCCGACGATGGCGGTCACCTTGCCGGCGGCGGCGACAAAGCTCAAATCCTGCAGGACCGGCGCCTCTTCGACATAGCGGAAGGACACGTTGTTGAAGCGCACTTCGCCAGAGGTGAATTTCGCCTCGGCGGCTCCCGGCACGTCACCCTGCTGCGGCTCGAGGTCGAGAAGCTCGTAGATCATGCGCGCATTGACCAGCGACTTTTCCATGCCGACCTGCATACGCGCCAGCCGCCTAGCGGGGTCATAGGCAAGCAGCAGGGCGGTGATGAAGGCAAACACCGCGCCCGGCGGCTGGCCGCCGACGGTCGCCCGGTAGCCGGAATAGGCGATGACACCGGCGACGGCGAAGCCGGCCAGCATTTCGGAGATCGGCGTCAGCCGTTCCGAGACGCGGGCGATCTTGTTTGCCCGCTGCTCGGCGCCCGCGACGAGGCCGCCGATGCGGCGCGACAGCTCGTCTTCCAGGGTGAAGGCCTTGACGATAGCGATGCCTTGCGTCGCTTCCTGCATCGCGCCGATCAGCCGCGAGTTGATCTGCACCGATTCACGGGTGATGCGACGCACCCGGCGCATCAGATAGGTGACACTGTAGATCAAGGGCGGCCCGACCAGCAGCGACATCGCCGAGAGCATCGGGTCCTGCCAGATCATGACGCCAACCAGCGCGACAAGCGATACGGCATCGCGCGCCAGCGATGTCAGCGTCATCGACAGGAGATCGCGGATGCCGTTGACGTTCTCGTTGATCTGCGCGGCGAGCCGGCCCGAGCGGGTGTCGTTGAAGAAGCTGACGCCGAGCTTCATCAGGTGGTCGAAGATGCGGCGTTGATAGCGCGCCACCAGATTGTTGCCGATTTTGGCCAGCGTCACTGCCTGGCCGTAGCTGGCCAGCCCGCGCAGCATGAAGGCGGCCAGGATCGACACGCTGATCAGCGCGATAAGATCGCCGCGCTGTTGGTAGAAGATCTGATCGATGACATCCTTCATGATCCAGGCTGTGAAGGCGGTTGTCGCCGCGATCGTCACCAGGCAAAGCACGGCAAGAGCATAGTACCAGCGATAATCGCGGCTGTTCTCGGCGACGATGCGGCGAATCACCGCCACGATCTCGCTGGGACGGACTTTCCCTTTAGTTGGTGCTGGAAGTGTCAAGTTGGAGCGCTTTGTGGTTTCGGTCCGGCCGGGCTGCAATTCGGCAACCTCTTAACGCTCCAATGGCGGCTTGCCTATGGCCGAGGACGGCGAAACTTCGTCGCGGCGCAGCTTGTATTCTAGACCCGCCAGCGCCGCCCCGCCGTCTGCACGCCGAACACCGACGGATTTCTGGCATAGGCGGCCAGCCCTAAAAGCGCCGCCAGCGGATGGGTGATGACATAGACCGGCATGCTGCGCATCAGGGCGCTGTGCGGCGCCTTGTCCTCGAAGGCGGCGCGGAAATTGCCGATGCGCAGCGCCGGCAGGATTTTTTGCGCGATGCCGCCGGTGAGGAAAACACCGCCGCGGCTCATGAACACCAGAGCGAGGTCGCCGGCGGTGCGTCCCAGGCAGGTGACGAAGATCGACAGCGCCTCTTCGGCCACCGGATCGTTCTTTGCCAGCGCCGCGGCGGTGACCTCGGCCGGCGTGGTGAAGGGCGACGGCTTGCCGTCCGCCTTGGCTACCGCCCGGTAGGCATTGACCAGGCCGCGCCCGGACAGGATCTGTTCGCCGGAGATGCGGCCCTCGAGCTTCTCGATATGCGGAAACACCTGGAAATCGCGCGGCGAGCGCGGCCCGATATCCATATGGCCGCCCTCGCCGGGCACCGGTATCCAGTGATGCAGCGCATAGACCAGTCCGGCGACGCCGAGCCCGGTTCCCGGGCCGAGCACCACCCGCCCGGAATTCGGTTCCGGCTCGTCGCCGCCGATCTTTTCCATATGCTCTTCGCCGAGCGCGACGACAGCCAGCGCCTGTGCCTCGAAGTCGTTGAGCACCACGACGTCGCTGAGACCGAGACTGGCGAACATCTGTCTCGGCTTGACGATCCATGGGCAATTGGTAAGCGGGATCTCGTCGCTCTCGACAGGGCCTGCTACCGCCAGCACAGCTGAATTCGGCCGGACCGACGAGCGGTCGAGCACGGCCGCCTGGATCGCCTCGTCTATCGTATTGAAGTTGGCGGTCTGGACGATCGTCGGCTCGCCGGCCTCGGAATTCGCGTCGAGCACAATCGAGAAGCGCGCATTGGTGCCGCCTATGTCACCGATCAGGATCGGAAATCGCAACAGAGTGTCGTCGTCGCTTACGCCTGGCATGCTCTCGTCCGTTCCCGACGCGTATCGCCGTTCTCTCGTTGACTAGCGCATGACCGCAAAAAGGGAAATCGGTTTTCGAAGTGGAGATGCACGGATGCAGACAGCAAACACGCTGCCCGCATCAGTGCCCCGGTCGTGGCCGCGGCAGCGGAATGCCGATCTCGGGGGTCGCCACAAAGGCGTTCGCCGAGGCCGGAAGCGCTGCCGCGCCGGCTGCGACCGTCGGCGGCGGCGAAGGTTCTGCCGCGAGAGCGGGTTCTGCCGCGATCGGTAGGCCGTCGCCATAGTAGGTGACTGCTTCGGCCGTGGCCGGAGCCGGCGCGTCGAGCACGAACTGGCATTGCCTGGGCAGGTTCGCCATCGTCATCACGTCGCGTGCCTTCGGCTTGTCCGGGTTCTTGTTGGGGCGCCACGGCCCCTCGGTGAACCACCAGGCCAGCGCCTGGTCGCAGCCATCGCCCGGCGCCGTCGCTTCCTGCGCCTTGCAGTCGGGTGATCCAGCCTGGCAGCCGATGCGAATGTGGAAGTGGTAGTCGTGGCCCCAGAACGGCCTGACCTTGCGCAACCAGCTGCGGTCGCCTTTGACCGTGTCGCAGAGCTTCTTCTTGATCCCTGGATTGACCAGGATGCGCTCGACTTCGGGATAGCTCGCGGCGCGCTTCAACAGCCGCGTGTGCATCGGCGTCCACAGGCCGTCCTTCACCAGATGGGTTTTTTCATCGACCATCAAGGTAGCGCTGATGTTTTCGCGCTCTTCGGCCGAGAGCTTGCGGTCGGGCATCGGCGTCAGCCAGATGTCGGCGTCGAGGCCGATCTGGTGCGAGGCATGGCCGGTCAGCATCGGCCCGCCGCGCGGCTGCGAAATGTCGCCGATCAACAGGCCCGGCCAGCCGTCGGCAGCGGCGTCGCGCGACAGTTTCTCGATCAGCGCGATCATTGCCGGATGGCCCCAGCGGCGATTGCGCGACGGTCGCATCACCTCCCAGTGCCGGCCGTCCATGGGCAGGGCGACGCCGCCGGAAAAACAGCCTTTGGAATAAAAGCCGATCGATTGCGCTGTTGCGATTGCCGGCAGCTCTTTGGCGCCAAACAGGTCTTTTGCCCGTTGCTCGGCGCTCGCCGTCTGCGCTGCAAGCGTCAGGCCGGCGACGGCCAGAGCTGCCGTCAGCAGCAGTGTTTTGCCCGGCAAGGCTCGCTTTAACGTCTTTCCCAAGCTGGACCCCTCCGCGATTTGAACCGCATCATACCACGCCCCGCGCAGCGTATCGATCATGACCGTTTCATCGGGCTGCGCGCCTCGCCGTCGCGCCAGTCGCCGCTCGCCCACATGGCATCGAGCGCCGAGCGATAGTCGGGGAAGCGAAACCCATAGCCGGCCGCCTTGATCGCCGCGTTGGCGACACGCTTGTTCTCGCCGTAGAAGGACCGCGCCATGGGCGAAAGTTGGGCGGTCTCGAACGGAATTTCGGGCGGCGGCTCGATGCCCATCAATTGGGCGGCATAGGCGACGACGTCCTGCGGCGGCGCCGGCAGGTCGTCGGTGACGTTGAAGATGCCGCCGCGATTGCCTTCGGCCAGATGCCAGAGCGCGCCGGCAATGTCGTCGCAATGGATGCGGTTGAACACCTGGCCAGGCTTGACCAACCGCCGGGCGGTGCCGTTTTCCAGATTGACCAAGGCGTTGCGGCCTGGCCCATAAATGCCGGAAAGCCGCAGGATCGCCGCCGGCCGGCCGACGTCGTGGCCCAGTTTCAGCCAATCCTGCTCGGCGGCAACCCTCATCGCTGATCGCTTCGATACTGGCCGGCATTCGGCGGCCTCGTCCACCCAATTGCCGCCATGGTCGCCATAGACGCCGACGGTGGAGAGATAGGCGATCCATTCGAGCTCCGGCATGTTGGCCGCGATCTCCTCGCGTGCCGCGCCCAGCACCGGGTCGCCGGCCTCGTCCGGCGCGACCGAGACGACGAGATGGGTTGTCTTCCCAAGCGCATCGCCGATTTCGGAGGTCAGCGTGCCATCGAAACGCAGCGGCACGATACCGGCTTGCCGCAGCGCCGCGAATTTTTCCAGCAACCGTGTTGTACCGAAGATCGCTGTGTCGGCATCCCTGTTGGCGCGGGCGAAGGCCTTGCCCGAATAACCGGCGCCGAAGATGAAAATCTGCTTTTTTGTCATGTATGCGCCTCGATCGGCTTTGGCAGGGCCAGAAGCCATTCGCCTCTCACCGCCTCGTCATCTTCTGCTTGCAAAGCGGCTGCGGCACGTTCGGCAAATTCCCGACCCGGCACCAGCCGCGACAGCGCCCATACCGCAGGTCCGCGAACCAGGGGCGAGGCGTCGTCGAGCAGCGCGCGAACGGCGCCGGCCAGCGACAAGTCCTGGGAATTGCCGGCCGCTATCAGCACGTTGCGGATAAAACGGGCGCGGCCGATACGCTTGACCGGCGAGCCCGAAAAAAGCACGCGGAAGGCAGCGTCGTCGAGGCGCAGCAGCTCGGCGATCGGCGGTTCGCGCAAGTCCGCGCGGGCGGCAAGCTTTGCCTCCGAAGCGGCTTGGGCGAACTTGTTCCACGGGCAGGCGGCCAGGCAGTCGTCGCAGCCATAGATACGATTGCCGATCTTTTCCCGGAACTCATGCGGGATCGGTCCTTTGTTCTCGATGGTGAGGTATGAAATGCAGCGCCGCGCATCGAGCCGGTAAGGCGCCGGAAAGGCATCCGTCGGGCAAACGTCGAGGCAGGCCCGGCAGGAGCCGCAATGGTCGTCCTCAGGCGCGTCCGGCACCAGTTCGGCCGTCGTGAAGATGGTGCCGAGGAACAGCCAGGAGCCATGCGTTCGGCTGACCAGGTTGGTGTGCTTGCCTTGCCAGCCGAGGCCGGCCGCCTCGGCCAGCGGCTTTTCCATCACCGGCGCGGTGTCGACAAACACTTTCACGTCCCCGCCGGCGCGTGCCACGATCTTGCCGGCGATCTCCTTCAGCCGGCCTTTCATCACGTCATGATAGTCGCGGTTCTGCGCATAGGCCGAGATCGCGCCGCGGTCGCGCTTTGCCAGGATGTCGCGTGGGTCGTGGTCGGGGCCGTAATTCATCGCCAGCACGATGATCGAGCGGACCTCTGGCCAAAGCGTCGTCGGTTTGCCTCGCCGCTCGAGCGTTTCGGCAATCCAGCCCATCGAGCCGTGAAAACCGTCGGCAACGAATTCGGCCAGCCGTTCCGGCGCCTGCGGAATCGCATCGGGCGTGGTGACGGCAACGGCGTCGAAGCCGGCGTTCCGCGCCTCGCGGTCGATCAGCGCGCGCAGCTTTGCCGTATCAGAAATCGAGGTCCGCATAATGTGACACCGGCGACAGGCCGCGCACCCGGTCGGACAGAAGCGGCCGGAACGAAGGCCGTGATTTCACCCTTGTATACCATTCGCGCGCGGCGCTGTGTTCGCGCCAGTCGATCTCGCCGAGATAATCGAGCACCGACAGTGCTGCCGCCGCCGCGAGATCGGCATAGGTGACCTTGTTGCCGGCCAGCCAGTGACGGGTGCCGGCCAGCCAGTTGGTGTATTTCATGTGCTGGCGGATATTGGCGCGGGCGGCGCGGATCGCCGCCGAATCGGGCGAGCCGCCGCCTGCCGTTTCCGGCATGACCGGCTTCAGAACGCGCTCGCGAACCAGATGCCGGGTAACCTCGCTTTCCGCCTTGTTGAGGTACCAGTCGGTCAGCCGGCGGATTTCGGCGCGCTCCATCGGATCCTCGGCGAATAGCCGCTTGTCGCGCTTGAGTACGCCGCGCGTCTCGTCGAGATATTCGGCAATGACCACTGCGCCGACGATCGGCACGTCGCCTTCGGCGAGCAGGATCGGCAGCGTGCCGGCCGGGTTCAGCGCCAGGAACTCCTTGCGCCGCGTCCACGGCTTCTCTTCGATCAGCGCCAGTTCCTCGCCATACTCGCCAAAGGCGAGGCGGACGAAGCGGCAGCTGGCGAACATCGGATGGTGGAAAAGCGTCAGCATGGTCCCGCGATAATAAAGCGCACTGGCAAATCGCCGGCTGCGCCGGTAAGTCTTGGCCGCCCGATTCAGCGGGCTGTCAGGGTGCTGCGACCTATAGGGGGAGTTCCGCGCCATGACAAGCAAGCCCTTTTCTCAAGCCCTCACTCCAACGCCGAGGTTGCCATGGAAAGCCAGACCGTCGTCGAAGCGCTGCTGCTCGGCCTGCTCGAGGGCCTGACCGAGTTTATTCCGGTGTCTTCGACCGGTCATATCCTGCTCGCCGGCCATTTCCTCGGTTTTCATTCGACCGGAAAGGCCTTCGAGATCCTGATCCAGCTCGGCGCCATATTGGCGATTCTCAGCGTCTATTTCCGCCGTCTCTGGAAGATGCTGCTCGAGCTGCCCTACGATCGGCTGACGCGGCATTTCGTCCTTGGCATTCTCATCGCATTCCTGCCGGCGGCCATTATCGGCGCACTGGCGCATGACTTCATCAAGACGGTGCTGTTCGAATCGCCGCGGCTGATCTGCATCATGCTGATCATCGGCGGTGTCATCCTGCTGCTGGTCGATCGCATGAAGCCGAAGCCGTATTACCACGATGTCGAGCGGTTTCCGACCAGGCTTTATCTGCAGATCGGGCTGTTTCAGTGCTTGTCGCTAATCCCCGGCACGTCGCGCTCGGGCTCGACCATCGTCGGCGCGCTGCTGCTCGGCGTCGACAAACGGGCGGCGGCGGAATTCTCTTTCTTCCTTGCCATCCCGACGATGGTCGGCGCCTTCGCCTTCGACCTGTTCAAGAACCGCAATGTACTGAGCAGCGCCGACCTGCCCATCATCGCCGTCGGTTTCGTCGCCGCCTTCGTCACGGCATTGATCGTCGTGCGCTTCCTGCTCGACTACGTCTCGCGCCACGGCTATGCGCTGTTCGGCTGGTGGCGGCTGGTCGTCGGCATCGTCGGGCTGGCGGGGCTGGCCATCTGGGGGTGAGCCGGCGCGGATAGCGCAATCCCAGCCGGAACTCTATTCTTGCCCGAAGCCGAGCCATACGATCTTGTCAACGTATGGTTGGCAGGGGGAATGCATGAGCGAAGTTCTTGACGCCCTCGTTATTGGCGCCGGTCCGGCGGGACTCGGCGTCAGCTACTTCTTGAAACGGCAGGACCGCGACCACCGTGTGCTCGATCGAGGCCGGATCGGCGAGACGTGGCGAACGCAGCGCTGGAACTCGTTTCGACTGAATTCGCCGACCATTCGCTCCATCTTACCCGGTGATTCCTACGAGGGGCCCGAGCCGTGGGGCGCGATAACCCACCACGAATTTGTCGCGTATCTCGAAGGCTATGCCGAGCGGCACCGCCTGCCGGTAAGCACCCAAACTCCGGTGCAAGAGCTGACGAGAGACGACGGGATCTTTCGCATCACCACGACGGACGGGGCATTTCTGGCGCGCAACGTGGTGATCGCCACCGGCGACCAGAATCGGCAGGTCCGGCCAGCAGGGTCGGCGGATTTGCCAACCGCAATTCGCCAAGTCGATTCCTCGGCTTATCGCAACCCGGCCGAGTTCGAGAGTGGCGCGGTGCTGGTGGTCGGCAGCGGCCAGTCGGGCGGCCAGATCGCCGAGGACCTGGCGTTGGCAGGACGTGTGGTCTTTTTGGCGACCAGCCGCAACGGCCGTTGGGTGCGGCGCTACCGCAGGGGCAACATACTTAAATGGCTGACGCTGTCCGGTTTTCTCGACGTTCCGCGCAAGGAACTCGTCCTCCCCTCCGGCAAGCTGCAGGCCCGCGCGCTGGTCGGCGCGACCCATACGATCAGCCTGCAATCGCTGAGCGCGCAGGGCGTGGTGCTGCTCGGCCGCTTCAGGGGTGTGGAGAACGGCAACCTCGTCTTCGGCGACGAGCTCGACGACCATATGCGATTTGCCGACGAAGTCTCCGCGAATGCCAAGCGCCTGGTTGACGAGTACATCGAGCGCGCCGGCCTCGATGCGCCACTGGCCGAGGATGATCCGGCCGAGACGATTGAACCGCGCTTGCCCGATCCTCCGATCCGCTCCCTCGACTGGACGGCGAGCGGCATCAGATCAGTGATCTGGTGCACGGGCTTCACCGGCGATTTCGCATGGGTTCGGCTTCCCGGCGCGCTCGATGCAGCCGGCCAGCCCGTCCACGAGGATGGCGTCGGCGCTGTTCCAGGTCTCTTTTTCGCCGGCCTCGATTTCGGATCGACGCGGAAGTCGGGCACCATACCGGCCATTCCAGAGGAGGCGGCCGCCGTCGTGGAGCGACTTGTCCAAGCGGGAGCCGACTTGCCACGGAACGGCGTCTAAACGAGCCGTCGAACGTGGGTTCTTGAACGTGCAAGAACATGACAGCTCTGGCGCGATCAAGACGACGCACGCTGCCTTTTGTCGAAGCGCACCGACAATTTTCCGTAGTCCATTGGTGCGACAGCCAGAAATCGCGGGCACCTTCGATACGGCGCTCCGATTCGCGGCCGACTGCATCCATTGCCTCCATCAGCGTGCGGCGGCCTTGACCTCGGCTGGTCGTCGTCGTGCCGACAGCACTGGCCATATATGGGATGAGCCGGCGCAGTCGTTCGGAATGGTCGACCTGGAGACGCCAAAGGAGGTGCGTCAAGGCGCACGATCGGTCAGCGCGCTCGCGCCTTCCTCCGCGGCGCAATGTGCGCAGCAGTAGATGATGTCATCCTGTTCGACGCCATGTCCGATGATCCGGCATCCGCAATGCGGACACGTCGGAGCAAGTTTCTGGACCGCGCATTCGAAGCTGTCGAATGTGTAGGTCTCGTCGGCCATCGTCACGTTGAAGGCCTTGTCGTAGTCATTCCCGCATTGATCGCATCTGGCCATAGTTCTTCTCCTTCTTTCACTGGCTTCAAGCTCGACCAACCTGTCGCGCGGCGATAGGTTCCCGCCAGGATCAGGGGGCCGTCCTAAGCCGGAGACGAGAGCGAGCCTACGCGACGGCGCTGTTCGATCGCACGGATCACCTCGTCGATATCCCGCGGCTCGATGTCGAGTTCCTTCAGGCCAGGCGCGTCGATTGCTGCCACATTGTCCTGACGCATAAGATCGATCTGGTTGCGCGTTATGGGGGCAGCCGGGAGGAGTTCCGCGACGCCAGCCAAGGCGTTCCATACCGCAAACGGCACCGGCATCAGCTTGACGTGCGTATCGAGCTGTCGGGCGATCTCCCGAAGCAGTTCCTTATAGGCATAGATACGCGGGCCACCGAATTCGAATATGGATGAACCCTGGGTTCGCCCGTCGATCAGCCGGCTCACTGCTTCTGCGACGTCTGCCACATAGACCGGCTGAAGCCGTGTGCCACCATCGCCGAACAGCGGATAGACCGGCAGGAGGCGTATCATCCTCACAATGGTCGTGAGGAAAGCGTCGTCAGGTCCTGTCATGACGGCGGGACGCACAATGAAAGCGCCGGGAAATGCGCTTTCCACGGCACCTTCTCCGCGCCCACGCGCCCTTATGTAATTCGAATCCGATTGAGGATCGGAGCCGATCCCTGAAATCTGGACGAACTGGTCGATCGCGCGGTCGCGCGACGCGGCAGCGAGATCGGCCGCGGCTTTCACATGCACGCGTTCAAAGGTCTGGACGCCCTGCTCGACGTAAAGACTGACGGCATTCACGACCGCCTGTGATCCGGTAATGGCCGACCCGATCGAGGACGCATCCAATATATCCGCCTCGACTGCTTCGGGCATCCTTGTAATCGAGGAAAAGACCAGGGCCACGCGAGCCGGATGGCGAGATGCGGCGCGCACCGTGAAACCTCTTTCCAGGAGCCGCTTCACGATCCTGCGCCCGAGAAAGCCAGTTCCGCCGAACACGGTGACGATCCGTTCCGGGTTGAGATCGTCGGGATCCATTTACCTCGCCATCCCTTTGTCCTCGCATAGCTACCACGAGGACTGCCCTGGCCGGCATTTGAACCAGCCCGTCGAACATCAGGACGATTGGGGAACAACGCAGGAACGGTTTTGTTCCAGTCAGCGCTGGGCGGATGCTTGACAGATCGGCAAACCATGATCTGAACCGCAGGCGCAGCAAAACGGCCCCACTTCGGGAATAGCCTAGTTCCGCCCGTAGAAAACGTTCTCGACATGCACCGGCCAGCGCCACGGCAGCACCGCCATCATGTCGAAGCGCACCGATAATTTTCCGTAGTCGGATTGGCGCGACAGCCAGAAATCGGCGGCGCCTTCGATGCGGTGCTCCGATTCGCGACCGACGGCTTCCATTGCCTCCATCAGCGTGCGGCGCGCCTTGACCTCGACGATCAGCACCAGATCGCCACGCCGCGCGATCAGGTCGATCTCGCCGAACCTGGTGCGGTGGCGGCGGGCAAGAATTCGGTAGCCTTTCAGCATCAGCGCCGCCGCCGCCAGCCATTCGCCGTGATGGCCGCGCCGGTAGGCCTTTTGCCGGCTGGCGCTCGGCCGTTCAGCCATCGCCGTCTCTTCCGGCATTCTTGAGGTCGAGCAGCCGACGATAGAGCGCCTGCTTCTGGCCACCCGTCATCTTGGCGGCTTCCGCCGCTGCCTTGGAGGCCGGCATCTCGGCGGCGAGCGAAAGCAGCAGCCGGTCGATGTCTTCAGGCTCATCAGCGACAACATCCGCCAGGCCGACGCAGATGACGATTTCGCCTTTCGGCGTATCAGCTGCGGCGTAATGGCTGGCGAGCGACTGCAGGGTGCCGGTCCGCATCTCCTCGAAGGTCTTGGTCAGCTCGCGGCCGATGGCCGCCTTGCGGGCACCGCCCAGCACCTCGACCATGGCACTGAGCGTCTCGGCCAGCCGGCGCGGCGATTCGAAGAAGATCAACGTTGCCGGCACCGCCTTCAGCGCTTCCAGCCGCGTCAGCCGCTGCCCGGTCTTCACCGGCAGGAAGCCGGCAAACAGAAACGCGTCCGAGGGCAGGCCGGATGCCGTCAAAGCGGCAAGTGCTGCTGATGGGCCGGGGATCGGCACGACACGAATGCCGCGTTCCAGCGCCTCACCGACCAGCCGGTAGCCGGGGTCGGAGATGAGCGGCGTGCCGGCCTCCGAGATCAGCGCTCCGCTTTGGCCGGCCAGCAGCGCCGCGATCAGCTTCGGTCCGGCCTCGCCGGCATTGTGCTCGTGGTAGGCGGTGGTGCGGCGGCGGATGCCGTAGCGGTCGAGCAGCACGCGGCTGACACGTGTGTCCTCGCAAGCGACGATATCGGCGGCGGCGAGCGTTTCCAGCGCGCGCAGCGTGATGTCGGCGAGATTGCCGATAGGCGTCGCCACCAGGTAGAGCGCCGGCTCGAGCGGCCGGGCGGCGATTTCGGTCTGCCCGACCACATAACTGCGTTTGGCCGATTCGCCGGTCACCTGCACAACTCCGTTCGACCCTGTTTGGCACGGCTCACGCTTGGTTGCAAAAGCCTGGGTTGCAAAGGCCCTGGTTCCAAAAGGGATGCCGACGTGAACCGGCCGCCATGCCTTCGCCACAGTAGGGAACGAAACCGTTGCCGGCGAATTTTACCCCTGATCTCGGGAGGAGCAGGATGAACAGCCTGACGATACAGGACGTTTTCGAACCCTACTATGCCGGCCGCAAACGCTTCGCCGCGCCATGCGACAAGAGCCTGCCTGCCGAAGCCGCAGATGGCAGAGCCAAGAAGCCGCTTGCACGCCAGCGATCGGCAGAGAGCAAGCCCGCAAACGAAACCGACCGCACGATGGAGCACTGACCGGACGATGCCCAATCGCTTCGACATTTTCATCACCCGCCTCGAAACAAAAAGCGCCCGCGATGGCGCAGCGTCACATTCCACAGACGACCAGCACCATGCCTCACGCGACAAAAGCGAGATCAAGCCGGCCCGTTCCGGAGAGACCAGCGAAAAAGATCGCGCCAAACACCGCCACAAGCACGAGGCTTGACCCCGCAAACCTTAGCGATCGGTCGAGACAGTTCTCGAAGCGCGGTTGCGAATGCTCCGCGATGTATCATTCAACCCAGATACTTCGAGACACGCGCCTCCAGCAGGCCCACCAGAGCCGGGTCCATGAATGCATAGTCGTCGGGAATATCGAGGCAGATTACTCGAGCCTTTTTCAGGCTTGTCTTGAATTTCTGCTGCAGTTTGGCGCGGTGCGTTTTTTCCATCACGAAGATGATGTCGGCCCAGGCGACGAGTTCATGCGTCAACGGTATGTCGGCATCGTGATTAGTGCCGGCCGAAGCGACCTCGATGTCCCGCCGCTTGGAAAACACCTGCTCCGCCGTCGGGCTGCGCAAGCGATGCTGGCTGCAGATGGAGAGAACGTTCTTCAACGTGCTATCTGGCCAAATCCGCCACGACCGCATCGAGCACGATCATGCCGGCCGGCGTGGCGCGCAGGCGGGCATTGCCGATCGGCGCCACCAGGCCTTCGTCCTGCAGCACCGACAGCCGTGCCGTCGACAGGCCGCGCCCTGAAAATGCCTCGTAGCGGGAAAGGTCGATGCCTTCCGCCAGCCTCAGCCCCATCAGCAGGAACTCGTCGGCCTCTTCCGACCGCGTCAGGACCTCGCCGCCGGAAACGCCATGACCCTTGGCCTCGACCAGATTGGCCCAGGTCTCCGGCATTTTCTCGGCGATCGTCACCACGCGGCGGCCATTTTCGACGAACCGGCCATGCGCGCCGGGACCGACGCCGACATATTCGCCATAACGCCAATAGGTGAGATTGTGCCGGCTTTCGGCGCCGGGCCTGGCGTGGTTGGAAATCTCGTAGGCCGGCAGTCCGCGCGCGGCGGTGATCTCCTGCGTTAACGCGTAGAGATCGGCGGCAAGCTCATTGTCTGGAATGATGAATTTCCTTGCCGCATGCAGTGCATGGAACGGCGTGCCTTCCTCGATGGTCAGCTGATAGAGCGACAGATGGTCTGCGGCGTGGCCGATCGCCTGCTCGAGCTCCGCCTGCCACGCTTCCGGCGTCTGACCGGGCCGCGCGTAGATCAGGTCGAACGACAGCCGTGGGAATATCTCGCGCGCCAGGCCGATCGCATGCAGGGCCTCATCGACATTGTGCAAACGGCCGAGGAAGCGCAGATCCTTGTCGTTCAGTGCCTGCACGCCAAGCGACACCCGGTTGACGCCGGCCGCGCGATAGCCGCGAAAGCGCTCGGCCTCGACCGAGGAGGGATTGGCCTCCAGCGTCACCTCGATGCCATCAGGCACCGTCCAGTTCTTCGCCACTGCATCCAGCACCGCCGCCACGGTCTGCGGTTTCATCAGCGATGGCGTGCCGCCGCCAAGAAAGATACTGGTCACCTCGCGCGGCCCGGTGCGGCCGCGCATCGTCGCCAGCTCGGTCTCGAAGGCGCGGGCAAAACGCTCCTGGTCGACCGGCTGGTGGCGGACATGGCTGTTGAAGTCGCAATAGGGGCATTTGGCCGCGCAGAATGGCCAGTGGACATAGACGCCGAAACCGGGGCTGCGGTCGAGCAGCATGGTCATGCGCCGGCCAATCGGGCTTGCGCGAATTTCTGGAAGGCGCGGGCACGGTGCGACAATGCGGTTGGCTGGCCGGGCTTCCAGCCATGCTTTTCCTCCGCGCTCATCTCGCCGAAGGTCTTTTCGAACCCGTAGGGCAAGAACACCGGATCGTAGCCGAAGCCTAGCTCGCCGCGCGGCGGCCATACCAGCGTGCCCTCGACCTCACCGCGAAAATATTCCGCCTGGCCATCGGGGAAGGCCAGGCAGATGACCGCGACAAAGCGGCCCTTGCGCTGGGCAGGCGTGATCGCGCCAACTTCTTGCAAGGCCACTTCCGTGCGCTGCATGGCCATGCCGAAGTCGCGGGAGCCGTCCGGCGTCTCGGCCCAGTTGGCGGTGTAGACGCCGGGTGCGCCGTCGAGCGCATCGACACACAGGCCGGAATCGTCCGACAGCGCCGGCAATCCAGTGGCCTTGGCGGCAGCCAAGGCTTTTATGAGGGCGTTCTCCTCGAAAGTGGTGCCGGTCTCGTCCGGTTCCGGCAGGCCGTATTCCTTTGCGGACTTCGCTTCAATGCCGAATGGCGCCATCAGATCGGCGAATTCCCGCAATTTACCGGCGTTATGGCTGGCGACGACGATCTTATGCCCGTCAAGCGAATGAACAGTTGGCGAATGCATCAGATGCCCCAGATTCTTGGCTCGGCGAATTCGATCGAATTGCCCGACGGGTCGCGAATATAGATCGAATGGCCGCCCTGCGGCCATTCGAACTCGCTTTCGATGGCGATTTTCTTCGCCTCAAGATGCGCTTTCCAGCGTGGGATTTCATCCGAGCTTGCGGCGAAGCAAAGATGGCCCTGGCCGACCGCGCCATGCGGCGGTACTTTGAGCTTGGCGTCGGCCGGCGGCGGCACTTTGGTCGCCTCGGCATTGAACATAAGCAGCACGCTGTCGCCGCAGCGGAAGAAGAGATGCCTGCCATCGACCTTGCCGAGCAGATCGAGCCCGAGCACGCCCGAATAGAACCGTTCCGCGGCAGCAAGGTCCGTCACGTAGAGTGCTGATTCCAGGATTGCGGAAGGAGTCACAGGATCGCCAATCTCATCAATATTGACCGCAGCTAAGCCACCGCCATTTGCTGCAAGCTGACCAGGCGCTGAATACCTTTCTTGGCGAGCCCCATCAGCGCCGCGAACTGCTCTTCCGAGAACGGCTCGCCCTCGGCCGTGCCTTGGATCTCGACGATGCCGCCCTTGCCGGTCATGACGAAATTGGCGTCGGTGCCGGCCGAGGAATCCTCGATATAGTCGAGGTCGATGACCGGCTGGCCATCATGGATGCCGCAGGAGATCGCCGCAACGTGATCCTTCAGCACCTTGCCCAGGCTCGCCATCTGGCGGGTTTCCATCCAGCGCAGGCAATCGTAGAGCGCCACCCAGCCGCCGGTGATCGAAGCGGTGCGCGTGCCGCCGTCGGCCTGGATCACGTCGCAGTCGACGGTGATCTGCTGCTCGCCGAGCGCCTGCAGATCGACCACGGCGCGCAGGGAGCGGCCGATCAGCCGCTGGATTTCCAGCGTGCGGCCGCCTTGTTTGCCGGCCGAAGCCTCGCGGCGCATGCGCTCGCCGGTCGAACGCGGCAGCATGCCGTATTCCGCCGTCACCCAGCCCTTGCCGGAGTTGCGCATCCAGCCCGGCACCTTTTCCTCCAGGCTGGCCGTACACAGCACATGCGTGTCGCCGAACTTCACCAGGCACGAGCCTTCCGCATGCTTGGAGACGCCGCGCTCGAAGGAGATGGGGCGCATTTCGTCGAATTGGCGTTTGGAAGGGCGCATTCGGGCTTCTTTCTTTCTTCGGAATCGTGGCCGGGGAATCTTGGCCGGCTTGTAGCCGCACGGGGCGTGAGGCGCAAAGGAAAATGGACCGGTTGCGCCGACACCGCGGAAGTCTATATCTTCGGGGCGGAGGTTTTTGGCTCGAAATGACAAAGGCAGTCGATCCCGGTTTGCAGTCGCACGTGCTCCCGTCGCACGCGCTGCAATCGCCTGCGCTTCAATCGCTCGACATGCGTTCGCGCGACATCTTCCGGCGCATCGTCGATTCCTATTTGAGGGATGGCGAGCCGGTCGGTTCGCGCAGCCTGTCGCGCATCCTGCCGTCGTCGCTGTCGCCGGCCACCATCCGCAACGTGATGAGCGACCTTGAGCATCTCGGCCTGATCTATGCGCCGCACATTTCGGCTGGCCGGCTGCCGACCCAGGCAGGCCTGCGCTTCTTCGTCGATGCTTTCATGGAACTTGGTGACCTCTCCGACGAGGAGCGCCGCACCATCGAGGCCCAGGTGCGCGCCTCCGGCTCGGGCGCGACGCTGGAGCATATGCTGACCGAGGCCAGCCAGATGCTGTCCGGCATGTCGCGCGGCGCCGGCCTCGTGCTCGCCGCCAAGAATGAGGTGGCGCTTAAGCACATCGAATTCATCCAGCTCGAGCCGACCAAGGCGCTGGCCGTGCTGGTCTCGCAGAACGGCGACGTCGAAAATCGCGTCATCGATCTGCCCGCCGGCATCACCATCTCGCAATTGCACGAAGCCTCCAACTTCCTCAACGCCCATATCCGCGGTCGCACCCTGGCCGAGGCGCGGGTCGAGATCGCCCGCATCAAGGAAGAGACCAGGGCAGCCCTCGACACGCTGTCGCAGGATCTGGTCGAGAAGGGCCTGGCGGTCTGGGCAGGCGCTGAAAGCGGCGTGCCTGGGCGGCTTATCGTGCGCGGCCGCGCCAATCTCCTGGAAAACGTCACTGCCCAGGCCGACATAGAATTGCTGCGGCATCTGTTTGAGGATCTGGAGACGCAGGATGGGCTGATCCAGCTTCTCGACCTCGCCGAGGCAGGCCCAGGCGTGCGCATATTCATCGGTTCGGAAAACAAGCTGTTTTCGCTGTCTGGCTCCTCGCTGGTGGTGGCACCCTATCGCGACAAGGACGCGCGCGTCGTCGGTGCGCTCGGCGTCATCGGGCCGACGCGGCTGAATTATGCGCGCATAGTACCGATGGTCGACTATACCGCGCAGCTGATTTCGCGCATGCTGAGCTAGGAGCCGCCGCGGGCCTGCCGCAAGGAGGAGAAAAGGATGGCGCTGGAATCGTTCAAGGCCCAGATCAGTCTGCTGCTCGAAGAAATGATCAACCAGCCAGAGGATCAGCACGAGGTGCAAGAGCAGTTGCGCGAGAAGCTGCAAGAGATGCGGGCGATGGGTTTGCCGCTGCCGGCCGATCTGGTCGCGCTGGAAAAGCGCCTCGACGACGACTTTTACGCCTCTGGCAACTGAACGGGTTCGGCTTCAAATCCTCGTGTGCTGGACGGCCGCTTGGAACGATCAATACCTGATGCCGTTTGCCCTGTTCGAGGCGAATCCCGGAGGACGTTGATGATCCGATCTGGCGGCTTTGCGGCCGTTGCCGCTGCCCTCCTTGTTGCGACACCGGCAGCCGCCCAGCAGGCGGACCAGAATGTGCTCAAAGGCGAAGCCGCGTTTGGCGATTGGCACGCCGACAGGCCTGGCGTCCGACGCCTGATTGGGCCGCGAGACATGCCGGCAGCCGACCCCGCCCAATCCGCTTCGAACGGCGCCGGCGTGGCGGAACGGCCCGAACGCGCCAAGCCAGAATTGCCGTCGGGCTTTTCGGCTGAAATGATCGCATCCGGCATCGTCAATCCACGTGTCGTGCGCGTCGCTCCGAATGGCGACCTGTTTGTTGCCAACAGCCATGCCGACCAAATACGCGTCTATCGTCTCGCCGAGGGCAGCGCCAAGCCCATCGAGAAAGCGATCTTCGCCAAGGGGCTCAATTATCCCTACGGCATCGCCTTCTATCCGCCAGGAGACAAACCGCAATGGGTTTATGTCGCGAACAGCGACAGCATCGTCCGCTTCCCCTATCGCGATGGCGACCTGAAGACATCCGGCAAACCAGAAACCATTGTCGCCCAAATCCCGTCGGGTGGTCACACGACCCGCGACATCGCCTTCTCGCAGGACGGCAAAACGCTTTATTTGTCGGTTGGCTCCGCCTCGAACGTCGCCGAGGATATAGGTAAGGAGCCGGATAGCGGCCTCGACGCCTGGGCCAAATCAAAGCCGCTCGGGGCGGCCTGGGGCTCCGAGGACGGCCGTGCCGATGTGCTCGCCTTTGACCCGGATGGGAAAAATCCCCGAACTGTCGCCACCGGCCTGCGCAACTGTACGGGCATGACCGTGCAGCCCGCCACCGGCGCATTGTGGTGCGTCGTCAATGAGCGCGACGAACTCGGCGACAATGTGCCGTTCGAATTTGCAACAGCGGTCAAGGACGGCGGATTCTATGGTTGGCCTTGGTACTACATCGGCAATAACGAGGATCCGCGCCATCAGGGCGAGCGGCCAGACCTCGCCGGCAAGGCCACTGTCCCCGATGTATTGATGCAGGCGCATTCGGCGCCGATGAATATAGCCTTCTACGACGGCAAGAACTTCCCGGCGGATTATCAGGGTGACGCCTTCGTCGCCATGCATGGTTCGTGGAACCGTGGCGCCAGGACCGGCTACAAGGTGGTGAGGCTCAAATTCAGGGATGGCAAGCCGACAGGCGAATATGAGGACTTCATGACCGGCTTCGTCATCTCGAACGACGCCGTCTGGGGCCGACCGGTCGGTGTCGCGATGGCCAAGGACGGCTCGCTGATCGTCACCGAGGACGGCAACGGCACCATCTGGCGCATTACCTACGAAGACGGCCGCTCCTGAACGGCGGTGTCGCCTGCTGCGCTGGCGCAATCGAATTCGGCCCGAGGGAATTCACCCAACTTCAACATTGTGCGACAAGCGCCAATCATGACACTCACCGGGTTCCTCGCCTATAGCGCCGCCCTCGGCATCGCCGCAGCCATCCCCGGCCCAGGCGTCACCGCGCTTGTCGCGCGTGCGCTGGGTTCCGGCTTCCGCTCGTCGCTGGCCATGTCGTTCGGGCTGATGCTCGGCGACCTGACCTATTTGACTGCCGTGGTGCTCGGCCTGGCTTTCGTCGCACAGACTTTCGGCATGGTCTTCCTGGCCATCAAATGGCTGGGCGTCGCCTACCTCGCCTTTCTTGGCTGGCGTTTCTGGACGAGCGGCATCACGCCCGAGACGGTGGAGGCCAAGAAAGGCAAGGGCGGCTTGACATCCAGCTTTATAGCCGGCCTCGCCGTCACGCTCGGCAATCCGAAGACGATGATCTTCTATCTTGCCATCACCCCGACCATCGTCGATCTGAAGACGATCACGCTGGCCGATTACGGCATTCTTGTCGCGCTCACCATCGTCGTCCTGCTCGTCGTGCTGGTGCCCTATCTGGCGCTGGCGGCCAAGGCGCGCTGGTTCCTGAAGTCGCCGCGGGCGCTGAGGGCACTCAACCGCACCGCCGCCGGCTTCATGGTCGGTGCGGCGGCGGCAATTGCTGCCCGCCAATAAATCTCTTTCGCCAATCCGCCCAAGGATTGCCACGCCTTGCAAGGGCGGGGGTACTCAGCACGAACTTCACTCGGATATTTTTCGATCGACAGCCTATCTTGCGCGGCGGATGGCTCTATCCTAGGCCCCGCCCGACTCTTGCCGCTTGACCTCTGGGAGGAAATCAATGAACAAGCCCGCCACCCCCGCACACGTGCCCGGCCGCGGCCGCATCTACAATTCGATCACCGAGACGATCGGCGACACGCCGCTGGTGCGGCTTGATAAATTCGCCAGGGAGAAGGGCGTCGTCGCCAATCTGCTGGCCAAGCTCGAATTCTTCAACCCGATCGCCTCGGTCAAGGACCGCATCGGCGTGTCGATGATCGAGGCATTGGAGGCTTCGGGCAGGATTACGCCCGGCAAGACCACCCTGATCGAGCCGACCTCGGGCAATACCGGCATCGCGCTCGCCTTTGCCGCCGCTGCCAAGGGCTACAAGCTGATCCTGACCATGCCGGAAACCATGTCGGTCGAACGCCGCAAGATGCTGGCTCTGCTCGGTGCCGAACTGGTGCTGACCGAAGGGCCGAAAGGCATGAAGGGCGCCATCGCCAAGGCGGACGAGCTGGCGGCAACGCTGCCCGACGCTGTCATTCCGCAGCAATTCGAAAACCCGGCCAATCCGGAAATCCATCGCCGCACCACGGCCGAGGAAATCTGGAACGACACCCATGGCGAAGTCGATATCTTCGTTGCCGGCATCGGGACCGGCGGCACCATCACCGGCGTCGGCCAGGTGCTGAAGAAGCGTAAGCCCTCGGTGCATGTCGTCGCCGTCGAACCGGAAGCCTCGCCGGTGCTGTCGGGCGGCCAGCCAGGCCCGCACAAGATCCAGGGCATTGGCGCCGGCTTCGCGCCAAAAATCCTCGACACGACGATCTATGACGAAATCGTCAAGGTCTCGAACGAGGATTCGGTTGCCAATGCACGGCTCGTCGCTCGGCTCGAAGGTGTGCCGGTCGGCATCTCGTCGGGTGCCGCCCTGCAAGCGGCGATCGTCGTCGGCTCGCGGGCCGAGAACAAGGGCAAGAACCTCGTCGTCGTCATCCCCTCTTTCGCCGAGCGCTATCTCTCGACGATCCTGTTCGAGGGATTGGGCGCTTAGACACGAGCGTTTTTGACCGGTCAGTAGCGATCCTTCGCGATGCCCTCCGACATCAAATACTCTGTATCACGCGTCGGCGTGGACCGCTGAAAAACCACCTGTGGCGGGCGTCGTTCGCTTGAGCGGCGGGTCCCTTCCGTATCAAATCGTCGCTGCCCGGCAGGTGGAGGACTTCATGTACAAGCTCTATACGCGTGCCAATACCGGCGGCTTTGTCATCGAGGCGGCGCTCGCTTTGGCGGGCGTGCCTTTCGACCAGATCGACGTTCCGAAGGGCCGACCCGACCAGGCCTTTTTAGATATCAGCCCCTTGAACCAGGTGCCGGTCCTGATCTTGCCGGACGGACGCTCGATGACCGAATCGGCGGCGATCTGCATCCTGCTGGCCGAGCGCCACCCGGAAGCAGGACTGGCGCCCGCAGCAAGTTCGGCTGACCGTGCCGACTTCCTGCGCTGGATGTTTTTCATGTCCTCCGTCATCTATTCGGCTGACCTGCGGTTCTTCTACGCTCATCGCTACACGACCGATCCCCGCGGCGTGGACGCTGTCAAACGGGCGGCGGTCTCGGAAATGGATCGCAGCTTCGCCATTCTCGATGCCGCCCTCGCAGGCCATGACTGGCTGGCCGGCGACCAACTCTCGCTGGCCGACATCTATCTCGTCATGTTGGTGGCCTGGCATCCGGAGGTCGCGAAGGTTCCAACCGCTTGGCCGAATATCGGACGCCTGTGGGCCAATTTGCGGGAACATCGAGTGATAAAGAGGCTGAATGCTTCCCACGACATGTGGCCGGCCTAAGCACTCCGCCTTGTCTCAGTGTCTTTCCGCGTGGCCGAGCCATGCCCGTCGTTCCTGCAGGAACCGGCGCACGGCCGGATCGCGTTCGAGGCCGATAGCCCGGTCATAGGCCTCGCTCGCTTGCGGAACTTTGCCGAGTCTGGCCAGCAGGCCCGCGCGGGCGGCCCAGTAAGGTTGATAGTCATACAGGCGCTTGTCGCCGCTGAGTTGATCAAGCGCGCCCAATCCTTCTGAAGCACCTTCGGCCTCGGCAATCGCCACCGCACGGTTGATCGACACCACCGGCGAGCCGGCAATCACCGACAGCGCGTCGTAGAGCTCCTTGATCGCGACCCAGTCGGTACAACCGGTCAGCCGCCGTGTCGTATGGGCGGATTGCACGGCGGCCTCGAGCTGGTAGCGGCCGACAACACCCTCGGCGGCCGCGCGCCCGAGCAGCGCCTCCGCTTCATCGATCAGGGTGTCGTCCCACAATGCAAGATCCTGCTCGGCCAGCGGCACATAGTCACCCGCCGCATTGCGCCGGGCTGCACGCCGCGCCTCGGCGAACAGCATCAGCGCCAGCAGGCCGAGTGCTTCCGGCTCATCCGGCATCAGCGAGGCGATCAGACGGCCGAGCCAGATGCCTTCGGTCGCGAGATTGCGGCGCCGCGTTTCGGTGCCGGCCGGGTCGGACCAACCTTCGGCAAACGCCGCGTAGATCGCTTCCAGAACGGTGCCCAGCCGCTCGCCGAGCTCGGCCCGCTCCGGCACGCGGAACGGAATGCCTGTCTCGCGAATTCGCGTCTTGGCGCGCACCAGGCGCTGGCTCATCGTGGCTGGCGAGACAAGAAAAGCCGAGGCGATGGTCGCTGCGTCGAAGCCCAGGACCGTCTGCAGGATCAGCGGTGCTCGCACGCCGGCCTCAATCGCGGGATGGGCGCAGGCAAACATGAGCCTGAGCCGCTCGTCCGGCAGGTCTTCCTCGGCCATGCGCGCCTCCATCTCCTCGGCGATGAGTCTGAGGTGGTCGCGGCCCGCCTCGCGTGTCAGCCGCCGTCTGACCGCGTCGACGCGGCGCTTGCGTGCCACCGCCAGCAGCCAGGCTTCCGGCTTGTCGGGCACGCCCGCCTGTGGCCAACGCTCGAGCGCCGCTGCAAAGGCATCGGCCAATGCGTCCTCTGCAGCGGCCACGTCGCGCGTGCGTGCGGCGAGATAGGCGACCAGCTTGCCGTAGCTTTGCCGGGCGGCCGCTTCCGCCGCCGCCCGCGCAGTATCGGGCAATTCCGGCATCACATGGTGAGTTCCCAGATCGGCCGCACCTCTACCGTGCCGGTGCTGGCGCCCGGGCAGCGCGCCGCCCAGGCAATGGCGGCGTCGACGTCCTCCGCTTCGATCATATAGAAGCCGGCAAGCTGCTCCTTGGTGTCGGCATAGGGGCCGTCGAGCACGTTGGTCTTGCCATTGGCCATCCGCACCGAGGTAGCGGATTGCGTCGGCTTCAGCCGGTCGCCGGCGAGCCAGGCGCCGGATTTCTTCAACGCTTCGGTGTAGGCGACGTACGCGCTCGACATCTGTGTCACCGCATCTGCTGGCGCGGCTGCCATCCCCGCTTCGTTTCCATAGATCAAAAGCATGTATCGCATGGTCTTCTCCCGTTTCTCGAAGGCCGCATCGTTGCGAGCCGGACTTATGTCGCGCGGCCCTGCCGGATTTCGACAAGCGCTGGAAAAATCTTTCTGCCGCGATACGACCTCGCGCAAGCGCCAACGTGTTGCGGCACTGCTTAGCCGTTCGTCTAATCGCTGCTATTGCGGGTTGGCATTTCCCGCCCGCTGTCTAAACTCGCTTCGCTTCATGCCGCCGAGGAGGGAACGGCGACGAATTTTCAGGGAGGAAATCGCATGCTCAATTTCAGGACGAAATTTGTTGCAGCCGGCGTGCTGGCGCTGTCGCTTGGCCTTGGCGCGGTATCGGTCAAGGCACAGGAATTCATCAACGTGCTGACCGGCGGCACTTCCGGCGTCTACTATCCGCTCGGCGTCGCGCTGTCGGAAATCTACGGCAAGGGCATCGAAGGCGCGCGCACCCAGGTGCAGGCGACGAAAGCGTCGGTCGAAAACCTCAACCTGCTGCAGCAGGGCAAGGGCGAGATCGCCTTTGCGCTCGGCGATTCCGTGAAGCTGGCCGCCGAAGGCAATACCGAAGCAGGCTTCCCAGGCAAGCTCGACAAGCTGCGCGGCATTGCCGCCATCTATCCCAATTACATCCAGATCGTCGCCAGCAAGGAATCCGGCATCAAGACGCTCGCCGATCTCAAGGGCAAGAGCCTTTCGGTCGGCGCGCCGGCCTCAGGCACCGAGCTCAACGCCCGCACGATATTTGCCGCTGCCGGGCTGAAATACGAAGACCTCGGGCGGATCGAATATCTGCCCTTCGCCGAATCGGTGGAGCTGATCAAGAACCGCCAGCTCGACGCCACGCTGCAGTCGGCTGGCCTTGGGGTCGCGTCGATCCGTGACCTCGCCACCTCAGTGCCGGTAAACATCGTTGCCGTGCCGGCGGAGGACGTCGCCAAGATCGGCTCGCCCTACCTTTCCGTGGTCATCCCCAAGGGCACCTACGAGGGCCAGACCGAGGATGTTGCGACCGCCGCCGTCGGCAATTTCCTGATCACCAGCGCCGATGTCTCCGACGAGACCGCCTACCAGATGACGAAACTGCTGTTCGAGCATCTCGACCAGCTCACCGCTGCCCACGCCGCCGCCAAGGCGATCGACCCGGCCAAGGCGCTCGACGGCATGCCGGTGCCGCTGCATCCAGGCGCCGAGAGGTATTACAAG
This sequence comes from Mesorhizobium sp. M0074, assembly GCF_040322975.1. Lineage (NCBI taxonomy): Bacteria > Pseudomonadati > Pseudomonadota > Alphaproteobacteria > Hyphomicrobiales > Phyllobacteriaceae > Mesorhizobium > Mesorhizobium sp. M0074. The sequence continues at coordinate 229,904 of NZ_JAMYUM010000010.1, forward strand.
GAAAAGGGATTGGTGAAGTAAGGAGCCATCCCTCCCCCTTGAGGAGAAGGTGAACAGCTGCCGAAGGCGAATGGACGGGTGGGGTCGGTTGCGGCCGCGCACTGCCGCAC